>NZ_JBWYHD010000005.1:0-495109 GCF_056711665.1 Bacillus sp. Medicinal_06 | reverse complement strand
ATGAAAATTCACTTTTAAATGCACTTGTAAGTGTTCCTAAGCCTTTCAATGAGTCCTATTTGTGGACTTGGGATGATACAACATATCCCTTTACCCTTAATCTAGTTCGTGTAACTAATGAAAAAGTTGATACCATTCGATATGGTAAGAATTTAAAAGGTATTGAGAAGGAAGAAGATCCAACTGGGTTGATAACTAGAATATTCCCTCTTGGATATGGTGAAGGGGTAAACCAGTTAGGAATTGAGAAAGTAAATGGTGGTGTACCTTATTTAGAAGCAGAATTCCCTATTATTGATGAACACGGCATTCATAAACAAATATGGGTTGATAGATGTTTTGAAGATGCAAAATCATTAAAAGCATCAGCACAAGCCTTGTTAGATAAGTATAAGAAGCCGCAAACCACTGTTTCTGTGGACTGTATAGATTACGAACTCATTGATCCATACAAGATTATAAAATATGACATTGCAAAAATAGTTGGTGTATATGACCAAGATGTCGATACAAATGATGATTTAAGAATCATGAAAATTACTAAGCCGGATATTTATGGAGATCCATCGAATATACAGTTTGATCTTGGAAACGTTCGTGAAGATATCGGAACAACAATTACTGATTTACAAAAGAAGCAATTAGTAAACGATACTTATTCACAAGGTTCAACTAATATTGATAGTCGTGATTTCCAAGATAATTGTGATCCAGATCATCCAGCCGTTATAAGGTTTCAAATACCAAATGATGTTATGAATGTGAATGAATTATTGCTCACATTTGAAACTTTAAGATTTAGAGCCTACGAACGTGCGATAAAAGGCGGTGGGGCTGTTGTGGGTTCGACTTCCGCAGGTGGATCAAACATGTCTACAACATCGGCAGGTGGCGGATTGGTGATAACGAGTAGCGCAGGTGGCGGTATTGTTAAAACATCGAGTGGGGGTGGAGACCACGTTCATAAGATGTTTCATGGCGGTGGTATTATGCCTGCTGAACCTACTACAATAGGATTGCATACAGCTTTTTCTGATCCAGGTAGGAATACATCAGCTTCAATATACGTAAAAGGAACAGGTTCAAGCTTATACACACATGGCTCTAGTGGTGACCATACGCATGAGACTACATTGCCAAATCACACCCATAGTACTACTGTTCCGCCTCACTCACATGATTACAGTACACCAAGCCATACACATGATATGACATTGCCCAACCATACCCACGAAATTGAGTACGGCATCTTCGAATTTAACGAGACGCCATCAAAAGTAACGATAACTGTGGATGGTAATGTAGTTCCTTTCACCTCAACAAGTGGACAAGATATAGACTTGGAACCATATATAGCAAAGGATGATGAAGGGAAATTTCAACGCGGTCGTTATGTTGAGATTAAAATTACACCTAATAGTTTAGCTAGAATAAATGCCACTGTTACTGGACGTCTTTTTATCCAGTCAAGAAAAGGTGGAACATTTTAATATAAATTATTAAAAATACAAAAGGAGATGGAAAAACATGCAAAAAATTGAAATCCATACACAAAGCGGGTTAAAACACACGGTGCAAACTGAGGTATACAATGCACAGGTGCTAAACGATCAATTGAATAATAATGACCTAATCACCGTGCTTATCGGTGATTTTATTATTCAACGAATCGATGTGAAACGTATTCTTCCACTTGATCATCAAACTGTGGAAGGCACTACAAAAGTTGAAGTTCATACAAACGGCGGAAAAACAATTACGATTACGACAAATGATTATGATCCAATCTTCTTAAATGAACAATTAAACAACAGTAACACTGTAACAGTAGTTGTTGGAGATTACATCTTTTCAAGAATCGATGTAAAACAAGTGGTGCCTGTGAAAGAAGAACTAAAAGAACCAGAGCAACCAACAGACCCTGTTATTCCACCGACAACCGAGGAACCAGATCCAGAAGAAACAGGAGATGGTGGCACTACTGAGCCAACTACACCACCAACAGAAGGAGAAGAAACAACAGAAACGCCAAATGAACCTACAGAGCAGCAATAAGCTGGTCTTTTTATTTTGAAAGGAGCATGAATCATGTGGATTGTTATTATACAAGACTCCTATTCACCTAATGTATTCTATTTTATGGATTATGATGAAGCCAAAAGAAATTTTGATAAACAAGTTTCTATGGGTGTCGCATGTGTTTTGGCGGAATGTAAAGAAAGTAATTTTTAATGATACACTTTAGAATTGATATAGGTATTTAATAAGGAGGCTAAAGTATGATAAGAGATATGTTTGGCGACATAGTCTCAACAACCGAAAAGCGATGCAAAACGTGTAATCAAGTTACAGAAATAATATATAGTCATGGAGGGTTTTCTACTAGACCTTGTAAATGTACTGATGAGTTGTTTCGCAATATGATGAACGGAAAATCTAAAAAGGTTTTTATTGGAAAGGTACAGGGTCGTAAATTTGAATAAAATACGGCTTTGAATAGAAAAAGGGAGACTTTAACTCTCTTTTTCTTTAATATAGAAAGAGAATAAATGTTTTATATGATTAAATGGGTATGTGAGGTGAATATATGGAACAGTTTATTTCCATAATTATATTTTCTTTACCAGGATTACTTGCTTATTTTTGGTTACAACTCTTTGGCTTAAATCCAACAGTCAAGCATACACCAACTGAAATGGTAGGGCTTGTAGCCTTACTGTGGGTTCCAACTACTGGTTTAACAATTATTACGTATAACCTAGCAGTATATCTATTATCAATTCCAACTATTTATCTTACCGACATTAAAGAGATAAGCACATTATCAACAAATTTACTATTTTTGATGAGTTACGTGTTGTTAAGTACCTGTTTTAGTTTTTTAGTTGCTTTTATGTGGGGAAGCTATTTATACAAACTGGTTTTGAAATTGGTTAACAGGGTAAGGAAGCAACGTAAAACCTCTAGACTTTCAGAAGATACGAGTGTATGGGATACATTCTTTTTCAGGCTTGAAAAAGCTGAGGAAAAGGCACTTATTGTGGAAATGTACAAAATTGATAAGCCAGATGAAAAAACATATGGAGCTGTAATTAGGATGTCCCGCCCTTTTGAGACGGAACGATCCTTAATACTAGATGAATCTGAAGAATGGAAAGAATCACATGAGTACTATAAATATCCTGTTAAAAGAACTTACGTAGACACGAAATCAGGAATAGTAGTCAATGAGTTAGACCATTTAAACCCGACTGTCACTTCTTAGGTGGTCGCGGAGCTGAGTATGTAGGTCTTTCTCCTGAACGGATTTCACGCGGTGTAGGCGTTGCAGTCACTTTAGGAGTATTTGTTTGATTTGAATTAGACATGTTACAACCTCCTTTCTTCCAAATAATACAATAGTTTTTGAAAGAATTCGACAAAAAATTAAGAGGTCATTATACAAGTTTAAGAGAAGCGATTTCGCTTCTCTTTTTATTTTGAGGAGATGATCAGTGTGAAACGAATAGTAAATCAAGCAATTTATGAAAAGCATGTTAGCCAAGAAAATAAAAATCTAGTCAAAGATTTTCTAATTGAAAAGAAAGCACAAGGAAAAGCGGCAAGCACTTTACAGCAATACAATTGGGATTTACGAATTATTTTGTTTCTAATACATGAACACTTCGAAAATAAAAATCTTATTGGTTTAACACGAAAGGATATTCGAAATTTATCTATCATCTTTCAAGAAATGGGGATGTCCAATGCACGTGTAAATGGATTGATGAGTGCTTTACGTTCAGCACTTGAATTTTGCGCAGACGATGATGACTATAATTATGAATTCAATGTAGGTTCAAGGGTACGAGGTTTACCTAAGAATCCAATTAGAGAAATTACATTTATCACTGAGGACCAAATTAATTGGTTAATTGATGAATTACTTGAACAAGAGAAATATATGTTAGCAACTTATTTATCACTTTCATATTTTAGTGCAGCAAGAAAAAATGAAGTATATCAGGTACAAAAAAATGAATTAACTCAAAAATATTACACTAATATCGTACAAGGTAAATGTGGGAAGAAATTTCGATTGTACTATAACGATCGTGTACAAGAGTGTATAAAAATGTATTTGAATCAAAGAGGTAGGGATGCGATTCCTCAGTTGTTTGTAAAGTTATATAAAAACGGTCGACGACAATTAATTAATAAAAGTACATTTAATTATTGGTGTAAGATTTTTGGCCATATGTTAAGCGGAAAAGAAGGTAAAGAATATCGTATTAATCCACACTGTTTCCGACATAGTCGATTAGATAACTTGAAAGTTCAAGGAATACCATTAGAAATGCTAAAGTCTTTAGCGAATCACTCAGATATTTCTACAACAGAATCATATCTGAAGGATAGAAGTGAAGAGGATATCGCGAAGATTTTTGGTATGGATCCAAAATTATTTATTGCCTAGTAAGAAGGGACAAAATGTTCCTTCTTTTTATTGTGGAAGGGGATGAGACCAGTGGACAAATGCAAAGAGTGTGAAGAAAACAAATCAAAGATGCAAAATGTAGAGATACGTCTTGCTGTTGTAGAAAGTAAGGTAGCAAAAATCGAAGAAAACATTGAAAAAATCCTCAATAATACAAATTGGCTTGTGAAAAGTATTGTTGGTGGAATCATCGCAGCTATTCTCGCTTTCTTATTGAAAGGAGGTGGTATGTAATGATTAGTTTAGCTGTAATGATTGGAATTGTCGTTGGTCTTTCACAGATTGCAAAAACAATTGGATTACAAACAAAATACATTCCGTTAGTGAATTTAACGCTTGGCATTGTGCTAGGCGTTTTATTTTTGGGCGAAGATATTAAAACAAATGTATTTCAAGGAATCATCATCGGACTATCAGCAAGTGGATTATTTGACCACACAAAAATTATGAAAAAGGATGCTGATGTAAAATGAAACAAACATTAAAGGGAATCTCTTCAGTTTTATTAGCCGTTATTTTAGTATTGTCAATTGCAACGAGTGCATTTGCTGACAGAACGCTTATTATTCCTGATTTACCTAAGCAGCCGTATAGATATGGTGTAGATGCTTATGAAGGCGTTGTTGCTCACAGTACAGCAACCCCAGAAGCTCCAGCTATTAATATTAAAAAGTATGAGTCTCGTACATGGCGTTCGGCTTTCGTACATTATGCAGTAGATTGGAATGAAACAATTCAAATCGCTGATACAAAGTATATCGCTTATGGGGCTGGTTCAAGTGCTAATAAACGTTTTGTACATGTAGAATTATGTGAAACAGCAAATTATGATAAATTCAAACGTTCATACGATAAGTACGTAAAGCTATTGGCTAAAATCTTAAAAGATAACAATCTATCTGTAGAAAAAGGATTGTGGACTCACTACGATGTAACGAAATATCTTGGTGGTACAGATCACGAAGATCCACTTGATTATTTACGTAGTCACGGTGTATCAGAAGCGCAATTTCGTGCTGATGTAAAACGTGCATATAATAACAGTGATATTTCCGTTTCAGAGAAACCGTCTAAACCAGGCGAACCAATCGAAAATGTGGAAGGAATCGCATATATTGAAGGTTACAATGTAAATCTTCGTAAAGGGGCAGGTGCAAGTTACTCTGTTATTCGTCAGTTGAATAAACCAGAATCATATAAAGTATGGGGCGAAAAAGATGGATGGTTAAATCTCGGTGGGGATCAGTGGGTATATAACAATCCTTCTTACATCAAGTTTGAGAAGAAAGAACCAGTTAATCCAATTGCAGGTAAACGTGTTGTTGCTTAAGTGGACAATCTACGTTTCTATGATTCTCCATCTTGGCAGGATAAAGATGTTGCTGGTACTTTAGATTCAGGATTAGGATTTGCAATTGATGCAAAGGTAAGTGTAAATGGTTCTCCGCAGTACAAGGTACACAACAGCAAAGGTAAAACATACTATGTTACTGCAAATAAAGCCTATGTATATGTGAAGTAGGAAATGAAAAAAGAGCATTCTGAATTGGGAGGAATGCCCTTTTTCTTGTGGTTTCTCTTGAACCTATTAAAAATTATATGTAGTCAATTCTCAATGTATTCATATAAAGCCAAAAGTACCATCTTCCCCAGTTGAAGATGGTACTTTTCTATGGTGCTTGCTCTAGGTGTCATTTGTATTATACGCAAAATGCAATTTAATAATTACTAAATATATTACTGTAAATGAAGCTTATTGAAAATATTACCAATGTTTTCGACTACAACAACAAATAATGAAACAATCACAATGACACTTATCTTCCTTACACTTCCAACAATCACAATGATGCTTGTCTTTAGATTTCCAATCATCACAATGACGCTTGTTTTTACACTTCCAACAATCACAATGATGCTTGTCTTTAGATTTCCAATCATCACAATGACGCTTGTTTTTACACTTCCAACAATCACAATGATGCTTGTCCTTAGATTTCCAACAATCATGTTCCCAGCACATTTTTTATACCTCCCTTCAATTAAGGGTCATATTATTCTATGTTTTAGTAAAAAAACGGCTTGTTTACTAACCTATTATTTTATTTCTACATGATAGAATGATTCCTACTAGATATAGAACTAATACAAATAATGCTCCTTACGATAATTTTAGAGGGAGAGTGAATGGAACTTTAGATGCAGGACTAGGATTTACAATCGATGAAAAAGTAACTGTCAATGGATCATCACAATACAAAGTACACAATTCGAAAGGGAATACGTACTACATTACGGCTAGTGATGCGTACGTAAACGCACGTTAACGTAAAAGAAACCGGCTCTTAATTGAGTCGGTTTTTTAAGCTTTACCTCCCTAGGAAAATATTTTCTGATAATTATTTTTCAATTAATTTAAACAGGGAGTTTATATACAATATATAGAATTATGCTAGTATTTAGGAAAATGAGGGGGGGACTTGTTATGAGTGCACATATAGTAACTAAAGAGCAAATCAAGTACTTATTCGATACTTGGTATCAATCAATGTTGAAACAACAAGTGGAGAAAGCAAGGCAACTAAAAGAAGAAATTGACAATAATATTAATCATGTAGAATTGGATGAAGATGTATTACTGTATTTTGCCTTATTAAATTTCAGATATAATGTGCTGACTGACTGGATTTCGATTAAAGAAGATAGCTTTAATAATGTGGAATCTTTTGAAATTCCTAACAAAGGATACTTGGCATATTATTATCACTTTTTCAAAGCCATTTATCTTATGTTTGTTACAAAATATAAAGAAGCAAAAGAACAATTTGAGACAGCTGAAAATCTTTTGAAATATGTTCCAAATAAGTTGGAACAGGCGGAATTTTATTATCGATTAGGCTATTTTTATAATCAGTCTTATCAACATATGTCAGCGATTGATTGCATAAAAAAAGCAAAAGAAGAATTCATAAAGCAACCAGATTGCGAGATTAATGTTGCTTTATGTGAAAATATGTTTGGATTATGTTGTATCGATTTAAGACAATTTGAATTAGCTGAAGAAACATTTAATGCTGCACTAGATGTATTTCGAAAAGCTAATCATAAAAAATATGTGTTGATGGTTCGAAATAACCTAGGATTACTGTATGCAAATCAAAATTTATCAGAATTAGCAATTCGTCATTTATCAGAAGTTACAAATCACTCTCAAAATCATTTTCGTGCAATTTATTTGGAATCGGATGAAAATTTGAAAATAGGTGAATATGAAAAAGCTGAAGGATTAATAGAAAAAGGATTGTACATCTGTGATCAACTGGAAAATCAGGAGTATCAACATCGTTTCATGATTTTAAAAGCAATGAATACAAATACAGCTGCATTGGAAACGGCTGTTTTGGCAGGAATTTCGTATTTCGAAAAAGAAGAATTATTTGATTGCATTGAAGAATATGCAGATCGTTTAGCTGATAAATTTTATAATGACAACAACTATGAAAAAGCAGTCGAGTATTATCGCATGGGTAAAGAAGCCCGAAAAAAACAAATGGAAAAAGGAGCATTAAGATGATAAAAAAAATCCTCTTAACAACAATAGGTTGTGCATTTGCGGTATCTATAACAACTGGATTTTCGACATTAAACAAAGGAGATGGAGGAGCACCTGTAAGGCCAGATTTAGCGTTAAATAAAGTTGATACGATATCTGATAATAAGGGGGATGGTGGCGGAGCTCCTGCAAGACCTGACTATGTTAATATTGGTGACGGTGGTGGTTCGCCTTCTAATGCGCATGGAAACGGTGGAGGCATTGTAGCAAAAGAAATTTAAGTGAATTTACAGTAAAAGAAGAACATTTACCCTCACTAAAAGATGTTCTTCTTCTTTTTTTACTTTAAATCAGATATCTTTCTAACCTGTTTTTCCTTCGATTTAAAAGCCTCCTTGTATTGTTTAAATTCTTGTTTATCAACGTAAAACTTTTCACCCGTAGCTACATTCTTTACTAATTGTGTTTTAGTGAAAATTGCCTTTGTATAATAGTAAACCAAAAATGCTACTAAAGAAAAAGTAAGAGTTGGAATGAATAGAATAAATGCAATAACAATTAGCCATGTATCTAAAGTGGAATATATTGGATTTAATACTAATCTCTTTCCTGCTGCGGCTTCTGCTTGCGCTAATTGTTCCATACGTTGTAGCGATGCTACTGTATCATAACTCATCAAAAAACCTCCTTGAAGTAATACCTAAATCATACCAATTTTACGTAATAACTGTAAATATCACATTCTCATAGTATCATTTTAGAGGTTTTTAACTCGTTCAAGTAAATCAATTACTTGTGTATGTTTCTCTTTTAATTCTTCTAAAGAGATTTTTAATGCACTAGGATTGTCTAGTAAAAATTGTTTATATGATTGATGTTCATATATAAGGTGTGCAATCTCTATTTGATTACTTTGTTGATTTAATAGATATCCACTTTGTTTTTGAGCCATAAACATTTCTCTAATTAGTTTGTCTTTTTCAAATGCTATCGGATTGATTATCATATGCGCTTCCTCCAATTAAAATTTTAATTGTTCGTGATTTAGATGGATCACGGTGAATATACCCTTTCTCTTCTAGATGCAGTAAATGTCCATGTACTGTGGAACTAGAAGCAAGGCCAGTTGCTTTGCAAATTTCTCTGACAGTTGGAGGATATCCGTTTTCTATAACTTTTTCTTGGATGAAAGTTAGAATTTGAGCTTGTCTAGGAGTTAATGTTTTCATTTTGTAGTACCCTCTCTTTGTATAGGAAATATAATACTAAATAAATAGAATGAAATCAAACATACGTTCTAGTTATAGACAACAAAAAATGTATACATGGTGGAGAGTTAAACCAGTTTAGTTCTCTATCATGTACACATTGAATAACCTATGCCATAACAAGAAATGAAATATAATATAGAAGAAACATAAAACATCAATTATTAATTGGTGTTTTATGTTGGAGTGAATGTGGTCAAAATGTGATCAATTAAGATTAGGAATAGAAAAATGCGATTCCATATTTTTAAGGAATCGCATTTTAACAGGGTTTTTAGTATGACCCCGGAGAGGCTCGAACTCACGACCTCCACCCTGTCAAGGTGGCGCTCTCCCTGCTGAGCTACGGGATCGTAATAAATATTGATGTTGTTTTATGTCTGATAATTCTGTTAAGTTGATTATACATAACTAATTGTCACATTACAATAGTTTTTAATTACAATATGTAAACTGTTATATACTAGTTGGAAATGAGAAGTGTATGGAAAGGTTTTACGTGTTAGAAGAAAGAAAGGTTTATAGAGTATGTTTTTTTAGAAGTGATCATTGCAAGTATTTAAATGAAAGAAAAGAATGTCAGCTTGTATTATTTCTTCCTAAACTTTAATAAAGGACTTGTATCACTTAATTCAACAAAGAAGGGAAAAAGAAATAAGAAAGGTAAAGCATGAGCACCAAATTCAAACGTATCATCTGAAAGATATTGTCTTTCAAAACAATAAGGACAGTCCTTACCATCATTTTGCATGAGAAGTGACCAGGTATCTTTTGCTTTCCATTTCGCTTTACAATTCGTACAACGAGTCATAAAACGCCTCCTTTTCCTTTGGTTTATTATATTTGCCTAAATATCCCATTTAATTATATACAGAATACATACTAGAGTAAATGAAATCGGGTAGAAGTTTATATGTATTACGTGTGAATCGGTAATACAGTATCATTGTAAATAATATATATTCATTTAATTTGAAACTTCGATATAAGCCTATGATCTATAAATGAAAGGAGAGTATCACAATGGTTAAAAAAGTGATTGGTTTTGTTATGGGAGGCCTTGTTTTATTTGGAGTTATACTCGGCAGCGTTATGTGGTTTCATAAAACAGATAAACAAGAAACGAATGTTGAAAAAACTGAGACAATGAAAGAGGTAGATAAATCAAAAGATATTGGCATGAAGATTAGAGAAATGCATAGTGATTTAAATCATATTACTGGTTGGGAAAAGTATGAGGGTTTTGAGAAAACGGATGCTCCAGCTTGGGAAAAAAATGAATCGGGATTCAAATTAATTGATACAACGTTAAAAGAAGCGGTTTCTTTATGTAAAGGGGATTTGAAAGAAGATTTGGAGCGAGCTAAAAAATTGCTTGCTATTTCAGTTCAAAATCATGATACAACAGCGTTAATATATGTTCATCGTATTTTACATGATCTTGATATCGGACAAAACAGATTGAAAGAGAAAGATGTATTTAATAGTGCAAAAGCAGGGGCTGGTAATGCTAGTGAAATACCTACTTATGATGATTATATGAAGAGACATAGCAAATAAATCTTTCATTTCTAGTTGTTTTGGTAGGATATTCTTTTTACAACGTCATGGAAATAGTATATAACAGAAATAGAGAATAGATTTATAAATATTCATAGATTAAAGGAGCACATACGAATGGTAAGAAAAACTTTCAAGATGCGTGTACCTAGAAATAGAACAATTTCAATAAATGGTGCGATTCTTGATGTGGATGTTTCTCATGATGAATTTTTAGATGAGTTTATTGAATGGGTGGATTCAAAGGGCTGGTCCTTTATGGGAATGACTGATGAGGTTACAGAAGAGGAAGCTGGAAATAATTTAATAGATTTATTGGCTGATGAGAAGGATAAGAAAGAATGAGTCCTTCTTATTTTTATGCGTATGATTATGTCCTTTCTTGTAAAATTATGATATAGTGAAAAACGGTAATTATTTTTCCATTTTAATACCAATTCGCTGTCGGATTGGTAAAGTTAGTACATACGGTGAAAAAGAAAATAGAAAAGGGAGAGTCATATGGTAAATTGTAAGAAGATTTTGGTTTTTATGATGGTTATTTGTTTATTCTTTTTAACACCTATGACATTGTACGCTGAAACTGGCACTGCACCAGTACCGGCACTAGGCCAAGGGCCAAATGTATTTGGTCAGTTTGCAGTTTCAATCGATGCAAAAACAGGGGATGTGTTGTACGACAAAAATGCATATCAACATGCATTTCCAGCAAGTATGACGAAGGTATTGACTGCTATTTTATTAATGGAGCATGTGAAGCCGGAGGAGCAATTTACGTTTTCACAACCTGCATTAGATCAGGAAAAGAGTAATTATCAACTTGAATTTCAAGTAGGGGAAACGATCGATCGGAATACAGCGCTTATAATTTTAATGGTGCTGAGTGCAAATGATGTTTCGTATGCAATTGGTGAACGTATTGGAGGAAGTATAGAGAATTTTGCAAATATGATGAATGAGAAAGCAAAGCAACTAGGAGCAAAAGATAGTCATTTTATAACGCCAAATGGTTTACATGACCCAAATCATTATACGACGGCATATGATATGGCAATGATTACGAGAGGGATTCAGCAATATCCTGAGATTTTACAAGCTATGAATACAAAAAGGATAACGGTTACAACATCTAGACAAACGGTTTCTATTTTTAATAAAGCTACCTATTTTGAAAACCCATACAGTATTGGGGGAAAAACGGGTTTTACAAATGAAGCACGCAACACACTTGTATTGTTAAATGAGAAAGATGGCAATCGTATTATCAATGTTGTGATGGCATCACAAAGACCCGAAATTTATGAAGATATGCGTCAAATTGCAGATTATTCCTTCGCTCAATTTACAAAGCAAATGGTATTAGATAAAAATAATTGGCATCAGCAGGCAACATATTTAGACAAAAATATAGATTGTGAACTGGAAAAAAGTGCAGAATTGATGTTAAAGAAAGATGAAGGAAAGAATGTGAAAACAGTTTTTAAAGCGGCTTCGGTTGATAAGGAACAATTATATCAAAAAGGAATTCAACGCGGAGATGTGATCGGGACAGTAGATGTGACGAAAAATAATCAAACGATTGAAAGCATTAATGTTCTTTCTAAGGAAGATGTGACATTTGCAATGCCTAAAAAAAATATAAAGCCAGCTGAGCCTACGTACCCATTTGGGTTGATGGCAAGTATCGGAATTGGATGTATTGCTTGCATGATAATAGGCTTATATATGGTAAGGCGAGCTAAAAAGAATGCGATTTCAGAAGGGGAATAGGCAATGATCCATTGCCTATTTTTTATTGCGTTTTCCGGTTGTTCATTATAGTATTGATTTAAGTTCTCTTTTAAGAACAACTCAGGATATCCTTGTTTTACGTGCATATACATAATAAAAAGGAGGAGATACGGATGAAACTAGTTTGGAAGATTATTAGTAACGTTATCTCATTTGTTTTATTTGCGCTCATGGTTTGTTTAGCGTTTATTGTCATTTCATCAAAAGCGAGCGGCGGGGATCCAACCGTAATGGGATATCAATTTAAAACGGTACTATCTGGATCGATGGAACCAACATTTTTAACAGGGTCAATTATTGCGATTGAACCAACGAAAGATGGATCTAAATATAAAAAAGGTGATGTAATTACTTTTAAAGAAGATGAGAAAAAAATTGTCACTCACCGTGTTATTGGTGTGAAAGATGTAAATGGGAAAGTCATGTATGAAACAAAAGGTGACAATAATAATGGCCCAGATTTAAAGCCAGTCTTAGCGGAAAATGTTATTGGAAAATATGAAAATATTACAATTCCATATGTAGGATATTTGCTGAACTATGCAAATTCAAAAGCTGGAGCTGCCTTGCTTTTAATTATTCCAGGCGTATGCTTACTCATGTATTCTATAATTTCTATTTTTAGTGCAATCCGCAGCATTGACAATGAAAAGAAAAATAAATCTACAGATGTTGGGCAATCTGTGTAATTCCGTTATTTTATCTACTTTGGAGATTATAAATATATAGATAGTATTGGGGATATGGACATGACCTTAAAGAGAAAATTGGGAATGGGAATTATATCGGCAATTATAGGAGCATCATTAATTGGAGGAGGAACATATGCGTACTTTAACGATAAAGAAGTCTCAAATAATACATTTGCGGCAGGTACGCTTGATTTAACTGCAAATCCGACAGCAATTATTAATGTAAATAATATTAAGCCTGGTGATACGATTATTCGTGATTTTGAACTGGTAAACAGCGGTACGCTAGATATTGAAAAAGTTTTATTATACTCCGAATATAGCGTGAAAGATGCAAAAGGTGACAATATTGAAGATTTTGGTGACCATATTAAAGTAACGATTTTAAGAAATATGGACAAGGGACATGCGATTATAAAAGAAAAGAAATTATCTCAATTAACAGGAAAACCATCCGTACCAGTTAATAACGACGCCCTTTCTGAGAGAGTAGATGAGAAGGGAATTAAAGCGGGGAACAAGGATACATTTAAAGTGAAATTCGAGTTTATGGATAATGGAAAAAATCAAAATCAATTCCAAGGAGATATGCTTGAGTTGAAATGGACTTTTGAAGCGCAACAAACAGCTGGTATAGAGACAGAATGATATGAATAGGCTATCAAATTGATAGTCTATTCTATTGTATATATTATTTTCGAACGATTATACGGAGATATGTACACGAGAGAATAGATCGATAGAACTAAGGTGTTTTTAATGTGCAGAAAGGTTATATGACACAAAATTGTAAAAAAATTCTATATTTTTTATTTAATTTTCGGATTTTATTCTTTATAATGAAATTATGTTCTTTATAGAGAATTGAATGCGAGTAATAGGAGAGATTGGAATGCTGAAATCATCAAAAAAAATAAAAACAATGCTCATGTTACCATGTATGTGTTCAATGGCTTTCTATATGGGATCACAAGTAGTTACGTATACAGAGGCTGCTTTTGTAAATGAGACAAAAGTCTATTCTACGGTTTCAACTGCAATTGTATTTCCAAAAACGATTGATACTTTGATGAAAGAAGCAGAGCAGCATGAGAATTTTATTTTAAAGGTAGCTGAGGGAATGAATAAGGAAACAAAAGCTGATTCTGTAGAAGTACTCGAACAAAAAGTGCAGCAGTGGAGAGAACAATTTGAAAAAGTAAAAGTAGAACGTGAGGCCTTGCAGCAAATATATGCAGAAATAGAAGATTATTATAAGCAATCAGTAGAAAATGTAAGGGTAAATAATAGCGATTCAAGTAAGCAAGTGCTTCAATATGTGCAAGGTGGTTTTACTAAAGTAGGGAGCATGAAGGATAATATTGATAAAAAAGTATCGGTACAAAAAATCGAAGAATTTATGCTAACCCTACAAAAGAAAATCGAAAATGAAAAAGCGCAACAGGTAAGTAACACACCTCAAAAAACAGAGCAGGAACAAGTAGTACCTTCTTCTGAGCAAAAAGAATCAAGCAGACAAGAAGAAATAAAGCAACCATTAAAGTCTAAACAAGAACAAGTAGTACCTTCTTCTGAGCAAAAAGAATCAAGCAGACAAGAAGAAATAAAGCAACCATCAAACCCTAAACAAGAACAAGTCAATCAAGCTCAACATGTGAAGAAGACCAATCCAGTATTACAACAACCTGAAGAGAATAAAGAAGAAGTACAGAAACGAGATTCAAGCGCTGTACATGAAAATCACTGATTTTTGGGTTATACCTTCTACAAATGTAGAGGTTAACATAAAAAAAATGAAGTTCAGGGGGAATATGGGATGGGAATTAAGAAAAAATTAGGAATGGGTGTTGCATCAGCTGCATTAGGACTATCTTTAATTGGTGGAGGAACATTTGCATACTTTAGTGATAAGGAAGTATCAAATAATACATTTGCAGCAGGTACATTAGATCTTTCTGTAGATCCAACGACGATTATTGATGTTGATAATATTAAGCCAGGGGATAAAATGACACGTGACTTTAAGCTTGTCAATAATGGTTCATTAGATATAAAAACTGTGAAATTATTAACGGATTATAATGTAGTAGATTCAAAAGGAGATAATTCAGAAGACTTCGGTAAGCATATCCGCGTGAATTTCTTCTGGAATTGGGATAAATTAAGTGAACCTATTTTCTCAACGACATTGGCTGATTTAAAAGCTATGTCTCCAGATGCAGTGGAAAAAAGTATTTTTGCAGGTTGGTTTGCTGAAAATGGCGGTTTGAAACATGGTGATTCTGATTATCTTTGGGTACAATATGAATTTGTAGATAATAAACAAGATCAAAATCAATTCCAAGGTGATAAACTTGAGTTGAAATGGACATTTGAAGCAGAACAAACAGAAGGATCAGAAAAATAATAGAATTGATAGAAAAAAGGTAGGTTTTACCTGCCTTTTTTCTATACCAATTCTTGTTATATGAGGGATGCATATGAATAAGAAGTGGTTATTTATCATGAGTATATATCTGATTCTAGTATTATTCATTGGTATTACAAAAAATATTGATCAAGTGTATGCGGAGGAGCGGCGAGAAATAGATATAAGCCTTGAGCCAAAAGAAGTACTATTCCATGTTTCAAATATGAAGCCGGGTGACTGGGCAAATCGAAGTATACGTATCAGTAATGTAGGGACACAGAAATTATCATATATTATAAAAAGCGAGGTTTCAGAAGGATCTGAGAAATTATATGAAGCTCTTAGGATCACTGTAAAAGATAAAAAAAGAGTTTTATATGAGGGAAGTCTTGGGAAACTTCAAAGTATGGAAAAGCGCACATTAGCAGTTGATAAAATTGACGAGCTTCTCTATACGATACATGTTCCTAAAGAGTTAGGAAATGAGTATCAAGGATTACAAACAATAGTAAAATTTATTTTTTATGCGGAAGGACCAAGCGGGAATGGTATGGGTACTGAAAATGAAATGGGAAGCAATCAAATACAACCTCCTACATCCGTAAATTCTAATAATAGCTGGCAGCTACCACGTACAGGTATGCAGCAGAGTAGCCTGATTTTAATAGGGCTTGGCTTAGTATGGTGTGGATTTTATTTTTATAAAAAGTATATTCAAATGAAGTATAGGAAGGATTAATTCTTTTTTGTACATGTCTAGAAATAGAGTGCAGATGAAGTGAGCGAGGAATTGAAGCGGGCTTTAATAAAGAAAACTTAGAAATACTTTTAACTGTTTTTAGATAACAAAATTAATATTATTTTATAGTTGCAATTACACCCTTACGTTCTTTATAATGAACATAAGGTGACTTTTTAAAGAACAGACGGATTTAGAGGATATTGTACATACATTTGCCATACCTCTTATCCTGTATTAAGAGATAACAATAAAAAATAGCTAGGGGGAATTTAAAGTGAGTTTAAAGAAAAAATTAGGTATGGGAGTCGCTTCAGCGGCATTAGGATTATCTTTAATCGGTGGAGGAACGTTCGCTTACTTTAGTGACAAAGAAGTATCAAATAATACGTTTGCAGCGGGTACATTAGATCTTACTTTGGACCCAAAAACACTTGTAGACATTAAAGATTTAAAACCAGGTGATACTGTTAAGAAAGAGTTCTTATTAAAGAACAGTGGTACATTAGCAATTAAAGATGTGAAATTAGTAACGAAATACGAAGTAAAAGATGCAAAAGGCGATAATGCTGGGGAAGATTTCGGTAAGCATATTAAAGTAAAATTCCTTTGGAACTGGGATAAACAAAGTGAACCTGTATATGAAACAACACTAGCAGATTTACAAAACGTTGATCCAGATGTTTTAGCGAAAGATATCTTTGCTCCAGAGTGGGGTGAAAAAGGCGGTTTAGAAGCTGGAACAGAAGATTACCTATGGGTACAATTTGAGTTTGTGGATAATAAAGACGATCAAAATAAATTCCAAGGCGATGCATTAAACCTAGAATGGACATTTAATGCAAACCAAACAGATGGGGAAGAAAGATAAGAAAATTAAGCAAAAAAGCGGGGAGATTCCCCGCTTTTTTCTTAAATAAAAAAAGAGTGCTCCCCAGTATGCACCCCTTCTCGTATACACTATTTCTGGTTTTGCTTCCATTTTGTAAACTCTAGAAATTCGCGGAATTGCTCTTTTGAAACGCCGGAGTTCATGGCTTCTTTGACGAGATGTGTCCATTCCGAGTCCAATTGGCTTTCGGATGTTGTTTCGTCATGGAGGAGCATGTCAACTGGTATTTGTAGAACATTTGCGATTTTTTCAAGAAATTGAATGGAAGGATTCTTTTGCAAGTTACGTTCAATAGAGCTGATGTAAGACTTCGCCACACCGGCTTTTTCAGCAAGTTCTGTTAAAGAAATCCCTCTTTGCAAACGAAGGCGTTTTATGCGTTCTCCTATCATCTTTGCGCACCTTTCTGTAAGTATGTAATCGGCTTATGATGTCATTAGTATAACACAAATTTCGTTAAAAAGAACACCTCTGCTAGTTTCCAGTAGGCTGGTTCATACGTTGGAAAAAGTGTTCGATATCTTGAATCGTGATTCCAGCATCTAGAGCTTCGAGCATTAAATCAATCCAATCTTGATCTAGCGTATCTGCCTTGTCTTTGTACAAAATGTATTCCTCCCTAATGTTCAATTGTCATGTCATGAATCGTACAAAATAAACAATCTTTTAAACACATTATAATGTTTTGAAAAGTTAATTTGGTAAAAATAATGTTAATTTATTGTATATTTTGTAGGTAAAACCAATGAAGAAGTTACAATTTCGTCATTCTATAAAGAAATTGTAATAGTTTTATCATAAATTATCAATATCTTCAGAAATAACTGATATATAGATGAGTATTTTTATGAAAAATATGAAATTTTTACAAAAATATTACGAATTTTACAAAATAACGCAAAATAAAACAAATTATTGAAAAGTTACTGAATTTTTATTATTATCTAAATATTAGTACATATTCTTATTAGGGGAGGAAATGGGGATGAAAAAGAAACCATTCAAAGTGTTATCAACACTTGCTTTAGCAGCTGTACTAGGCTGCTCGTTTGGGGCTGGTAGCCAATCTGTTTATGCAGAAACACCTGCAAAAACACCTACAAGTCCAATTGATGATCATTTAATTCCAGAGGAGCGTTTAGCGGATGCTCTGAAAAAACGTGGAGTAATTGATTCATCAGCTTCAAAAGAAGAAACAAAGAAAGCTGTCGAAAAGTATGTAGAGAAAAAGAAGGGTGACAACCCGGGGAAAGAAGTAACAACTGGTGATTCTGTTACAAAAGAAGCATCTGATTTCTTGAAGAAGGTTAAAGATGCAAAGGCAGATACAAAGGAAAAATTAGAACAGCCAGCAAATGGAAATGGTGCTGGGACAGGTCCAGTTAGAGGTGCCTTAAATGGTAAAGTACCAACGGCTCCTGCAAAAGCAAAAGAGTATAACGGAGAGGTTCGTAAAGATAAAGTACTAGTTTTATTAGTAGAGTATGCAGACTTTAAACATAACAATATCGATAAAGAGCCTGGTTATATGTATTCTAGTGATTTTAACCAAGAACATTATCAAAAAATGTTATTTGGTGACGAACCGTTTAAATTAGAAGATGGGACAAGCATTGAAACATTTAAGAAATATTATGAAGAACAATCTGGCGGTAGCTATACAGTAGATGGAACAGTTACAAAATGGTTAACAGTTCCAGGTAAAGCGGCTGATTACGGTGCAGATGCTGGAGACGGTGGTCATGATAATAAAGGACCATTAGGACCTCGTGATCTGATCAAAGATGCGTTAAAAGCTGCGGTAGATAGTGGCCTTGATTTATCAGAATTTGATCAATTTGATCAATACGATGTAAACCAAGATGGAAATAAAAATCAAGCAGACGGTTTGATTGACCACTTAATGGTTATCCATGCTGGTGTTGGACAAGAAGCTGGTGGCGGTAAGTTAGGTGACGATGCAATTTGGTCACATCGCTGGACAATTGGCCAAAAACCATATGAAATAGAAGGTACACAAGCAAAAGTACCATACTGGAATGGTAAAATGGCAGCATTTGACTACACAATTGAACCTGAAGATGGAGCAGTTGGTGTATTCGCACATGAATATGGTCATGATTTAGGACTTCCAGATGAGTATGATACAAAGTATTCTGGCGGTGGTGAACCAATTCAATCATGGTCAATTATGAGTGGCGGTAGCTGGGCAGGTAAAATTGCTGGAACAACACCAACAAGTTTATCTCCACAAAACAAAGAGTTTTTCCAAAAAACAATTGGTGGAAACTGGGCGAATATTGTGGAAGTAGATTATGATAAGTTAAACCGAGGAATTGGTTATGCAACATACTTAGATCAAAGTGTAACAAAAACAGCTCGACCAGGCATGGTTCGTGTTAACTTACCAGATAAAGAGGTAAAAGGAATTGAGCCTGCATTCGGTAAGAAGTACTACTATAGTACAAAAGGTGACGACCTTCATACAACATTAGAAACACCTTTATTTGATTTAACAAACGCAGCAAATGCAAAGTTTGATTACAAATCGTTGTATGAAATCGAAACAGATTATGATTTCTTAGAAGTACATGCAGTTGCAGAAGATGGCACAAAAACATTAATCGATACGATTGGTAAGAAGAATGTAAAAGATGGTGCGGATACATCACTTGGAAAATGGGTAGACAAATCTTATGATTTAAGCCAATTCAAAGGCAAAAAAGTGAAGCTTGTATTTGAATACATTACTGATGGTGGATTAGCATTAAATGGATTTACTCTTGATAATGCAACGCTAACAGTAGATGGTAAAGTTGTATTCTCTGATGATGCAGAAGGCGAAACTCAATTTAAGCTAGATGGATTCGTTGTTTCTAACGGAATTGAGCAGAAAAAGCACAACTACTATGTAGAGTGGAGAAACTATGCTGGTTCGGACGAAGCGCTTAAACATGCTCGTGGTCCAGTGTACAACACAGGTATGGTTGTATGGTATGCAGACTCTAGCTATACAGATAACTGGGTTGGCGTACATCCAGGATACGGATTCCTTGGTGTAGTTGACTCTCATCCTGAAGCAATTGCAGGAACTTTAAATGGCAAGCCAACATTTAAAGATAGCACACGTTATCAAATTGCTGATGCAGCATTCTCTTTCGATCAAACACCAGCTTGGAAAGTTGTATCACCAACTCGTGGAACATTTGAATACAATGGATTACCAGGCGTTGCGAAATTCGACGATTCTAAAACTTATATTAACAAACAAATTCCAGATGCAGGACGTATCTTACCGAAACTTGGCCTGAAATTTGAAGTAGTTGGCCAAGCTGATGATAAATCTGCAGGTGCAGTTCGCTTATATCGTTAATTCTGAAGAAGCTGTTGAAAGTTTTCCTTTCAACAGCTTTTTTCATGAGCAAATGTATTTTATATGAAATGAAAACTCATATATAATGAAACTTTAAGGATAGAAAATCTTTTCTTGTAGGTGGGAAAGATGGTCCAATCATGCGTAGAAGCGGTCAGACCATTTTTAGCCCCAGGCCAAGTAAAAAAAGAGAAACTGGGTGGAAATTTACTTTTATTTTCATAGCAGTGACAGGTACGCTGAAAATTAAAATAGAGTTATATAAGTTGAAGAATGGATAGAAAACTTTTCTGTTTAGAAGGAAGAGAGGTCCGTCTATGCGTAGAAACGTTTAGCATATGCCAAGTGAAAACAGAGGGAGAAAACGAGTGTAGGTCACTTTTTGTTTTCATAGCAGTGAAGGAGATTTTGAAACATCAATATAAATATAGAAGGAGGGATAACAGATGGATATCACTTCTATTGTGAACGAACAAAAGTTATATTTTTATAAAGGGCACACAAGAAATATAGAAGTAAGAAAACAAAATTTAAAAAGATTATATGAAGGGATTCAGCAGTATGAATCTGATATTTTTCAAGCGTTAAAATTAGATTTAAATAAATCAGATCATGAATCATTTACGACAGAGGTTGGATACGTTTTAAAGGAAATTTCATTTTTAATGAAACACCTATCTTCATGGAGTAAGCCAAAGCGCGTTCGTACAGCACTGACACACGTTGGTTCGAAAGGGAAAGTCGTTCCAGAGCCATACGGTGTTACTCTTGTAATGGCTCCGTGGAATTATCCATTTCAACTTGCTATTGCACCCCTTGTAGGGGCAATAGCCGCTGGAAATACAGTTGTATTAAAACCTTCCGAATTGACACCAAATGTGTCTAGTCTTCTTGCAAACATGTTACGGGAGTTATTTCCGGCCGAACTGGTTGCGGTTGTTGAAGGCGGTATTGAGGAAAGTACCGCACTCTTAAAAGAGCCATTTGATTATATTTTCTTCACGGGTAGTGTTGGAGTAGGGAAAATTGTTATGGAAGCAGCGGCCAAAAATTTGACGCCCCTTACGCTAGAACTTGGCGGGAAAAGCCCATGTATTGTGCATCATGATGCAAAATTAGAAATAGCAGCAAGGCGCATTGTTTGGGGGAAATTCTTAAATGCAGGTCAAACATGTGTTGCGCCGGATTACATATATGTTCATGCTTCTGTCAAAGAACAATTTATTGAAGCACTACGAACTGAAATTAAAAATCAATATGGAGAAAAGCCACTGCAAAATGAAAATTATGTTCGGATTGTTAGTAAACGTCATTTTGAAAGGTTATGTTCGTTTTTACAAGATGGTAAGATTGAATTTGGTGGAAAATATAATGAAGAAACGTTGCATATTGAGCCAAGTATTGTAACGAATATTACATGGCAGGATTCGATTATGGAGGATGAAATTTTCGGTCCGATTTTGCCAATTATGGAGTATGAGAAAATAGAAGATATAGTTGAAATTATTCAAAGGCAACCTAAATCATTAGCCTTATACGTATTTTCAGAGAGTAAAGAAGTTCAAAAAAAAATTACACGTAATATTTCATATGGTGGAGGGTGCATGAATGACGTTGTGTATCACCTTGCGACGCCATATTTACCCTTTGGCGGCGTTGGAAGTAGTGGATTAGGAAGTTATCATGGAAAACAAAGTTTTCGCACATTTTCGCACTATAAAAGCATTTTATCTCAATCTACAGTGTTTGATATGAAAATTCGTTATTCTTCTACAAAAAGTGCTTTAAAATTCATACGAAAGTTGTTAAAATGATGATGGTGTTTATCAGTAGGCGTAGCCGTATGATAAAAACCCCTTCTCACGTGAAGGGGTTTTTCTGTTCGACATATGTATCATGAGAAAATGAATCAAACATACTACATAAGGAATAGAAGCGGACGCTGTTAAACAATCATTTTTGTTTGGATCGAAACAAAAGAATTTATATAAAACTAATATTTATTTATGAATATAAAGATTAAAAATTCGAGGTAGATAGGACGGGAAAATGAAAAAGATTATTAAAGTTGAAGCGGTAGAAAAACATTTTGGAGATCAAGTGATTATTCCACCTCTTTCTTTAGATATTAAAGAAGGAGAATTTTTAACAATTCTTGGACCGAGTGGGTGTGGGAAAACAACGTTACTGCGTATGATTGCAGGGTTTGAAACTCCTACAAAAGGTAATCTTTTACTCGATGAGGAGAGAATCAATGATTTGCCACCTTATAAGCGTCATATGAACTTAGTGTTCCAGCATTATGCATTGTTTCCGCATATGACGGTTGAGAAAAATATTTGTTTTGGTATGAAGATGCAAAAAGTATCCGCAGCAGAACAAAAAGAACGCGCAGAAGAAGCGATGCGTTTAACGCAGCTTCTTGAATTCCGTAATCGTAAACCAGCAAAACTTTCTGGTGGACAACAACAGCGTGTTGCAATTGCACGAGCAATCGTAAACAATCCGCGAGTATTATTACTAGATGAGCCACTTGGAGCACTAGACTTTAAATTAAGAAAAGATTTGCAACGTGAATTGAAAAACCTGCAGCGTAATTTAGGAATTACGTTCATCTATGTAACGCATGACCAAGAAGAAGCAATGAGTATGAGTGATCGTATTGTCGTTATGAATAAAGGGCATATCGAACAAATCGGAACGCCAAAAGAAATTTATAAAGAACCGAAAACATTGTTTGTTGCGACATTCATTGGTGAAAATAATATTATTAAAAATGGGGAAAACTACGTAGCAGTTCGCCCTGAAAATGTGAAAATACGTTCGGTTGAGCAACCAGTTTTAAAAGAATACCATCTTGGACATGTTGAAGATATTGAATTTGTTGGAAATATGGAAAAGCTTTATGTACGTGATGAAAAAACATCAGAATTATTAATGGCATACCAAACTGCAGAAGAAGCTGCGAAGTGGAGTATTGGAGATAATGTATACGTAGGCTGGGAGCAAGAGGATGAGGTGACCTTAAATTGAGAAAAGGGAAACTACTCGCACTACCTACAGTTACATGGCTCTTAATCTTCTTCTTATTTCCCCTTCTATTCGTATTAGCATTTGCGTTCTTACAGCGCGGAGCATACGGGACAGTGGAAATGCAATTTACGTTAGATAATATATCGCGTGTGTTTGATTCGTTGTATATGAATACATTATGGGAAACAGTGAAAATCGCAGTTATTACGACAGTCCTTTGTTTACTAATTGGTTACCCATTTGCATATACAATTACAATTGTTGATCGTAAATATCGTTCTATTCTTTTATTATTGGCAACGATTCCGTTTTGGATTAACTTTCTTGTGCGCTCCTATGCGTGGATTGTTATTTTACGCTCACAAGGTCTTGTAAATACACTATTGCTAAAGTTAGGCATTATTAATGAACCGTTAAATTTATTGTATAATACACCATCTGTAATATTAGGAATGGTATATTCTTTACTACCATTTATGATTTTACCAGTGTACGCAGCAATCGAGCAGCTTGATAAACGTAAGCTAGAAGCGGCGTATGACCTAGGAGCGACGCCAATGAAAGCATTTTGGCATGTCACATTGCCGATGACAATGTCAGGGGTTGCGACTGGTTCGATTTTAGTATTTGTGTCATCTATTGGGATGTTTGTTGTATCAGACGTCATGGGTGGATCGAAAGTAGCATTAATCGGAAATGTGATTCAAAACCAATTCTTAGGTGCACGTGATTGGCCATTTGGATCAGCGTTATCCATTATTGTCGTTCTGTTCTCTGTTCTGTTAATTTACTTATATTATCGTGCAACGAAAGTATATAAATACGGAAACGGAGGGGAATAGACGAAGATGAAGAAGTTTTTAGTCTCTTATTCTTGGTTAATTTTATTGTTCTTGTATTTTCCAATGATGGTTCTTATGGTATATTCTTTTAACGATTCTCGTATTAACGCGGAATGGGAAGGATTTACGTTCCATTGGTATACAGATTTATTTCAAAAGCAAGATGTTATTGATGCATTTGTAAATAGTATTACAATTGCGCTTGTGACGACAGTTGTGACGACAGTTCTTGGTGTGATTTTTGCTGTTGCATTACATCGTTATAAATATCGTTTTGAAGGGGCCATTAATGGTCTTGTATATTTACCAATTTTAATTCCAGATATTTTAATGGGATTATCTTTACTTATTTTATTTAGTCAAATTGGAATGGAACTTGGACAAGTTACCATTATTATTGCGCATATTACATTTAGTATTTCATTTGTTGTTGTGATTTTAGCAGCGCGTCTTTCTGGTATGGGACGTGATTTAGAAGAAGCTGCGAATGACTTAGGAGCAACTCCATGGCAAACATTTCGCTATGTAACACTTCCTGGAATCGCACCTGGGGTTATTTCAGCGGCATTATTAACATTTACACTATCAATCGATGATTTTGTCATTAGTTTCTTCGTATCCGGTCCAGGATCAACAACATTGCCATTATACATTTATAGTATGGTGAAACGCGGCGTAACACCTGAAATTAATGCTCTTTCTACAATATTAATTGTTGTTATTGTTGGATTAATGGTTGCATCAGAAATATTCCGTAATAAAGGTGCAGATGGTGAAGAAAACTCTGGAGGACATCTTCCGTTATAAGAATGAGGAGGTAATGAATCGATGAAATTGATGAAGAAAGTAGCTGGTGTAGCACTTAGCTTCAGCCTTGTTGCCGGTGTACTTGCTGGCTGTGGTGAAAAAAAGGAAGAGCTAAATATTTATAGCTGGGCTGATAACTTTGATGAGCAAGTAATAAAGGATTTTGAAAAGAAATATAACGTAAAAGTTAACTATGATAAATATGCAAGTAACGAAGAAATGCTTGCGAAATTACAAGCTGGCGGTGCAAAATATGATTTAATTCAACCGTCAGATTATATGGTTAAAACAATGACAGAAATGAAGTTATTAGAGCCGATCGAAAAGAAAAATATTCCGAACGTAAAGAATTTAGTATCTAATTTTAAAACACCTCCATTTGATCCGGAAAATAAATATTCTCTTGTGTATACTTGGGGGGTAACAGGGATTGCTTACAATAAAAAGTACGTAAAAGAAGCACCAACAAGTTGGAGTGATTTATGGAACGAGAAATATAAAGGACGTGTTGCTTTATTAAATGATTCTCGTGAAGTATTAGGAATGGCTCTAAAGAAAAATGGATTCTCAAATAGTACGAAGGAAGATGCGCAGTTAAAGACAGCAGCTGCGGATTTACAGAAGTTACTTCCAAATCTACTTGCATTTGATACAGATAATATTAAACAGAAATTTATTACAGAGGACGCTTGGATTGGAACAGTGTGGTCTGGAGATGCAGCATTTATCGCAAAAGAGAATAAAGATGTGGAGTATGTTGTTCCAAAAGAAGGCGGTACAATTTGGGCTGATACATTAGCAATTCCAAAAGGCGCGAAGCATAAAGAACTGGCGGAGAAGTTCATGAACTACTTAATGGATGAAAAAGTAAGTGTAAAAAACTATGAATCCATTGGATATAGTAACCCAAATGAAAAAGCATGGGAGCTTCATAGTAAAGAGTATCGTGATAATCACATGATTTTCTTATCACAAGATGAACTAAACCGTACAGAGTGGCTTGTTGATGTAGATGATAAATTAAAAGAGTATGACCGTTACTGGACGGAGTTAAAAACAAAAGGAAAATAAGTAATAAAAATGCGGTTTCTAAGTAGAAATCGCATTTTTTCATAATAGGGGGAAAAAAGTTTGAAGCGAAAATTACATCGATATGAGCTTGCTTGTATCATTTTGCTGTTTGCTGCATTTGCTCTCATTGCTTGGAAAGTACAAGCTGGTGGTGTGACAGTAATTGATAAATATGTACAAGGACTTGTAAGAGGATTACAAACAGAAAATTCACTTTCATTTTTTTCAAATTTTACAAAGTTGGGATCTGCAATTGGAATTATAAGCACGCTTGCTCTTAGTCTTTTCGTTTTTTGGAAGAAGCGTTATTATGTAGCGATGGTTGTTTATCCTACGGCTGTGTTAATTACACACCTTATAAATAAAGGAATAAAAGAAATTGTGCAAAGAGATCGTCCAAGCTTAAATGAAGCACTTGATGCCCTCGGATATAGCTTTCCAAGTGGGCATGCCATGCTGTCTATTATTACATATGGGTTTCTTGGTTATATCATTGCTGCAAACGTAAAAAATGTGGCAGTGAAAGTTGTTATTACCATTGCTATGGCACTGCTAATTATATGGATTGGATTAAGTAGAGTTATTTTATCTGTACATTATCCGACTGATATTTTAGCTGGCTATTGTTTAAGTGGTATTTTGTTAATTATTACTATTTATTTTCATCGCTTACTTTCAGAGCGTTTTGGAACGAATCAAGAGAGATAAGAAACATCCGAAAATTCCTAGAGTACTGGAATTTTTGGATGTTTTTTTATTCGGCTATTTAAGAGGCACCACCTCAAGAGTCAGAGGAAAACGAGGAAGATAGGAAGGGTTCAAAAGCCCCACTGATTAAAGTTGCATTTTATACTATGTGCTATCATGGATTATGGTAAGATGTGCTAAAATATAGATGGATTCACTAATTATATAAAGTAGGTGAAGGTGTGTGAAGACAAGTGTACATAAAATAGATAAATGGGGGAAACTGGGTACTTTTCTTTATCGATTTCGCTATACAGTTATTGCCTTATTAGTTGTGTTAGCGATCGCACTCGGTATTTTTGCACCAAAACTTCCAGGAGTATTAGGGGGGGATGGCTTTCAAACAAAAGGAGACTATCAATCGACAAAAGCAATTTTAGATAAAGATTTTAAACAGTCTCAAGATACGCTCCTTCTCGTATTTCAAAAGAATAAAGGAACTTCAAAAGAAGAGTTTCAAAAACGAATAGAAGACATTATAACAAACATTCAAACGAAAGAAATGTATGATTCATTCCATCATCCAATAGAAAATAAAGAAATGTTACAAGACGATATTGCGTATGCGACCATTTTATTTTCCGGGAAAACAAGTAAAGAACGGAATGAAAAGACATTACAATTTGCAGAAGAAATAAAAAAGGAAAGTAACGAGACTTTGAAAGTATCACCAACAGGTTTTCCAAAGATTAATGAAGAAATAAATGAGCGGACACAAAATGATTTGAAAGTAGCAGAAATGATCGGGTTGCCAATTGCCTTTCTTGTACTCCTATTTTCATTTGGTAGCTTGCTTGCATCAATCTTGCCGATTGTAAACGGGGCGCTTAGCGTGCTTAGTACAATGGGAATTTTATATTTTATTGGTGTAGATAAAGAATTATCCATTTTTGTATTAAATGTTGCACCTATGATTGGGCTTGCTTTATCAATTGATTTCGCATTATTATTTGTAAATCGGTTTCGTGAGGAAGTGGCATATCGGACTGTAAAAGAAGCGATAGCTGTCACATATCAAACAGCAGGGCGTGCTATTGTATTTTCCGGCTTATGTGTATTTGTTGGTTTATCGGGTTTGTTTTTCTTTGAGATTGATTATATTCAATCTGTTGCAATTAGCGGGATGATTGTTGTTGTGATGAGTATTTTATTTTCACTTACACTTCTTCCAGCGTTGTTATCGTTAATAGGGAAGCGAATACTGAAAAAGAATCAAACTGCACCTCGCACTTCAAATATGTGGCGTCAGTTCGCTCAATTTGTTATGAAGCATCCTATTATGATGGTTATTGTTGTTACACTGTTTATTATTGTTTGCTTATTGCCACTTCGCACTGCGAATCTTCAATTTCCTGGTGTAGAAGCATTGCCAGAGAAAAGTGATACACGAATTGCATATGAACAGTATGAAGAGTCATTCAACAAAACTGTAAAAACACATGCTGATGTTACGCTAGTACTAGAGATGAAAAATAATGTCATAGAGAAAGAAAGTTTACAGAAGTTAGAAGATGTTATTCAAAAACTTAAAAAAGATAAGCATGTGTATAAAGTAAACAGTCTATATGATGAGTTAAACGGTATGAACTCTGAACAGTTAGTTACATTGTTACAATCCCCAGAGCGTACGCAAGTGGAACCTGTACTAGAAGCATATACAAAGGAAAATAAAACAACTCTTCAAATTTTCTTGGATACAAAGCCGAGAACAGAAACTGCAAAACAATGGATTCGTGACTTTAAAGACACGTATAAAGATGACAGTATTACGTATTATTTAGGTGGTATGACAACGTTCCAACAAGAGTTAGAGGATGAAATTAAAGATAAAGTTGTAATCGGGATGTCCGTCATATTCGGTTCCACTTTTTTAATTTTACTATTTGCATTCCGTTCTATACTCATTCCAATTAAGGCTATTGTGATGAATGTACTGAGTTTAAGTGCAACCATTGGGATTGTGATTTGGCTATTTGAAGGCGGGCACTTTGGGTTGGAAGAAAGCTCCGTTCTATTCGTGTTACCAATTTTTATATTTGGCCTTGTGTTTGGCTTAAGCATGGACTATGAAGTATTTCTTATTTCACGTATTCATGAGTTGTATGAAGAGACAGGAGATAATGACAAGGCAACGTTAGAAGGGCTTGTTTCAACAAGCCGTATTATTACATCAGCTGCTCTTATTATGATTGTTGTAACAGGAGCATTCGCTTTTACGGATATTTTACCAGTAAAGCAGATGGGACTTGGCGTGGCACTTGCTATTTTTCTTGATGCAACGATTATACGGCTCATGCTTGTACCAAGCTTAATGAAAATGTTCGGAGATTGGAATTGGTGGTTGCCGTTTCGAAAGAAAAAAGTAAAACCATCGGATTGAAAAAAGGTCACTGAAAAACGAAAGTTTTTCAGTGACCTTTTTTGATTCACAATTCTTTCTATCTATACTCATTTTGATTTACTAGCATATCAATCGCGTCTATGAACGCAAAAGCAAATCTTCTCTCATTTCCTCCCTTTGTTTTCACAAGGTATGGAGCGGAAAAAGGCGTGAACCGTTTCTACACATAATTGGATTCTCTCTCCCAAAAAGAAAAGTTTTTTCGCATTTTCTCTTATATATGAATGCTTTTTTCATGAATAGCATTGCCCTCTTTTTGCAAATAGTATGTGATAAGGACAATACATATAAAAGCAGGTGAAGACAATGTTTCGCTATTTTAAATTTAAGTTAAATGATACTGTACAGTTTGCAGAAAATGATGGGCACATGTATCGCATTGTCGGTTATAGGTTAGAAAAAGGATTTTATCCAAAAGATGAATGGACTCATATTATTTATGAATTACTGAGGGAGTTTGATGGGTATACAATGGATGCTGAAGAAGAGGAACTTGTGAAAGTTATTCAAGTGGAAGAAGAATACTATAAAATACATGAGATGTCTGGCTATCGGTATCCAGTGAAAATGAAATCAAAGCCAAAAGTTTCTAAAGAGGAAACGATAGATCATTTATTAGATGCTTACAACGACTATAAGCGATTAGCAGACTTTTTTAAAGATTTATCGTATGAACAAAAAGCAGAAGAAACATTACAAGAAATCAAGAAATTACGTGCCTAGAGGACAGTCTATTATGTGGACTGTCTTTTGCTTTAAACAATGCATAATGACTCATTTTCCGTTACAATAGTAGAATCAATAGAAATAAGGTGGATAAAGCATGGAAATGAAAAGAAAGGGAGAATGGTGCGAAATGACGGTTCCTGCTAAATGGAGCGGTATCAGCATTGATTCTTTGTTAAAAGAAGAATGGGGCGTCCCCAAAAAACTATTACATAGGCTTCGTATGGAAAAAGGCATTATCGTCAATGGAGAACGAAAAGGGTGGAGTGAACCTTTACAAGAAGGAGATAAACTGCAGGTTCATATGTTTATCCAAGAAGAGTACGGTGTCCAGCCAGAGTTCGGTGATTTAGAAGTGATATTTGAAGACGATCACGTATTAATTGTAAATAAACCTGCGCATATGGATACGCATCCTTCTAGCAAAAGTGGAACAGGAACACTCGCGAACCTCGTTGCTTTTCATTTACAAATGCAAGGTATAGAGACGAAAGTACGTCATATTCATCGATTAGATAAAGATACAACAGGTGGTGTTGTATTTGCGAAACATAGGATAGCTGGTGCGATTATGGATCGATTATTGATGGAGCGTAACATTAAAAGAACATATTTGGCATTGGTGGAAGGGAAAGTAAAAAAGAAGCAAGGAATAATTGACGCAGCAATTGGAAGAGATCGACATCATGCAACAAGACGTCGTGTGTCTCCAAATGGTGATCATGCTATAACGCATTATAAAGTAGAGAAATACTTCAAGAAGCAAGATGTAACGCTTGTAACGTTACAATTAGAGACAGGGAGAACGCATCAAATTCGCGTTCATATGAGTCATAGTGGTCATCCGCTGATTGGTGATACATTATATGGTGGACAAGCAACATATATGTCTCATCAAGCCTTACATGCTATGCGAATTGTTTTTTTACATCCAATTACAAAAGAAGAGATAACAGTAGAGGTGCCACTTCCTAATCATTTAAATAACATCATTGAATCTTTTCAAATGTCGAATAAATAAAGTTCTGCTGTGTGGTTGAGAAAGATATTCTTTGCAGGAATTTTTTTATGGAAATCGAAGCCGTAAATAGAAAAGAGAGGTGAAGAGTACTTGGTAAGACATAAATATATTATGAGTATATTTCTTGCTGGTCTTCTATTTACGTTGTTTCTATATCCATATTTACCGAATTATTTAGCGGTGCATTGGAATCAGGATGGTGAACCAAATGAATATGCAAGGAAGCAAGTTGTTGTATTGTTTATTCCTTGCCTTATTATTTTTTTTCATGGTTTGTTGTATATAATCTCACGTTACGTATATAAGTTGAATGAGAATGACCACTACATTGTAATAAGATTTAAAGAGAATGTATCGCTATTTTTATTATTTATTCATATGCTTATTCTTGCTATTGGCACTGGAATAGATATACCATTTCAAACGGGCCTTATAATCGGGATTAGTGCGTTTCTTTTTATGGTTAGTAAAGGATTTAAAAAAGGAAGAAAAAAAGAAGAGGAGCCGATTGTGTTACAGAAAATACGCTTGTTTAGTCAGCGTATTTTTCAATATATGTCGCTTATCATACTCATTTGTTTGTTTTTGAAGCTACAATGGGGATTTTATTTACTAATTGGTGTGATTAGCCTCGGATCTATTTCTTTTATGTTTTGTATTTTGTATTCATATATACTAGAAAACCATGAAACATAAAAGAGGAGCCCTCCGTAACTGGAGACTCCTTTTTATATAAATCTATGTTGACGTTCCAACATAAAAGTTGTGTGGCAATGAAGCACAAAAGGAAACCTGCACGCATTGTTTCCTTTTGGTTTCATATGCCATGAGGCAGAAAAGGATCTGACCGCTTCTATGCACGGACAGATCCTCTTTCCACCCCTAAAAAGAACGGGTTTTATTTATATACTTACTTCGTGATAAATTGTTGTGTCCAGTAGTTTCCACTTTCAACATAACCAACACCGATGTGAGTATAACCACTATTTAAAATATTCGCACGGTGACCTTCACTATTCATCCAAGCTTGTACAACCTCTTCTGGTGTACGTTGGCCTTGTGCAATGTTTTCACCTGCAGATCTATAAGAAATACCAAACTTCTTCATCATATCGAATGGAGATCCGTATGTTGGGCTGTTATGATCGAAGTAGTTATTTTTTTGCATGTCTTCAGATTTAGCGCGTGCAACTTTACTTAATTCATCATCAACTTTTAATGCTGGTAAGCCTTGTTTCGTACGCTCAGCGTTTGTTAATTCAACAACGCGTTGTTCGAATTCGCTTAAAGAACCTTTTGATTCTTCAGCAGGCTTATTTTCAGCCGGTTTTTGTGTTTCGTTGTTGTTGTTATTGTTATTTTCTGTTGGTTTTTGAGCTTCAGGTTTTGCTGTTTCTTCAGCAGGTTTATTTTCCACTGGTTTTTGTTCTACAGGTTTCGTAGTTTCTGGCGCTGGTACATTTGGTTGTTGACCAGGAATGAAGCAGTTACCTTGCTGGAATTGTGCTAGAGAGTTAATTCCCATAGATTGTAAATATTTTTGTAATTCTTCTTGATTCATATGTTGCATAAAGACTTTAGCTTGCTGAATATTTTGAACCTTTATTGTAGATGGCTCTGCTGTTGATGCCTCTGCATTAAGAGTAGATGCTCCGAATGTGAATGCAGTTGCTGCTGCTACTGATAATAAAACACGTTTTTTCATAATATGTGTCCCCCTATGTAAAAAGTTTTTTTAACTGTTATCAAAGATTTGTTTTTGCCAGCCTGTCTGACTGACAAATTCATCGTAGCATACAAATTGCCCGAAAAAAGATGGAAAAAAATACATAGACTATAAAATTACCTATTTTATCCTAGAATGAAATGAAAGATAAAATAGGAGAAAACTAGATTGTGAAAGGAATTTTCAGCATTTTCTACTTTGCTTATTAGGGGTGATTTTTGGTTAAAATTACCTACATGAGAGTTATAGAAACCTATTGTATCAAGGTTTTTTCAATTTTTTTGAGGAATATAATGGATGTATTTTTACAAAACTGTAATCTTTTTGTTGTTCTTTTTTTATAGACGGTAACATATTTTTAATCTTGTAGCGGATAAAAAAAGCGGCTATCTCTTTACATAGAAGAAGGAGATAGCCGTTTTCATATTGTTACATATATTACGAATTGTATTCAATTGCTTCTAATAATAAATCTACAATGTGAATGCCTCTCATTTTATGAGAGAGTTTTTCTCGTTCAATACCGAGTTTCATTTGTAGTAAGCAACCTGGATTTGCAGTGACAATGGTTGCCGCGTCTGCTTCATGAACACGTTCCATTTTGTAATCTAAAAATTCCATAGATAATTCAGAGTGTACAATATTATAAATACCTGCAGAACCGCAGCAACGATCTGCTTCTTTCATTTCACGATAGGTTACACCTTGAATTGCTTGTAACAGCATACGTGGCTGAGAAGATGTCCGCATGACATTACGCAAGTGACAAGAATCTTGATACGTAATAATTTGCGGAGGAAGGCGTAAATCAGTCCGTTTATGAAAATCTAATTCCACTAAAATAGCTGTAATATCTTTTATTTTCGCAACAAACTGTTTTGCACGTTCTGCCCACTTTGGATCATCTTTTAATAAGTAGTCATAATCTACGAGATATGCGCCGCAACCGCCGGCGTTTGTAATAATATAATCAATTTTTAAATCTTCAAAGGCTTGGATGTTTCGTTTTGCAAGCTCTTTTGCACCGCTTTTTTCTCCGGCATGACCATGAAGTGCTCCGCAACAACTTTGTTCTTTTGGAATTACAATATCACAGCCAGCAAGCTGAAGGAGTTTTGTTGTAGCGTTATTTGTTTCTAAAAACATAGTATCCATTAAACAACCAGTAAAGAAAGCAACACGTTTTTTCTTTGTTGTTTCAGCTGGTAAAAACACAGGGCGATTTTTCATCTCTTTCATTTTAGGCACTTTTGGCAAGACGAGATCCATTGTTGCAATTGTATCTGGGAACAACTTCATAATGCCTGTTTTATGTGTTAACGTTTGTAAGCCAGAGCGCTGATAAAAGCCGATGAGTCCTGTTAATGTTCGCATGCGATTTTGATGAGGGAATAACCCTTCAAATACCATTTTGCGAACAGCTTTGACCGGCATAGAGAATTTTTTATTTTGATTAATAATATCTCGTGCTTCTTCTAATAAATGTCCGTAGTTTACGCCAGATGGACAAACGGGTTCACAAGCACGGCAACCAAGACAAACATTCAATGTATTTTCAACATCTTCATCCGGTTCAATTAAGCCGTCAACAACGCCCTTCATTAAAGCGATACGACCGCGCGGAGAATGAGACTCTTTATATCCAGATTGAATGTAAGTAGGACAAGTTGGCAGGCAAAATCCGCATCGCATACAGTTTAATAATTCATCTTCATTTAGACGTTCTTTAAATTCTTTTTGAATTTTTTCTTTGTTTAGAGTAGTCATCTTTCTACCACCACTCTTTTACGAGAGTCCTTAGCAAACATTTTCCCAGGGTTCATAATGTTATGTGGATCGAAAGCTTGTTTAATGCCTTTCATAGCAGCGATGCCTTCTTTTCCTAACTTCAACTCTAAATAAGGAGCTTTCATGGCACCAACGCCGTGTTCACCTGTAATGGTACCGCCAAGTTCAATTGCCTTTTCAAAGATTTCTGCAAAGGCTTGTTCAGCGCGATGCATTTCTTCTTTATTACGAGCATCTGTCATGCATGTTGGATGTAAGTTTCCATCACCAGCATGCCCGAATGTACAAATAGCAATATCATATTTTTTAGCGATGGCATTAATTGCTTCAACCATAGAAGCAATTTGAGAACGTGGTACAGTAGCATCTTCTAAAATGGTTGTAGGTTTCAGCCTTGCTAAAGCAGAGAGAGCACTGCGGCGTGCTGTACGAAGTGCATCTGCTTCTGTTTCGTCCTTGGCAACGCGAACGTCAACTGCATGCATAGAACGACAAACTTCAGCCATTTTTTCAATATCACGGTTCACAACTTCAGGAGATCCATCTTGTTCGATTAGGAGAATAGCTTTTACATCTGTGGGTAAACCGATTTGTGCAAACTCTTCTACTACTTCAATTGTTGGTTGATCTAAAAATTCAAGTGTTGCTGGAATGATTTTATTGGCAATGATTGCTGATACAGCACGAGCTGCTTCATTGATGTCTTGATATAATGCAAGCATTGTTTTCTTTGTTTCAGGCATTGGGACAAGCTTTAGAATGGCTTCTGTTACAACACCAAGTGTGCCTTCAGAGCCGATGAATAGGCGTGTTAAATCATAGCCAGCTACGTCCTTTGCTAATTTACCACCGGTGCGAATAATATCACCATTTGGCAAGACAATTTCAAGACCCATCACATAATCTCGTGTTACACCGTATTTTAAACCGCGTAAGCCGCCGGAATTTTCATTGATATTACCGCCAATTGTAGAGATTTTCATGGAGCTTGGATCTGGTGGATAAAATAACCCTTTTTCTTCTACAGCTTTAATAATATCAAGTGTAATGACACCAGCTTGCACAGTAATTGTTAAATTTTCTTCATCTATTTCTAAAATGTTATTCATATGTCGGAAGATCAGAACAACCCCTCCTTCAAGTGGGCATGTTCCCGCACAAAGGTTTGTTCCAGACCCGCGAACATAAACTGGGACTTTATGGTCATTACATACCTTTAATATATCAGCTACTTCTTGCGTATTGCGCGGTGCGACAACTGCATCAGGCATCGCTTGGAAATTTGGCGTTGCATCATAACTATACGTTAAACGTCCCATGTTGGACGTATCTACATTATCTTTACCAACAATAGATACGAATGAATCAATAATATGTTGTTCTAACATTAGAAAATCCCCCTCAAACTGTTAACTTGTTTATCCTATTCATAAAAATTTGACTCATTTCATTATTCAGTACTGTGTTATAAAAAATTTACTGATTGTAAGAAAATAAGATTATACACGTTCTAACAGTGTTTTCATTATAATCATAAAAAAGTAGGGGATTTCTTTCTATGTATAATCAACTGAAGATTAATTGATTTTACTGTCTTTTTTTGTGTGATTATCTAATAAAAGAAGTGCAAAGTATAAAATGATCAAATCTTTAAATTGTTTTGGGTCAAGCCCGGTATAATCTTCTATTTTTTTTAGTCTGTAATGTAAAGTATTAATATGAATGTGTAACATTTCTGCTGTTTGTTTATACGATTGATTATGTTCGATAAATAAGCGCAGTGTTTGCATGAGTTCAGTTGCAGGAAGTAAATGATAAATCGTACGTTGAAGAAATTCGTCACGAGTTTCAGCTGTAATATCTTGTAGGCACATTTCTAAACGTAAATCTTCATTAAATATAATGCCTTTCGTTTCAAAGGCTACTGAAAGTGCACGCAATGCTTGCTCGTATGATAGATGCATCTCATTTGGCATGACAGTTTGTCCAATACCGATATAGAGTGTAATAGGAAATAAAGATTCACAATCTTGCTTCAATCTCTTTAAAAATTGAAACGTTCTTTTCTTTGTTTCCTTTGCTGTAAATAGTATAAAACGGTCATTTCCCCAGCGTACAAATAGTTCCTCTTTCGCTAATAAGTTACGAATGTGCTGCCAAATTTTGCGTTGCAGCATCGTATCATCTTGATCAAATGAAAATAAAATAAGTTGTTTTTTTGTGTGTAAATCAATGCCGAGTGTTTTCGCACGATCGAGAAAACTCGAAGACCAATCGTTGCTTTGTAACCAGTCAAAAACAAAAGCTTCATAGGAACGGTGTTCAAGTTCTAATTGTTCTAAAAAATAATTTTCATGAATTAATAACTCAGTCATTTTCCGTAATATTTCTCCGTATTGTGAAATGTTTTCAGGTTCACCTGTAATACCGATGACACCGATTACTTCATCGTGGAAAAGAAGTGGGAGATTCATTCCTGCTTTTACTCCTTGTAAATACTGTTCGTCTTCTTTTGTAACAATAACGGTTTTCTTTTCTTTCGCACAGCGAAGAGCACCTTCGTGGAATTGCCCAATTCGCGCTATATCTGTACTAGCAATAATTGTGCCTTTTATATCAATAATAATAATATTTTCGTCAATTAGCCTTCGAACTTCGCGGACAATTTTATTTGCTAAATCAGGAAAAAGCATAAATGGTACACCTCTATTTCTATTTGTTGTACCATTATATACGGAGTTTTAAAAAACAGGAAGATTTCACACTTTCCTCACAAATATTTGCTATTTTACAATTATAACGAAATCATCTAAAGATGGAGGGAATCTTTTGAAGAAATACTTTTTTCTGCTATGTTTTTTCTTTCTGTTAGCAGGATGTCAAGGTAATTCATATACACCGATTGCTAAAAATAAAAGTATCATCATAACAACAAATATTAAAGAAGGTAGCGTTAGTTTTATTGATAAAAAGTCGAAAAAGATAGTAACAACATGGGAATTCAAAGAGCCTATTACAGGGGTCGCACTGTTACCAAGTGGGGAGGACATGCTTGTATATGGTAAGCAGTTAGAATATGCATATATATATTCGTTAACAGAAGGAAACCAAGTGGAAAAATGGAAGACAGGAAAAGGGATTACGAATGTCATCGTAGCAAACGATGGAAAACAATTATTTATGGCTGATCAAAATGAACAAAAAGTACGCTTTTTTACGATCAATGGAAAAGAGACCGGAAGTGTTTCGGTAGGGAAAGGCCCGCTAACAATGGTGCAGCATGATAAACAATTACATGTATTGAACTTCTATGATACACAGCTATCCACGATTGACTTAGACCAAAAGAAAGTTGTGCATTCATTTATGGTACCACCAGCATCAACTGGGGCCATGGTTAGCGCTGATGGAAAGGAAATATGGATTGGCGGGCATGGTGATGGTACGCAAGTGAATGAGAAAGTATTGGTCTATTCTTTAGAAGATGGACAGATGGTTCGTTCTTTACATGCACCATTTATGCCAGTTAGTATTTCGGGTGATGAAAGATTTATGTATGCTTTAAGTCATGGATCAAATACATTACGAAAATTCGATACACGAACATATCAAGAAGTAGGATCTCTTGAGGTAGGGTCCAATCCATTCGTTTTTTTGAAAGACGAGAAAGAAGGTTATGTAGCTAGCTATGATAGTAATGAAGTATATGTAATTGATATTCAAAAAATGAAAGTGAAACAAACAATCGCGGTTGGTAAAGGGCCATTTCAACTGGCGGAGCGTGAGGGGAGAGAGAAATGAAGAAACATAAAGTGTTACTTGTAGATGATGAAAGTGATATGAGGCAGCTTGTTGGCATGTATTTAGATAATTTCGGATATGAATGGGGAGAAGCGGAGAACGGAAAAGATGCCCTTCATATGCTTGATATAGATCATTACGATTTTGTCATTTTAGATATTATGATGCCAGAGATGGATGGGATTTCAGTTTGTCAAGAAATCCGAAAAACCTCTGATGTACCGATTATTTTTTTAACAGCAAAAGGAGAAGAATGGAACCGTGTGAATGGCTTACGGATGGGAGCAGACGATTATATTGTAAAGCCATTTAGTCCTGGAGAACTCATCGCTCGTATGGAAGCTGTATTAAGAAGATATACAAAGCAAGAAGAGCAACAAGAAGAACTTCAATTTGGTCCAATCCGAATTAATGAAAAAAGCAGGAAAATTGAGACGAACGGTGAGACAGTCTCCCTTACGGTAAAAGAGTTTGATTTACTGTATTTTCTTTGTGTGCATAATGGACAAGTATTCAGCCGGGAGCAATTGCTTGAAAAAGTATGGGGATATGACTATGCAGGAAGTACAAGAACGGTAGATACACATGTCAAAACGATGCGTTTAAAACTTGGAGAAAGTGGAAACTACATTCAAACGGTATGGGGTGTAGGTTATAAATTTGAGGTGTAACATGTTTACGATGGTACAAAAGCTTTGGCTTACGGTAGTATGTGCAGTATGTGTAACAGTTTCTTTTCTCTATTTCGTGTCCTTATATTCATATGAAAAGTTATATGTTCAAAATATCGAAGATTCACTAGTAATGGAAGGAAAACAACTCGTATCCCAATATAACAAACATAAAGATGTGTCGGTATTTGAAGAGAAAGTCCGGGCGTTTGATAGCATCTCGATTGCGGATGTCCTTTTTGTGAGTAATCCGCGTGATTTAAGTGCTTGTTTACCTTTTGATGTACATCATCATTCTCTTATTAGTGAGAATGATAGACAAACATTATTGGATGGAAAGACGGTTACAAAAGTTGGATATGAAGAGCATTTCGATCGTAATATTATGGGAGTTGTCATTCCTGTCTTAGATGGTAAGAAGTTAGTTGGAATTGTGTACTCATATATCCCATTAAAGAGTATTAAAGATCTAATTTATGATATGGGACTTATTTTGGCTCCGTTAGCTCTAGTTATGATTTTACTTACAGTATGGATTGGTAGAAAAATTATTATCGCAATTACAAAGCCGCTCTCACAAATGGAACAAGTTGCCAATCATATGGCAACAGGAGATTTTTCTGAGCGTATTACAATTTCATCTGAAGATGAAATTGGTCGCCTAGGTAAAGCATTTAACAAAATGGCAACTTCATTGGAGACTGAAGATGCAAAACGCAAGGAGTTTTTAGCGAACGTTTCGCATGAACTTCGGACGCCACTTAGTTATATTAAAGGGTATAGTGAAGCAATTTTAGATGGCGTTGCAAAGGGAGAACAGCAATCGAAATTTACACAACTTATCCATAAAGAAGCGGGGCGCATGCAGCGGCTTGTGCACGATTTGTTAGACTTAGCGCAGCTAGAAGGAGAGCACTTTCCATTAAAGAAACAACCAATCGTATTCGCACAGCTCATTGAAGATGTACTTGAAACGTATGAATTGAAAAGTACAGAGAAACAACTGCATATTTCAACGAATCTTGATCCAGATATTATTGTTATGATTGATGAGGATCGGATGCAACAAGTGCTTCATAACTTGTTAGATAATGCGATACGTTTTACAAATCAAAATGGTAGTATTGCCATACATTTGGAGAAACAAGATAAGTATTGTGAACTGAGAATAAAAGATACGGGAATTGGAATTGATTTGGAACATCTAGGGCAACTGGGAGAAAGGTTCTACCGGGTAGATAAAGCGAGAAGTCGTCAGCATGGAGGAACCGGTTTAGGGCTTGCCATTGTAAAACAAATTGTGCATATCCATGATGGAGAGTGGCAGGTTGAAAGCAAAAAAGGAAAGGGCACAACAGTTATTATACAATTAAAGATGAAGTGAAACTTTAATCAGTGGGGTCTTACTGCCCGTTAATGTGAGAGAAATGAGGAAAAAAGCATGTTCTAGCTTGGTTAGAACATGCTTTTTCAATATACAAGTTGCGGTTACAAAGAATAAAGGCTGACCCGCACCCGTTTTCTTCTTTTGTTTACACTTGGCAAGGGATTAAAAAAAGATCTAACTGCTTCTATGCATGGCTATATGCTCTTTTCAAACTAAAAAGAAAAATTTTAGCGTTTTTTAACTGGTATTGACATAGAAAAAATAGAAATCAATTATGGGTATAATAACCATTATTTTACTGCATATAGCAAGAATTTGACGATTTTATGAACAAAACATTTGTACTTCTTACCAATTCGTTCTAAAATAGGTATGGATGCTATGTTCTTATAAATCGTTTTAATTGTTGTTTGGATGATACTGAGGTGATTTAACTGGAATACAAATCTATTAAACCGAAAAAAATTTACGAAGAGGTATCTGAAGCCATTTTAACAATGATTAAAAATGGTACGTTAAAACCTGGTGACAAACTTCTTCCTGTTCATCAATTAGCTGAGCAGTTTCAAGTTGGCAGATCTGCAGTTCGTGAAGCGCTGAGTGCTTTGCGGGCAATGGGCTTAATTGAAATGAAACAAGGGGAAGGGACATATGTGAAAAACTTCGATTCTTCAGCATTAACAAAGTCGTTAAATCATACGTTGTTAATGAAGAAAGAAGATATTTTGGATTTATTAGAAGTTCGTAAAGTGCTTGAAGTGGGGGCAGTTCGAGCAGCTGCAGCGAAGCGTACAGAAGATAATTTACAAAATATGAAACACTGGTTAGATGAAATGGCAAAAAGCATTGGGAATGAAAAAGCTGGTGAAAAAGCGGATTTTCATTTTCATATGGGGATCGCAGAGTCTTCGCATAATAACATCTTACTTGAACTTATGAATCATGTTTCAGAAATGATTGCTGAAACGATAGGAGAATCAAGACGCATTATTTTATATGGTGAACAAACAACAGCAGAACGACTTTTAGAAGAGCATCAAGCTATATATGATGCGGTATTGGAGCAAGATGTAGAATCTGCACAGCAAGCAATGCTAAATCATTTAACAAATGTAGAGCATATTGTCACAGGTAGAAGAGGTATAAATTCGTGATTTAGTCTTTCGAAATTTTATTTTTTTGATAAAATAGAAGAAAGGTTAAGTAAGCGTTTTCTTTTAGGGAGAGGATCAGGTAGGAAAATATTCCTAACTTCTTCTTTCTATCTAGTCATCTGATGACCATATGATTGTTGGCGAAGTTGTAATGAGGGGGAATTATAATTATGAAAGTTACTTTGTTTGTTACTTGCTTAGTCGATATGTTTGAAACGAATGTCGGGAAAGCAACAGTTGAATTGTTGGAGCGTTTAGGTTGTGAAATTGAATTTCCAGAAGCGCAAGTTTGTTGTGGTCAACCAGCTTATAATAGCGGACATGTAGAGGCAGCGAAAGAAGCGATGAAACATATGATTGAAACTTTTGAAGATGCAGAATACATCGTTACGCCATCTGGTTCTTGTGCGACAATGTTTCACGAGTATCCACACGTTTTTAAAGATGATCCAAAGTGGGCAGCACGTGCACAAAAAGTGGCAGATAAAACATTTGAATTAACACAATTTATTGTAGATGTATTAAAAGTTACAGATGTGGGAGCTAACTTAGAAGGTACAGCAACTGTTCATAAATCTTGTCATATGACACGCATGCTTGGAGTAAAAGAAGCACCAGGAATTTTACTATCAAATGTGAAAGGATTAACTGTAAAAGAACTGCCAAACGTACAAAATTGTTGCGGTTTTGGAGGAACGTTTTCAGTTAAGATGACACCAATTTCTGAGCAAATGGTAGATGAGAAAGTTGATAGTGTAATGGAAACAGGTGCTGATTATTTAATTGGTGCTGACTGTGGGTGTTTGTTAAACATTGGCGGACGTATTGAGCGCTTAGGTAAAGAAGTAAAAGTAATGCATATTGCTGAGGTATTGAATAGTCGCTCATGAAGGGGGAACATAAGCTATGTCTATGAAAATCAGTGAGAAAAAATTTAATGATCGCGTTGGCGATGGAATTCAAGATTCATTTATGCGCGGTGCAGTATCTTCTGCACAAACGCGTTTGTATACAAATAGATTAAAAGCAGCCGATGAATTAGGAAATTGGGAAGAGTGGCGTGAACTTGGTGAACAAATTCGTCAGCATACGTTAGAAAATCTAGATTACTATTTAATGCAACTGAGTGAAAATGTATCTAAAAGAGGCGGACATGTTTTCTTTGCGAAAACGAAAGAAGAAGCAGCACAGTACATTCAAGAAGTAGCGAAAAAGAAGCAAGCGAAAAAAGTCGTGAAATCAAAGTCGATGGTAACGGAAGAAATTAGTATGAACCATGCGCTTGAAGAAATTGGTTGTGAAGTGTTAGAGAGTGACCTAGGTGAGTACATCCTGCAAGTGGATAACGATCCACCATCTCATATCATTGCACCAGCACTTCATAAAAACAGAACGCAAATTCGTGATGTATTTAAAGAAAAACTTGGATATGAAAATTCTGATGATCCATATGAAATGACAAAGTTTGTTCGTAAACAACTTCGTGAAAAATTTATGGATGCTGAAATTGGGGTAACGGGATGTAACTTCGCAGTTGCGAATACAGGCTCTCTTTGTTTAGTAACAAACGAAGGGAATGCTGACCTTGTTATGTCGATTCCAAAAACACAAATTGCAGTAATGGGTATGGAACGTATGGTTCCAACGATGGAAGAACTAGATGTTCTTGTTGGTTTACTGTGCCGTAGTGCGGTTGGGCAAAAACTAACAAGTTATGTAACAGTAGCAGGGCCAATTCAAGAAGAGGAAGTAGATGGACCAGAGGAGTTCCATTTAGTTGTCGTAGATAATGGGCGTTCTCAAATTCTTGGCTCTGAATTCCGTCAAGTTTTACAATGTATTCGCTGTGCAGCTTGTGTAAACGTATGTCCTGTGTATCGTCATGTGGGTGGACATTCTTACGGTTCCATTTATTCAGGACCAATTGGTGCTGTATTAACACCGCTTTTAGGGGGATATGATGATTATAAAGAATTACCATATGCATCTAGTTTATGTGGGGCTTGTACAGAAGCTTGTCCGGTAAAAATTCCACTACATGATTTATTATTAAAACATCGTCAAGTTATTGTTGAAAAAGAAGGACGAGCACCACTTGCAGAAAAACTAGCAATGAAGATGTTTAGTATGGGTGCTTCTTCAGCGGCGTTATACAAAATGGGATCGAAAATGGCTCCAGCAGCAATGAGTCCATTTACGTCTGGTAATCGTGTAACGAAAGGCGTAGGGCCGTTGAAAAACTGGACGGATATTCGTGAGTTTCCAGCTCCAAGTAAGGAAAGATTCCGTGATTGGTATAAAGATCATAAGAAAGGCGGGAACGACCGATGACAGGGACAATTCAAAACCGTGATTCTTTTTTAGAGAACATTGCCAAAGAACTTGGACGTGCACGTAAAACAGAAGGTGTGCAGCGTCCAGCGTGGAAAAATAATGTAAACGTAGAAACGCTGAAAGATTATTCACAGGAAGAATTGCTGGAAGTATTCAAAAAACAGTGTACGAACATTCATACGACTGTAATTGAAACGTCAAAAGATGAACTAAGTATAGCGATGCAAAAGGTAATTCTTGAAAACGGTGGCGGACCTATTTTATTATCAGAAGATGAGCGTTTTACTTCGTACGGTTTGAATTCGTTATTTTCTAAAGAGCTTCCAAGTCAAAATGTTGAAGTAAACACTTGGGATCCAGAGAAAAAAGAAGAAAATATTCGCTTGGCTGAAAAAGCAAATATCGGTATTGCCTTTAGTGATTACACATTAGCAGAATCTGGTACAATTGTCGTGCAAAGTCATAAAGGACAAGGTCGTTCTTTACATTTCTTGCCTACAATTTATTGTGCAATCATTCCACGTGAAACAATCGTACCACGTATCACACAAGCGGTTCATGATATGAATACGCGTGTAGAGAATGGAGAAGGAGTAGCATCTTGTATTAATTTCATTACGGGACCAAGTAATTCAGCTGATATTGAAATGAATCTTGTTGTAGGTGTACACGGACCATTAAAAGCATATTATTTCGTAGTGTAAAATGGAGAAAAGCAGGCTAAGAAATGGCCTGCTTTTTTTATTAGAATACAGATAATGCGAAATGGAAGTACCGCACTCTTTTTGTTATATTTTTGGGGGAAAGGAGAGGGTGGTGTGACATTTTATTTATATGCTTTTTTAATAGGAACGGTGCTTGGTTCTTTTTATACAGTTGTAGCAGTACGTATTCCAGTGGGACAATCTATTATTACTCCGCGTTCTTATTGTCATGGCTGTCATCATACGCTAAGTCCGAAAGAACTTATTCCAATTGTCTCGTTTTGTTTGCAAAGAGGTCGCTGCATTCATTGTAAAATGAAAATACCTTTTATTTACACATTGTTTGAAGTGATAACAGGGGGCATTTTTCTTTTTTTTACGTGTGTGATTGGAATGGAGAAAGAACTCATTTTTATATGGACGTTACTTTCTTTACTCATTATTATTACGATGACAGATTTGTTCTATATGTTAATTCCAGATGTCGTTTTAGTTTATTTTGCTTGTTTATTTTTAATAGAGCGTATTTTTATTTCGTTCGTTCCTTTGTGGGATAGCTTGATAGGTGGAGGAACGATATTTAGTGCATTATATCTCGTTCAAATCATATTTCCATATGGACTTGGAGGAGGCGATGTGAAATTTCTTTCACTGCTCGGATTTATAATAGGGGCGAAAGCAATTTTTATTGTGCTTTGCTTCGCTTCTAGCGTGAGCCTTTGTTTTTTCGGAATTGCTATTTTATTAAGACGGATGAATCGAAAACAAGCTTTACCATTCGGGCCGTTTATTGCACTGGGAACCGTCTGTTATTTGGTTATGGTATCTTTGGAGTAAAAGGAGAGATAGAGGATGAAAGTGTATATGGATGATCAAAGGCCTTGTCCATCCGGTTATGTTTTAGTAACAACGGTAGAAGAGGCTGTCAAAATTGTTAGAGACCATGATGTGAGTATTCTATCTCTCGACTATAATATGGGATGACGTCAGAAAAATGGTTTGAATTTTTTGGAAGTTTTTTGTACGGAAGGTCTTTACGTACAGGAAATTCATTTACATACAAATGATTCAATTGGTATGCAGTACATGTTAGAGCGGATAAAGTGAAACTTTAATCAGTAGGGAGCTTCATCCCCTACTGATTATTAGCCCTCACCAATCGGGCTTTTACGTGCAGTTGATCCTCCACCTAACTTCTTTGCTCTCATTGAATTTTGAGGTGGAGGTCTTACTGCACGTTAATGCGGGGTAAATAAGGGAAAGGAAGCGGGAGATATTTCCCGAAATATACAAGTGAAATGTACAGGAAGTTAAAAAGCTCCAAGGGATCCTTGGAACTTTTTAGTGTTTCACATGTGCTTGTAAAGGTATAATTTCTTCTTGTTGAATTGCTTCTAAGTTACCTTCTGCCAACTTAGGCTCTGGATTTTTTATAGTTAAATAATGATATACCATACCAACAAATACGGATCCACCAATAATGTTACCAAGTGTAACCGGAATTAAGTTATGGATAGCACCAGCGAAAGAAATTGTATCAGGATGCGGTGATACTAAAGATAATGCAAATAGTGATAAGTTTGCAATGCTATGTTCATAACCAGATAAGAAGAAAGTGAAGACAAGAAACATCATGATCAGTATTTTTGCAGTATCGCCTTTTACTTGAGAAGGAAGGAAACATGCCAGGCACACCAGCCAGTTACATAAAATCGCTTTGAAAAATAATTGCATTGTAGGTGTTCCCATTTTTACTTCAACGACTTTGCTCATTAAATGTTCATGATCAATTGCTTCGAAAATACCAGTTGCATAAAATAGGAATGCGAAAAATACTGCACCTGCTAAATTACCCGCATAACAAGCACCCCAATTACGAAGTGTATCGATAATTGTAGTTTCTTTTCGCAGAGTTGCAACTGTAAAATACATTGTATTTCCTGTAAATAATTCAGCTCCACCATATATAATTAAGATAAGTGCAATTCCAAAAAACATAGAAGCTGCTAAATATGTTCCGGGTGAATTTGCGATATGAAAAAAGTTACCTAGTTTAAAACATAATACAATAATAAAGCCGATATAGATGCCAGCTAGTGCAGCGCGAATGAAGTATTGCGTTGGATTTGCATCCAGCATTTTTTTCTTCTTCTGCGCAAGTTGTACAACGTAAGCTAATCCTTGTTCTAGCATAAGTAATACGCTCCTTTAGTGCATTGTCTGTAAATACTCCTTATATGAATAAAGTACACGTATTTACTCCTAGATTCAATAAGTTTGTGCAATATTTCACAAAAAGGACATACCTTGAAAATGAAAGCGTTAACAAAATGTAGTATAATATCATATGTTTGTAAAAGCAGAGGGGTAGTTTTATGTAGTAAAGTGAAACCTAATGGATTAGTTAATGTGGAGTAAATGAAAAAGCGCTGTTGTTACAGCGCTTTTTCATCCAAATTCTTTTGTGAAGTTTCGACAGTTGTATCTTTTGAGAAGAACCAACCGCCAGCTGCAATTCCGATTAATACAATCCAGAATCCTAATTTCCATGGAGTAGACTCTGGGAAACTGTGTGGAATAACACCTAAAGCAGGGTGAGCTAATGTGTAAACAGCTAATTTAACACCAACCCAACCAACGATTAAGAAAGCAGCAGTTTCTAATCCAGGTTTGCGTTTTAATAGTTGTACGAAAGCAGTTGCAGCAAATCGCATAATAATTAATCCGATCATTCCGCCTGCAAAAATAACTAGGAATTGTCCTGTATCAAGGCTACCAATTGTACCAAGGCCTGTTTTTGGTAAAGTCATTGCTAATGCAACTGCCGCTAAAATAGAATCAACAGCAAACGCAATGTCAGCAACTTCAACTTTAAATACTGTCCACCAAAAATTTTCTTTTTTCTTTTTTGATTCTTTCTCTTCATTTTCCTCATGTGAATTCTTCTTAACGTATGTTTTGAATAAGTGGTTACCAGCGATAAACATTAAGTAAATCGCACCGATTGCTTGCACTTGCCATACGTCGACTAAGAAAGAAATCATAAACAATGACCCAAAGCGGAAGACGAAAGCTCCTGCTAAACCGTAAAACAATGCTTTTTTTCGTTTTTCTTCTGGTAAATGTTTTACCATGATAGCAAGAACTAGCGCATTATCAGCTGCCAAAATTCCTTCTAATGCAACTAAAATTAATAATACCCAACCATACTCCAATAATAATGATACATCCATGTACATTCTCCTCTCATTTGTATAAATATTAAACAAGTGAAGAGGTTCCCCACTGTTTAGTTTCCCCATACTCCAGCCTATCAACGGTGGAATAAGCTAGAAAATACAAAAAAGACCTCTGCCGTTGATAGGCAAAGGTCTTGCTAGACATATGTAATGAAAATGCCAACAAAGCCGGAAGAACTAGGTTCTACGTAATGACGACTTTGTTTCCAAGAATAAATTCTTGGACGCTACTCCCCTTTGGAGATATGCTATTGTATTTTCATTATATAAGTAATGTAAATGTTTGTCAACCCGTTAAAATGTCTTCGTTCGGATATTTTATCTTTCTTTGTTTTTTACGTGCAAAAGCAAATGCTAATGTTAAAGGGCCCATTTTTCCAAAAAACATCATAAATATAATCGTTAGCTTTCCGATTATTGTAAGCTTAGGGGTAAGTCCCATACTCAGACCAACAGTCCCAAATGCTGAGAATACTTCAAAGGCACTCATTAAGAGTGGAACTTGTTCGGTGATACTTAAAATTAATATAGCGAAGAAAATAAATGAGATTGAAATGACTACAATGGCAAGTGATTTTACAATCAAACCATCTTTGATTGATTTTTTAAAGATGACAATATCATTTTGTTCTTGCAAAAATTTAAGTACTCCTAATAACATAATTAAAAAGGTTGTTAATTTAATGCCTCCGCCTGTTGAAGCACTACCAGCTCCAATGAACATAAGTAACATCATGAGTAAAAGTGATGGTTTTGTTAGTTGTGCCATGTCTACAGTATTAAATCCAGCGGTACGTGTGGAAACAGCTTGGAAATAGGCTGCTAGTCCTTCTTCAAACGGTGTAAATCCTTTCATGGAAAGTGGATTATGGAATTCAAATATAAAAATTAAAATTGTAGCAGCTATGTTTATAATAAGAGTAGAAGAGAGCATAAGTTTAGAGTGTAACGTAAGGTTCTTAAAGTTTCGTTTTCTTTTTATATCCACTATGACTGTGAAACCAATTCCACCTAAAATGATGAGAGAAGAAATGACTATGTTGACGAGTATACTATGAGATTGTGACATTAAATTATCAGTCCAAATGGAAAATCCGGCGTTGTTAAATGCTGAAATAGCATGAAAAAAACTGTAATATAGTCCATTGGAAAAACCGTATTTTGGAATCCATTCAAAAGCAAGAAGAAGGGTAGCAAAACATTCAATAGTAAAAGAAAATAGAAATAATGATTTTGCAAGACGGATCACTCCGCCGATATTTGTTTGGTTTAACGCTTGTTGTAGTAAAATTCGATTTTGAAGACCGATTTTTCTTCCGAGCATAATCGCAATTAATATGGCAAAGCTCATAATCCCAAGACCGCCAACTTGTATGAGTGTTAAAATGACAAGTTGCCCAAATAAGGTGAATATTTTCCCGGTGTCAACAACGCCGAGTCCTGTAACTGTACATGCAGAAACAGTTGTAAAGAGGGCATCTAGCCAAGAAATAGAAGTTGTAGTGGAGATAGGTAGTTTTAATAGGCATGTTCCGATAATGGATAGTGCAATAAAAGATAATGTAAGTACATGAGGTGGGCTCATTCTGATATTAATCCTTTTCATAGCATACATCTTTCCTTTCGGTTTGCTCTTTGTAGTATGTGAAGAAGGATTACAATGTATGTTGTGCAAAAGAAAGGAGGCAGAATGTGTCTGCCTCTTGAATCCATTGTTTATAGGGTTATCCACGTAATTGCTGTTGTGCTAAGGAAACGAGACGTTTTGTTACTTCGCCACCGACAGATCCGTTAGAACGAGATGCTGTATTAGAACCTAAGCTTACACCGAATTCTTGAGCAATTTCATATTTAAATTGTTCCAATGCTTGCTCAGCGCCAGGAACAAGTAATTTATTTGTTTTTACCATTGATCACACATCCTAATTTATATTCCAGTTTATTTGTTTTTAATGAACAGTGAAGAGATGTATTCACTGTATAAACTGGTATCGTTAGTGTATGTGTTATATGTTTGACCATACACGGAAGTAATCGGTGAGATTAGAAGTTATTGGATATGAAAAAAGAGTAGCACATTTGCTACTCTTTTTTCAGTATTGTTGCCGTCCCTTCGACAACGAGGTTATTCAACTGATTATATACATTTGTTTGCAATGTAATAATTTTTTTATCATCACGTTTTTTGATCACTTCTGCAACTACGCGTAAAGTGTCACCAATTTTTACAGGTGCCCGAAATGATACATTTTGTGATAAATAAATTGTATTTTTCCCTGGTAATTTTGTTCCAAGAACGGTAGAAATAAATCCTGAAACAAGCATACCGTGTGCAATTCTTTCTTTAAACATTGTTGTTTTTGCAAAAGAGTCTAGAATATGAATTGGATTTACATCCCCAGTCAGTTTTGCAAAAGTGATAATGTCCTCATTCGTAATCGTTGTTGTTAAGGATGCTTGATCGCCAACTTGAATCTCATCATAATGAAGCTCTTGAACAGACTGTGCTTCTTGAAATGGATTCATTTTTTCCTCCTTCTTTTCCATATCGAAAAATGTAAGCCATCTTGATGTAATGGGAGGAAGAAAGAGTTTAGTTTGTTCTGCGGTAAGCTGCCACATTTTTCTTACTTGATGGAAGTAAATAGATTTTTTGAGTTTTCCTCGAACTTTTGTACGAGTTCCAACTGCGTAGATTTGAATTCTTCCAAAAAACTTTCTAGTTGTTTTTGAACCTCGTCCCGTTGAAGTTGTTGTTGTTCAATGAATTGTTTTGTTGTTTCTTCAAACTGGCCACTCGTTTGAGTAAGAATTGATAAAGATGTTTTTGTTGGAGACACAGTTAGTTGACGAATATGATTAGAAAGTTCATTCCATTTTTCTTGCCATTCGTTAATTTGTTCGTTTAAGGAATTTCCTGTAAATTGCTTCACGTATTCTGTATATTGACTATTCAATTGAGTAGTGAATTGTTGTAGTTCTTTTTCGAGTTCATCTACCCCTGCTGTTAATTTATGCAAAGCATCTTGTTGTTGTTTTAATGTTTCTAAAGTAAGTTGTTCTAATTGTTTCCCTGCTGAAGAGAAAAGGGAAAGAGAATGTGACCAATTTTTCCAAAATGCATCGACAAGTTCGTATGGTTTAGTTTCCATGGTTTGACCTCCAAATGTTTTTTTGCATATTGTGAACGCAGATTATTCTGCTGTACCACCAGGTGAAGATGAAGAGTTTTTCTCATCCTTTTCTGGAGAAGTAGAAAATGGAAAGAATGCGTTGGTATATAACGTGAAAAACGTCCGCAGCATATTTTGATAATGTTCAAAAGAGGTCGCGCATGTTGCTAAATATTGCTCTCCATATTCTGTTAAAGAATAAATTCGCTTTGCTGGTCCGCCTTCACTTGTATCCCAAGTAGAAGAAATAAGGTTTTCTTTTTCTAACTTGCGTAATGTTCTATACACATTACCCTGGTCAACAGAAGAAAAGCCGATATCCATTAGCATTTGAATCAGTTTGTAACCGTGAAGACTCCAGTCTTTTAGACATAGAAGTAAGAAGGGAACTAAGAAGTTTTTTGGCATGGAGTTTGGTTGTTTGGATTGGTTTTTTTCCAAACTTTCTTGTTGTTCTGGTTCATTATGTAGCATGATTGTGCATCACCTCATGAATCAGTCAGATGGAATTTTTTGCTTATAAGTGCAATTTACACCTATCTGTTTTCAATGTCAATACATTTGTTAGAATATAGAAAAAAATAAAATACAGACTTGAAGTTTTATTCAGAATATTAGAAAATAGTGAATAGGTTGAATTGTTTCAAAAACGAATAAGGGAGTGTAGGAGAAGTGATTGATCAAAAATTCGATCCACTACAAGCATGGAAAGAAGCTTATGAACAGACTGAAACATTTTGGGGAAAAGCGCTCAATGAAACAATCAAAACAGAAGAGTATTCTGCTTGGATGGGAAGCGTTCTAGATTTGAACTTGTTTTATCAGAAGATGTTAAATGATGCAACAAAGGGCTATTTAGAAAAAGTGAATATACCAACTCAAGAAGATATTGCAAGGGTAGCTACGCTTGTTATCAACTTAGAAAATAAAGTTGATAACATTGAAGAATTTTTGGAAGAAAAAGCAGAATCTCTAGGACAATCTCCTACGCTAAAGCGTGATGTAACAAAAGTGAAACAAGATATTCGTACATTAGAAAATAAGGTAGACAAGATTTTAGAATTACTTGAAAAACAAAATGAAGTGTTAGCAAAATTACAGGAACCCGTGAAAGAAGCGGCGAAAGCACCTGTGAAACCAGAAAATAAAAAATAGTTATGAAGCGCCTTGTTTACTCGTTTCAAAAAGGGAAGGGAGAATCCTTTTTGCAGGCAGTATAACGGCGAAAAAATATTATATATGGTGCTTTTTATATAAGTGCTAATTCGATTCATTCATTATCGTTCATAAATTCATTAAAGGGGGAAAAGAAATGACTCAATTAAATGGTAAAGTAGCAATCGTAACAGGTGGAGCAAAAGGAATTGGAAAAGCGATTACAATAGCATTAGCAAAAGAGGGTGCAAAGGTTGTTATTAACTATAATAGCAGTAAAGAAGCAGCTGAAAATCTAGTGAATGAATTAGGGTTAGAAGGTCATGATGTATATGCAGTACAAGCAGATGTTTCTAAGCTAGAAGATGCAAAGCGCCTTGTAGATGAAGCGGTAAATCATTTTGGTAAGGTAGATATTCTTGTGAATAATGCCGGTATTACAAGAGATCGTACATTCAAAAAGTTAAATCGTGAAGACTGGGATCGCGTAATCGATGTGAATTTAAGTAGTGTATTTAATACAACGAGTGCGGCACTTCCTTACATAACAGAATCAGAAGAAGGTAGAATCATTAGCATTTCTTCTATTATTGGACAAGCTGGTGGATTTGGCCAAACAAACTATTCGGCAGCAAAAGCTGGTATGTTAGGGTTTACGAAATCATTAGCGTTAGAACTTGCGAAAACAAATGTAACAGTGAATGCGATTTGCCCAGGATTCATTGATACAGAAATGGTAGCAGAAGTACCAGAAGACGTTCGTCAAAAAATCGTTTCTAAGATTCCAAAGAAACGTTTTGGACAAGCTGATGAAATTGCAAAAGGTGTTGTATACCTATGCCGTGATGGAGCGTATATCACTGGTCAACAGTTAAATATTAACGGCGGATTATATATGTAATGAAGGACGGAGAAAGTGCATATCCATAGCAGGAGTGCACTTCTTTCTTGAAGAAGGAAATCCATCAAAAAGGAGATAGGAAAATGACTACATTCGTAACAGAATGGGAAAAGCAATTAGAACTATACCCAGAAGAATACCGAAAAGCATATCGTCGTTTTAAAAGAGCGAGTGAGGTTTTACTGCGTGAACCAGAGCCGCAAGTTGGTTTAACTCCAAAAGAGGTCATTTGGACAAAAAATAAAACGAAGCTGTATCGCTACGTTCCAAAGCAGGAAAAAACACATTCGGTTCCAATTTTATTAATTTATGCGCTAATTAATAAGCCATATATTATGGATTTGACACCAGGAAATAGTTTGGTGGAATATTTAGTGGACCGTGGTTTTGATGTATATATGCTTGATTGGGGTACATTTGGGTTAGAAGACAGTCATTTGAAATTTGATGATTTCGTGTTCGATTATATTGCAAAAGCAGTTAAAAAGGTCATGCGAACTGCAAAATCGGACGAGATTTCTTTACTTGGTTACTGCATGGGAGGAACGCTAACCTCCATTTATGCAGCACTTCACCCACATATGCCAATTCGTAATTTAATTTTTATGACAAGTCCATTTGATTTCTCTGAAACAGGATTATATGGTCCATTATTAGATGAAAAGTATTTTAACTTAGATAAAGCGGTAGATACATTTGGGAATATTCCGCCAGAAATGATTGATTTCGGGAATAAAATGTTAAAGCCAATTACGAACTTCGTTGGTCCGTATGTTGCTTTACTTGACCGTTCAGAAAATGAGCGTTTTGTTGAAAGCTGGAGGCTCGTTCAAAAATGGGTTGGAGATGGTATTCCATTCCCAGGTGAATCGTATCGACAATGGATTCGCGATTTTTATCAAAATAATAAATTGGTTAAAGGTGAGCTCGTAATTCGAGGTCAAAAAGTAAAACTTGAAAACATTAAGGCAAATGTCTTAAATATTTCTGCAAAACGTGATCATATTGCATTGCCATGCCAAGTAGAGGCGCTCTTAGATCATATTTCTAGTACAGATAAACAGTATGTATGCTTGCCGACAGGACATATGTCAATTGTATATGGCGGAACTGCTGTAAAACAAACGTATCCTACAGTTGGAAACTGGCTTGAGGAACGCTCTAATTGAGGTAAAGTAGTGGTGGCTTGAACAAATATTTTGTTTGTTCATACGAATGGAATGGAAAATCCAGCTAGTATAGGCTAGCTGGATTTTTTTATGTAAAGTAACAAAAAATAAAAGAAAGGAAATTAAAATTTAGGAGCATAGTTATGAAATTAACATTAGGGAAGTTATACTGGAATGAAGAAGCTTGTATGCCTTGTTATCCACTATTAGAAAATGATATGATATGTGATGTGTTGATTGTAGGGAGCGGTGAAACAGGTGCTCATATTGCATATTTTTTAACGTTGTTAGGCATGAAGGTTATATTGATTGATAAGCGAAAAGTTGCAAATGGGAGTACACTTGCAAATACAGGAATACTCCAAGTTGCTCATGATAAATCATTAACTTCTATGATTCATACGTTTGGTGAAGAAAAAGGGGTGCGTACTTATCAGCTTTGTTATGAGGCACTACAGACATTAGAACGGATTGTTCCAAAGTTAGATATGGACCCTTGTTTCATTCCAAAAAGCAGTTTATATTATGCGAGTCAGAATGAAGATGTTTTATTCCTTCAAGAAGAGTATCGTACATTACAACGTTACGGATTCCCTGTTACGTATTTTACAGAATCTGATATTAAGAAACGATATTCATTTACAAAACCGGCGGCATTATATACAGGGGGAGATGCAGAAGTGAACCCGTATATGTTAGCACATGGTCTTATACATAAAGCAAATCAATTAGGAGCTTCTATTTTCGAAAACACAGAGGTTATTCATATTAAGTCAGTTCAAAAAGATGTAGTTTCCTATATAAAAACGGGTAAGAAAATTGTAGCGAAAGCAGTGATTATGGCTACGGGATATGAAATGCTATTTGGCAAAAAAGAAGCGAATGCAACAGTAGAAACTTCTTATGCTATTATTACAAATGAACAAGAGCATTTTAATGGATGGTACGAACAATCATTAATTTGGGAGACTGCTCGTCCGTATTTATATTTCCGTACGTATAAGAATCGAATGATTATAGGCGGATTGGATGAATCCATGCAACTTCAGAAACTTGGTGATACAAAGTTATTGTATAAACGAGAGGTACTTACTAAAATTATACAAGAGATGTTTCCAAATCTTTCAAATGTAAGAGCCGAATATTATTGGGCTGCTGCATTTGGGGGAAGTCATGACGGCCTTCCTATATGTAAAGAAGATAGGAAAATCTCTAATTTGTATTATGCATTACCGTATGGGGGAAATGGAACTGTATATGGAATGGTATTTGCAAAACTATTTCAGCAGTTATTTACAAATAAAGAAAATGGTGATTTTTCTTTGTTTAATCGATAGAAAAAAGGTAGCGAAGTGATGGAATGAGAAATATAAAGAAATTTTTACAAAAGTTACGTCCGGTGCAGCTTATTGTTTTATTTTATTTTATAGCAGTAATTGTTTCGGTAATTTTATTAAGTTTACCATTTTTCATTAAACCAGGTGTAAAGTGGACATTTATAGATGCGTTATTTACATCCGTTAGTGCCGTAAGTGTTACAGGACTTTCAGTGGTTTCTATTCCGGATACGTTTAATACGGCAGGCATTATTATTTTAGCGCTTGTATTACAATTAGGCGGTTTAGGAATTATGGCACTTGGTACATTTGTGTGGATGTTAACAGGGAAAAAAATTGGTCTGCAGCGAAGAAGATTAATTATGGCAGACCATAACCAGGGGAATTTGTCAGGTCTTGTTGAGCTCATGCGGTCTATTTTAATTTTAATTGTTTCAATAGAAGCGGTTGGAGCACTCCTCTTGGGCACAAGGTTTTTACTCTATTTTCCAACTTGGCAAGAAGCGTATTTTCACGGTTTTTTTGCCGCTGTTAGTGCGACGACGAATGGTGGGTTTGATTTAACAGGTCAGTCGCTTATTCCATATAAAAATGACTATATTGTACAAATTATTCATATGCTACTTATTATTTTAGGAGCAATCGGATTTCCTGTATTAATGGAGGTCAAGCAGTACTTAAGTAAGAAAAAACATCAATTGTTTCGTTTCTCACTATTTACAAAACTGACGACAACGACATTCTTTTCTCTTGTTATTGTTGGAACAATCGTTATTTTTTTATTGGAGCGAAATCAATTTTTATTAGGGAAAACGTGGCATGAAACGGTGTTTTATACACTGTTTCAATCCGTTACAACGAGAAGTGGCGGGTTAGCGACAATGGATATACGGGACTTGTCACAGCCGACGCTTTTATTTATGAGTGTTTTAATGTTTATTGGTGCTTCTCCAAGTTCAGTTGGAGGAGGGATACGTACAACGACGTTTGCTGTAAATATTCTTTCCCTATATACGTTTGCAAAAGGCGGTAGAACGGTACGTGTCTTTAAACGGCAATTACATGAAGAAGATATTTTAAAGGCATCTGTTGTTATGACGATGGGGATTGTATTATGTGCTTCGGCGCTATTTATTTTATCAATGACTGAAAACGTACCATTAATGAGTTTAATTGTTGAAGTATGTTCTGCATTTGGAACGACGGGACTATCGACAGGTATCACTTCTGATTTAACTACAATCGGAAAACTTGTATTAATTATTCTTATGTTTATTGGTCGTGTTGGCATCTTAACATTTATTTTGGCTAGTGGTGGAAGAGAACAACCACCGCGCTATAAATATCCGAAAGAGAGAATTATCATTGGATAAAGTGAAACTTTAATCAGTGGAGTTCTTACTGCCCGTTAATGCGGGATAACATGAAACCATTCTACCTATGAAGGTAGAATGGTTTTTTAATCGTTAATACCAAATTGAGGGTGCATAAATGCATCTTCAGCTCTATCTGCTTTATTTTGTAACAATTCTTGATTTTCTTCTGAAATCCATCCGATATCATTTGTTGGGTGAACCCATTGCTTTCCAGCCATGATAGCCGGATCAACTTCGTCACTCCAATTGTTAAGTGGGCTATTTTCTGAATTGTATTTACTATCTCCAATTACAACATCATATTGATTGATAAAAGGTTGTTGCATTTGTTTTCCTGTACCTTTAAAGGAAGGAAAATTCATCTGATGCGGAAGTGTCTCATCTAAAATGGGTGAATCAATTTGTTGTTTTTTCTTCAAAATAATCGTTCCTTCTTTATTATAGTAGGAAATGTAAATTCCTTGTTCATATATAATGTTCCCCTATTATGTTACTTTGCACTTGTTAACACTTCCCATCAATAATTTTCGAATGTTTCCCCAAACTAATATAGAAAGTGATATGTCATTACAGTGAGGGAAGGTATTGTAAATGGTAAAACGAAAAGTAAAGCAACATGCGGCAATGAATCATAATAAAACCCCAAAAGAAAGTCTGCCAGATGCAGAATTTGCGGTAGAGTATGAAAGTGAAAATCCAGCGAAATATGCAAATCGTAATTCAAAAAAGGGTAAGCAAAAATGAGGCGTTTTTACAAACGCCTCATTTTTTTGTGGGATTTTTAATCTTTTTTTAATTATTTGTAAATTTTCTGTTTTTTAGTGCGAGAAAAACATGTAAAAACATTGAAGTAACAACGTATTACACAAAAACAAACAACAAACAAAACATTAATGTTGGTTTAATACTGCTTTTACACTGGGCGTTTATATTGGAGTTGTACATAAGAAAAATAAAAGGAGAGAGAAACAGTGAAAAAAACATTCTTTAAAGCTGTAGCAACCGGAGTAGTATTTTCTTTATTAATGGGGTGTGGTGCTAAGAAAGAAGAAACTGTGGGTGCGGAAGCGAAAGGTGACAAATTATCCGGATCATTAACAGTTTACACAGCGATTGAAGAAGAACTTGTACCTATTTATCTTGATTCCTTTAAAAAGAAATACCCAGATGTGAAATTAAATATCGTTCGTGATTCAACTGGGGTTATTACAGCAAAATTGTTAGCGGAAGGAAAAAATACACAGGCAGATGTTGTATGGGGAACAGCAGCTTCTAGTCTTCTAGCTCTAGAAAAGAAAGAAATGTTAAAAGAATATTCTCCAAAAGGTGTAGATCGTGTACTTCCGCAATTTAAAGATGATAAAAAGCCAGAGAAATGGGTTGGAAATACGGCATTTATGACAGGGATTGCTGTTAATAAAGAAGAGCTCAAAAAGAAAAACTTACCGATGCCAACATCATATGAAGACTTAACAAAACCGGAATATAAAGGAACGGTTGTTATGCCGCATCCAGCTTCATCTGGAACAGGATTTTTAACAGTATCTGCATGGCTACAAATTATGGGTGAAGATAAAGGTTGGGATTACATGAAGAAACTTCATGACAATATTGCAACTTACACGCACTCAGGATCAAAACCAGCAAAATTAGCAGGTGCTGGCGAATATCCTGTCGGAGTATCTATGATTTATAGCGGTTTAAAAGAAAAACAAAAAGGTGCACCAATTGAAGTTGCTCTTCCAAAAGAAGGATTGGGCTGGGAAGTAGAAGCCAATGCATTAATTAAGAAAGATAATGCGAAAAATGATAAGCTTGCAAAAGCATTCTTAGATTGGGCAATTACAGATGATGTGATGAAGTTATATTTTGAGAAAAATGGATTTGCAACGATTAAAAATGATTATAAACTTCCAGAAGGTTTCCCAAAAGATGTAACAGACAAGTTATATAAAAATAATGATTTCAAATGGGCAGCTGAAAACCGCGATAAAATTTTAGAACGTTGGGAAAAAGAATTTGGTCAAAAAGCAGAACCGAAAAAGTAAGTGGGAGAGAGAAAAATGAGCGAATATTTATCAATTCAACATATTCAAAAACAGTTTGATGCGTTTACAGCGTTAAAAGATATTTCTTTTACAGTACAAAAAAATGAGTTTATTTGTTTGCTTGGGCCAAGTGGCTGTGGTAAAACGACGTTACTTCGTATTTTGGCCGGTTTAGAAGAGCCGACAGCAGGGAGTATAGCTGTTAATGGAAAAGATATTACAGCATTACCACCTGGAAAGCGAAATTTAGGGATGGTGTTTCAATCATATGCGTTATTTCCAAATTTAACAGCACTTGAAAATATTGAATATGGATTGAAAACGAAGCGGTATTCCAAAGCGGAAGTAAAAGAGAAAGCGATAGAAGCATTAGAGCTTGTTGATTTGTTGAATGTGAAAGATAAATATCCTGCTCAAATGTCTGGGGGACAACAGCAGCGAGTTGCACTTGCGCGTGCGCTCGCCCTGTCTCCTGATATTTTATTGCTTGATGAGCCACTTTCGGCACTTGATGCAAAAGTGCGTGAGAAATTACGTAGAGAGATGCGTGAGTTACAAGAAAAAGTAGGAGTTACAACAATTATGGTGACGCATGATCAAGAAGAGGCATTAACGATGGCTGATAAAATTGTTGTTATGAATCATGCGGAGATTATGCAGATTGGAACACCAGAGGAGATTTATCAAAAGCCAGCGAATCCGTTTGTTGCAGATTTTATTGGTTCTATTAATTTCTTTTCGGAAAATGACAGGAAACAAGCAATTCGTCCAGAGCATGTTGTAATTGTACAAAATGATGGGATTAAAACAGTTGTAGAAAATATGGAGTTTCGTGGCTCTGTATATCGAACGGAAGTACGTGTAGTAGACGAGAAGGCACATCTTTATAATGAGCGAATTGTTGTGGATGTATTAGCATCAGTGGCAGAGCAAAACTGTATTCGAAAAGGAAAACCACTTCAAATTTCATTTTCGGAAAATCATATGCTGTCATATGGAAAGAAGGTCATTGTATAGATGGAAATGTTAGAAAACTATGAAACAGAAGCTTCTAGAAAAACAATCAAGAGAAGTATTGGGAAAGAAGAGTGGATACAAAGGTTGTTAGTTGTCAGTATGCTTCTTGCATTTCTTGTCATGCTTGTATTGCCACTACTGCAACTGTTTACACAAGCTTTTTACGATAAAGACGGTGCTTTCGTTGGTATTGCAAACTTTAGCAAATATTTCACAACACCAACTCTTGTTCAATCGTTGCAGAATACTGTATGGGTTTCAGGACTTACGACCATTATCTCAGTTACATTAGCATTTGCGTATGCATATGCAATTGCGCGTACGAATGTTTTTGGTAAGCGCCTGTTCCAGTATATTGCCCTATTGCCATTATTTGCGCCAACGATGATGCATGGGATCGCACTTACATATTTATTTGGTAACCAAGGGTTAATAACAAAAGGGCTATTTGGCTTATTTGAAGGACTGCAAATTCCATTATACGGACCTGTTGGAATTACAATTGCTGAGGTTATTTATACCTTTCCGCAAGCATTTCTTATTTTGTTAATTGCTTTTCAAGGTTCAGATTATCGTCTATATGAGGCGTCAAATATGCTAGGGGCAGGAAAGGTAAAACAATTTTTCACCGTTACATTACCGGGTGTGAAATATGGACTAATTAGCGCAATGTTTGTCGTGTTTACACTTAGTTTTACTGATTTTGGGGCGCCAAAAATCGTAGGCGGTCAATATAATGTGCTTGCAACGGATGTTTACAAACAAGTAATCGGCCAACAAAACATGCCAATGGGTGCGACGGTCGGAATGATTTTGTTAATCCCAGCTATATTTGCATTTGTAGTAGACCGAATTACCCAAAGAAAACAAGCGAATTTTTTATCTTCAAAAGCAGTGCCATATCGAATTTCTACTAATAAAAAAAGAGATATAATTTCGTTCATATATTGCACTATCATTACACTTATGATCATTCTTTTATTTGTTGCAGTTGGTGTTGCAGCAAGTGTAAAAGTATGGCCATATAATATGACATTTACACTCGAACACTTCAACTTCTCAAGTTTAACGGGAGACGGAATTGAAGCTTTTAAAAATAGTGTCATTGTTTCAGCGGTTACAGCGGTTATTGGAGCAATTCTAACATTTGCGTTTGCATATGCGATTGAAAAAATTCAGCAGTTAGCATTCTTTAGAAAAGTGGGATATTTTTTCTCGATTGTACCGCTTGCTATTCCTGGATTAGTACTGGGACTAGGATATGTCTTTTTCTTTAGTCAACCGACCATTCAATTTTTGGGATGGGAAGTAACAAATCCGTTTCATCCTTTGTATGGTACGATTGCGGTTCTTGTGCTTGTGAATATCATTCACTTCTATTCTGTAACCTTTGTTACAGCAACAACTGCGCTAAAGAAACTAGATCGAGAGTTTGAGCTTGTTTCACAATCAATGGGAATCCCATTTTATAAAACATTCTTTCGGGTAACGGTACCAATGTGTTTACCAGCAATTTTAGAAATGGTGATGTACTATTTTGTGAATTCAATGGTAACTGTATCGGCGGTCGTTTTCTTATATGCAGCTGATTTTAAGTTGGCAGCTGTTTCAATTGTGAATATGGATGACGCCGGAAACGTTGCATCTGCAGCAGCAATGAGCGTGCTTATTGTTGTAACGAATATTGTAGTTAGAGCCCTATATGAATGGGGAACGAAAGCGATCCGTAATCGAACATCATTATGGCAAAAAAGATAAGAAGGGTGATGGGTAGGATGAAAATTGAAGCGGTTATTTTTGATTGGGCTGGTACGACAGTTGATTATGGATGTTTTGCACCATTAGAAGTGTTTATGGAAATCTTTAATAAACGAGGTGTTGTCATCACAGCCGAAGAAGCACGTAAACCAATGGGATTACTAAAAATTGATCATGTTCGCGCATTAACAGAAATGCCTCGTATTAGAGAAGAATGGAAGCAAGTTTTTGGACAATTACCAACAGAGGCAGATATACAGGAAATGTATGAAGAGTTTGAAGAAATTCTTTTTTCTATCCTACCGCGATATGCAACGCCGATTCGCGGAGTGAAAGATGTGATTGCACATTTACGTAACCAAGGTATTAAAATTGGTTCCACAACAGGTTATACAAGCGAAATGATGGATATTGTTGCAAAAGAAGCAAAAGAGCAAGGATATGAACCAGATTTTCTTGTTACACCAGATGATGTTCCGGCTGGTCGACCATATCCATGGATGTGTTATAAAAATGCTATGCATCTAGGTGTATATCCGATGAATCATATGTTAAAGATTGGAGACACAGTTTCGGATATGAAAGAAGGAAAAAATGCGGGGATGTGGACTGTCGGTGTCATCCTTGGTAGTAGTGAGCTTGGCCTGACAGAAGAGGAAGTTGCAAAGATGGATCCAGTAGAACTCCAGGGGAAAATGGAAGTGGTCCGTAAGCGTTTTGTAGATAATGGGGCTCATTTTACGATTGAAACAATGCAAGAATTACCGAAAGTAATTGAAAATATCGAAAAAGAAGAACTTATTATTTCATAAAAGGGGTAGGAGTCATGAATAACAATCATTATTTACTATTAACGCCAGGTCCATTAACGACAACAAAAACTGTAAAAGAAGTTATGCTATACGATTGGTGCACATGGGACACTGAATATAACACAATGGTACAAGAAGTGCGAAGCCGCCTTGTAGCATTAGCGACAAAGGACGAAGAACGTTATACAACAGTTTTAATGCAAGGGAGCGGTACTTTTTCTGTTGAATCAGTTATCGGTTCGGTTATTCCGAAAGAGGGGAAACTTCTTGTTTGTACGAATGGTGCGTACGGAAAGCGCATTGTACAAATGGCAGAAATGTTACACATTGATGTTGTTGTGAGCCAAACAGAAGAATGGGAGCCCACAAATCTTGTAGAAGTAGAAGAACGATTGCAAAAAGATCCAGCAATTACACATGTTGCTGTCGTACATTGTGAAACAACGACAGGGATTATAAATCCAATTGCAGATGTATGTAATTTAGGGAAACAGTATGGAAAAGTTACAATTGTTGATGCAATGAGTAGCTTTGGGGGCATTGAAATGGATGTTTCAGATTTGCAAATTGATTTTATGATTAGTAGTGCAAATAAATGTATTCAAGGTGTTCCCGGGTTTGGATTTGTAGTTGCAAAGCGTGATGAATTAGAAAAATGTAAAGGACAAGCTCGTTCATTATCATTAGATCTTTATGATCAATGGGAAACGATGGAAGTGCAAAATGGAAAATGGCGTTTTACATCACCAACACATATTGTACGAGCTTTTTATCAAGCATTACTTGAACTAGAAGAAGAGGGCGGAGTTAAAGCTCGAAATGCTCGCTATCGTAATAACCAACAAGTATTAGTAAAGAGAATGAGAGAAGTTGGTTTGCAATCGTTAGTAGAGGAAGGATATCAATCTCCTATCATTACATCTTTTATTTATCCGGAAGAAAGTTTTGAATTTAATAGATTATATAATGAGCTCAAACAGCAAGGTTTTGTTATTTATCCAGGGAAAATTTCGAAAGTAGATACGTTCCGAATTGGCAATATTGGTGATGTGCATGAAGATGATATTCATCGGTTAGTAGATAGCATTGTAAAAGGAGCTGTTATAGGATGAAAGTATTTTGTTTAGGTGGAGCCGGTAAAATTTGTCGCGAAGCAATTTTAGACTTAGTTCAATTTTCATCTTTTAAAACGATTACGGTTGCTGATTTTAATGAAGAAGAAGGTCGGAAAGTAGTAGCATGGCTGAACGATCCACGTGTTGATTTTGTGAAGGTAGATGTTACAAATCATGCGGACACGGTAGCGAAGATGAGAGGCTATGATATTGTTATGGATGGCACAACGATTAAATTAAATGGGCTATCTACTCGTTGTATTGCTGAGGCTGGGTGCCATGGGGTGAATTTAAATGGATTTGGCGAGGAAAATGAGTCACATGATGTATTTGTTCAAAATGGAAAGACTTGTTTGCCGGGATTTGGTATGACGCCAGGTGTGACACAGATGATGGCGATGTATGCAGCGAATCAATTAGATACAGTGGAATCTGTACGTGTAAGTCATGGATCCTATCGTCCGATTGCTTTTTCAGCTTCGATTACGGAGACGACAACATACGAATATGATCCGAAATTACCGACGCGTACAGTATTTGAGGGTGGTGAATTTAAACAAGTACCTCCATTTGCACGTCCAAGGGAAATTGAATTACCTGCACCATATGGTAAAGCGGTTCAGTATATTATTCCTCACTCTGAAACAATTACGTTAGCTAAAGCGTTAAAAGATAAAGGAGTACAGCTTATTGAAACACGTGGAACTTGGCCGCAGCGAAATATGCAGCTTGTTCGTGCTTTGTACAATTACGGTATATTACGTAACGACACAATTGAAGTGAATGGTAAAGAGATTGGTATTATGGATTGTATTTCAAGCTATTTACTGCAATCAAAAGAAGGACGAGAAACAGCGGTTTATGGATATGCACTTCATGTTGAAGTAATTGGAGAAAAAGATGGTCAAAAAGTGCAGCATGTTTTATATCATACGCATCCTACTTCAGACGGATCTGTAGAAGGATGGGAAAACTTGCGAGCTTATACAAGAAATGTAGGAATTCCATTTGGAATTGCAACGGAGTTAATTGCAAAAGGTGAAGTGAAAGAAATGGGCGTTGTAACACCTGAAGAAGCTTTTCAAAATCCACAAATCATTTTTGATGAGTTAGAAAAACGAGGCATTCATATTCATGAAGAAGTTTGTATCGTTGAAGAAAACTATGATTTTGTATAAGTAAGTGAAATTCCCATATGGATCCCATCTCAATATCTTGAGATGGGATTAGGTTGCCTATATAAGCGAGATAAATGAGGTGAAGTGATGTCTGTTGTTGGAGAAGAAAGAAAGCGTAGTATTCTTGAAAAAGTAGAGTTTAAGGGGAAAGTGAAAGTTTCAGAGTTAGCAAGTGAGTTTTCAGTATCAACAGAAACCATTCGCAGATATTTAGAAGAGCTTGATCGGGAAAAGAAGTTGAAGAAAGTATATGGGGGAGCGGTTCAACTTCCGGGAGCAGGTATAGAGCCCCCTATGTTAGAAAGAGAAATGTTATATATTGAAGAAAAGAAAAGGATCGGCTATAAAGCAGCAACTTTTGTAGAAGATGGAGATGTCATTGTTATCGATGATGGAAGCACACCACTTCAAATGGTCCCTTATCTCGTACATCGGAAAAACTTAACTGTCGTGACGAGTTCATTTCCTGTTGCAACCCAATTGATTTCTTCTATAAATAAAAAAATGTTTGATGGTGAAGTATTGTTTATTGGAGGAAAGGTGTCTCCTAAGCACTGTCGTGTCTCAGGATCTATCTCACAGCAAGTCATTCGTCAGTTTCATTTTCATAAGGCATTTATTTCAATTGATGGATTGTTACCGAGTTTTGGGATTTCTAGTTTTGAATTGGAAAAAGCTAAGTTATCAGAAGCGATGATTCAGTTAGCGGAAAAAACATTTGTTTTATGCGATCATACAAAGATTGGGCTAAAAGGAAATTATCGAATTGCCGGTTTGTCTAATATTGAGCACGTTATTTGTGATAAAAAAATGCCGCATAGTTTTGAAGAATTCATTACAAAAAATAATATTCGCTGGACGATTAGTTAAATATAAACCGCTTCTTTTTAGTTGGCAGAGGGGATCTAACTAAAAAGAAGCGATCAGATCCTTTTCCAGACCCATGTCAAGTAAAAACAGAAAGAGAAAACGAGTGCGAGTTAGCTTTTCTTATTTGTGTGACCAACGTATATGTTGAAAAATTAAAATGAATTTATCCCGCATTAACGGACAGTAACATTCCCACCTTAAAATTCAGCGAAAGCAATGTCCAGCTCTAGCGGCTAGAATCTCCGGTCGTTTCGCCCCCCTCGGACGAGGCAAAAAGCGCCTCTCTGTCGGAAGCTCCAACGTCCTGCGATTCTGGGCGAGCCGCTTCCGCTTTTCTAAAGAAGTTAGGTGGAAGATGAACTGTCCGTAAAGACTCGATTGGTGAGGGCTAATAATCAGTGGGGGGATGGGGAAAACCCCCACTGATTAAAGTTTCACTTTATATAGAAATTATCAATTTGTTGTTTCCTATGTCGTGATGAGAGAAGTACAATCGGGGACTTCTATTGAAAATACGTTAAAAAGTTTTGTGTTGGTGCAAAAAGTGGACACATTTTTCGGTTTACTTCATATAATTTACCAATAGAAAAAAAGTTGCCTGGAGGAAAGAAGGGAAAGCAATGTCGGAACGCTTATATAATAAACTTATATTGTACGCGAATATATTACAAAAGGTCGGCATTATTAATGAAAGAGAAAAGAGTGAAATACTTCAAATGATGAACAAAAAGGCTCTGTAAAAGAGTCTTTTTGTCGTGTAACATTTGCCTAATTTTCAAGTGGATGCAGAAATCGTATTGACAAAAAGGGATTCTCATGTGATAATTCAATTAAATTTTTAGAATAATCAAAAAATACTTCTTTTACATAGAAATGGTGAAATCATTATAGTGATATTCTCATGGGGGTGACGAAATGTTATTTTTTTTAAAGAAATGGCAAGAGTTGAGAGATATAAAGATGGAATTAGCTCTTCGTGATTGGTTTTATGGTACAAAAATTAGTCTATCTATGCGGACATCGCAAGAACCATTAACATTTTTGGTAAATATTGAAGGGAGAGACAAAGGGTTATTTGCAGAAGAAGATTTTATTGTAGTAAATAGTATGTGTGAGCCTGTATTTGAAAATGATGAAAAACCTGCATCTGAGTCGTTTATGCATGCTGATATTTATAAAAAAGGAAACGCAGATTGTATTTTGCAAGTTCAAACTGTAGATAGTCATTTAATGTCAGAGTTATATGGAAAAGAAGGGAAAGTTACATTTGAAAAACGTACTGTAGAACGTGTTTTTGGAAATGAAGGTATTACAGAGATTACAATTCCAATTGTAGAAAATGAAAAGAAGTTTGCTGATTTATTAGAGAACCATGTTCCTAATTTTATAGAAGGTGGCGGAGCTGTACTTGTTCATAATTATGGAATGCTTGTATGGGGAAAAACGCCGGAAGAGACGAAAAAATGGTTAGAAGGGTTAGAGTATTTAATGAATTATCATGTGAAATTATTGATGATCAAAGGGACTAAGAGTTCTTCAGTTATATAAAGAGAATCATGCATTACGTGCAAACCAATAAATGAAAGCGTTTTAAAAAAGTGATTTCACTCATAAAATATGGATCTCCTTATTATATATAGATTACATGTCGTCATGTGAGGAGGAACGTATTTTGCGAGTTAAATATCATTTTCTGCCGAAACAACAGGTGACATTTTGTAAGGATAATGATTCGGGGGAACAGGCGTTAAAAATGATGAATGAGAAGGGATATAGAGCGATTCCTGTACTTGCAGAAGATGAGAAGAAATTTAAAGGAATCATTTATAAAGTAGATATTTTAGAACGGAAATGTAATGAAGGATTAGACGATATATATGTAAAAGATATTGTGGAAAATAAATCTGCATTTATTTTTGAAAAGGATTCATTTTTTCGAGCTTTTTATGTAATTAGACGTCTTCCATTTTTAGCTGTACTGAATGAGTATAATGAATTTGTTGGGATTTTAACACATTCTAACATATTTGATGTCATTGAAGATTCGTTTGGGATGCAAACAGGTGGCTATATAATAACGATTGCAACGCAAGATTGTAAGGGAACAATTAAGGAGTTAGGAACGCTGCTTAAGTCTTATCATATTGGGGGATTATTTACACTAGACAATGGTGATCGATATATGCGTCGTGTTATTGTAAATCTTACAGATGACTTAGATGAAAAAGCATTAGAAACCTTAATTGCAAAAATAGAGAAAAAAGGGTTTCGCGTTAGCCATGTAGATCATATATAAAGATAGTATAGAAATAGAGAACAGCATATAGCTGTTCTCTATTTTTGTTTGGAAACAGGTGGTGGCGAGAGGGCGAGATCGGATAAGAAAATAAAGTCTGCATGTTCACGTACTTTAGGAATGGTGGACTCAATAACACGAGAAGTAATTTCCCCAGGAGGACCGACATGACCAATTGCAACTACGACAGGTTTTTCTTTAATTCTTTGCAAGAGTATCTGTGCTTGTTTTGTAATATGAGATGATGTATAAACATCGTCAAAGAATAATTGATTTTCTACAATAGGAACTCCTAATTCTTTTCCGAGTTTCGGTACTACGCTATTAGGATTTGTTTTACTGTCTAAATAAAATAGTCCATGTTTTTTACATACTGATAGTATGATGCGCATAATTCTTTCATCAGCTGTTACTTTAGAACCCATATGATTGTTCATTCCAATTGCATGTGGGACTTCTTGGATCGCTTGTTCAATTCGATTTTCAATTTCATGATCACTTAAATCAGTCGTAATGGCTTTAGGGCCAAGCCATTCTTTCTTTCCTTTAATAGGCTCCATTGGCATATGAATAATGACTTCATGGCCTTTTTCATGCGCAGCTATAGCGTCTTGTTTTGTCGATGGAAGAAAGGGCATAACGGCTACAGTAAGTGGAATGGGAAGGGATAACATCCTTTCTGTTCCCTTCATATTATTTCCAAAGTCATCGATTACAATGGTGACCTTATTTGTATGAGCATATGTTTGAAGAGGGAAAATGCCAATAGATAATGCAATGAAAAAAATAACGATATGTTTCCGCATATAAGAAGTTCCTTTCTAATTGAGTGATTTGTTGTAAGGATAGCCCATCAAGTTTAGCCGGCTATTCGGAGGTAGTAAGACTCCTACTGATGGAAGTTTCACTTTATAAATCGTGAAATAAATTTGATATGTAACCCGCACAAACTGGTAGTAAAAGTCCAATTTGTGAAGGAAGTTTGTCTGTATGGAAAAGTTATTTTTTCAATGAAATACGATAGACTACTTTATTTGTGAAGATGGAAATGCAAATCTGTAATTATGATTTGCGTTTTTCACATAAATTAAACGAGAAAAATGTCGAAGTAATGTGAATAAAAAATTTTAAAAGTGGAGTTTATTTGTCTTTTACAAAAAATAACATAAAAAAAATGTCTATTATTGCGAATGTATTTACAAAGATAGAATAATTTGTAATAATTCTCAAAGTGAGGATAAAGATTTGTAAATTACAGGGGGAAAATGTTAAAAATTCTGAGTATTCCAATTCAAGTGAAGTATACATGTACAGTTTGAATGTATAGGGTGAAAATGAAGTAAAGAGTATGGAAGAATAATGAGGGGGATATGGATGTTTACAGCAAAACGGAGGTACAACACAATGGAAAAGCTTTCGCGTGATATTCATATGAAACGTGAAGAAATGATTCATTTAGGTTTAACAAATGGATTAAACAGTACAGAAACAATTCAAGTGAGTCAAGAGTTGGACAAGCTTATTTTACAGTATCAACGCTATAAAGAACAGCAAACACCAAGATGGTTAACATTTATGAAAGTACCTTTTTTTCAAATAGAATATGAAGGGAAATCAAGTGCTTTCTGGAAAATGTTTGTGACTGCTTTTATGAAATAAACATAATTACCCTTCGTAGAGAAGGATAATTATGCGGGATCTAATGGAAGTTTTATATGGACAGTGGTTCCTTTATTCTCTTTACTATCAATCACAATTTGTCCATCATACATTTCTATAATTCGTTTGCATATGACAAGGCCAAGACCTGTTCCGGTATCTTTATTGGTAAAGAACGGATGAAAGAGGTGTTTTTGAATATGCTTTGGAATACCTTTTCCTGTGTCAACAATGTGTAATTGCGCATGTTCTTTGTTGCTGGTTACCTGAATTGTTAATATATCACCAGATGACATAGCTTCAATTGCGTTTTTTGTAATATTTAAAACCACTTGTTTCATATGATCTTTTGAACAACGGATATGAACAGGATGGTCTGGTAACTGCAAGGTAAATATAATATTATACAAATGTGCTTCCGATTGAATAATTAATGCTACCTCTTTAATAATATCTCTTACATCATACCTTTTCTCAATAATCGCTGTTGGTTTGCCGAGAATAAGAAATTCGCTAACAATTTCATTAATACGTTCTATTTCTTGTTCAATAACAGAAAAATAAAATTGGTCTTGCTCTTGTGTGTGCTTTTCTTTTAAGAGTGTTACGAGACCTTTAATTCCGGTAAGTGGATTCCGGATTTCATGAGCTGTGCTAGCTGCAAAAGTACCAACTAATTCAATTTTTTGTATTTCATTTTGTTGTCTCTCCAATTTCGTTTGTCGTTTCAGTAAAATATATTGAACAAGTAAAAATAAAATTGTCAATAAAAATAAAGTAACGAGACATTCTACCACAACCGTTTGGTATAAAGTTGTTTTATGAATAGGTAATGGAGAAACAGAAACTTTCCAGTTTAATTTTTGTAATGGAGTAGAAATTTTGTTTGTATGTTGCCTGATCGATTCTTTATTATCATCCATTAAAAAAACTACATCATGCTGATCTGTTACTTCAAAGTGATATTGGGGTTTAATAGCATTCAGAGCAGATGATATATAATCAAATCGTAAACTGGCCAACAATAAGCCAGAAATTTGTTTGTTTTTTGTAAAAATGGGTGTGGCAATCATGATAGCTTGGTGTCCGAGAACTCGATCTATAATGACAGATGATACAGTTGTTTTTTTTGATTTAAAGGCTTCTATTATATAGTTTCGATCTGCAACATGAATTGGCGATGTTAAGCCTTGTGATGTTACAGTGATTAAGCCATTTTTATTTGTATAATATAAACCGGAAAAATGCTCACTTTTTTCATCGGTATCGTGTAATATTTGTTGAATTCCGTTTGTATTTTCTGTTTCTGTATTTACGATCATAGCAAGCATTTCTAAAGCGGAAATAGCTTCGCCGATATGATGATCTAAATAGTCTCTATATAAAAATAAAACAGTATGAGCAGCTTGTTTGTTTTCCTGTTGCATTTGGTAGGTATGATAGGAATAGAAAATTGCACCGATTCCTATCATTGGTAATATAACAAGCAATATATATATAGTTACGCTCCGTAATTTCCCGTTCAAGGTTGCTACTCCTTCTTTTTTTATTATCATTATATATAAACTGTGTTAAAATTGTCATGCTTTTATTTAATATGTAATTGTTAGTATATTTTTAATATGAGGAAAGAGTAAAACTGAGAAGTGATTGAGCAATCACTCGGAGACACAGATGAACCATTGGCAGTTATGAATAACCTTTTTATTCAGTAGGTTGTCTTGAATCTTTGTGAATTTAAGTGAAGGGTTGAAATCTTATGAAATTGAATGATGAGCGAGAAGGTATTTCTCAATCTTTAAAAGTTTTTATTGCACTATCGCGTGTGCACCGCTTTGTTATGGATACTACAAATAAATCAATACAAAGTAACGGGCTGAATCCAACTGAGTTTGCTGTGTTAGAATTGCTATATCATAAAGGTAGTCAGCCGCTTCAACAAATTGGAGAGCGTATTTTAATTGCAAGTGGAAGTATTACGTATGTTGTTGATAAGTTAGAAAAAAAAGGGCTTGTAAAACGAATTCCATGTCCAAATGATCGTCGTGTTATATATGCACAGTTAACAGGAGAAGGAGAGACCTTCATCGCTTCTATTTTTCCAAATCATGAAAAAATTATACATGATTCCTTTGAAATGTTAACAAAAGATGAGAAAAATGAATTGTTATCTTTACTTAAAAAAGTCGGAAAGTATGAAAAATGATATATACATAAATAGAAATTGAAAAAACTTTCTTTTTTGATGGGAGAGAGCGTCCGGCCATGCGTAGTAGGAAATTATGTGCTAAAAAATCAAAATGAATTTATATAACATGTGTAAAAAGCTTTCGATGTAAAATAACCAAAGGCTTTTTTGTTTATCCTGCTATTTGCGGAAGTGGCACCCTTACTCCAAAATTCATTAAAAGAAGGAATATAGGTAAAGGAATGTTACAGCTTCTGACGAATTTTGCTGAAGAATAAAAGGAAATTCAGAAAAGGAAATGGAATTATAGTAATGGTACATATAATTGAGAGGAGGCACATTCATGTCATTTCAGAACTATGAATATAAACGTCCGAATACAGAGGAGTTACAAGGAAAATTTACTGCAGCTTTAGAACAATTTGAGAATGCGAAGACGATAGAAGAGCAAAAGCAAGTCATTGGTGTAATTAATGAAATTCGCAATGATTTTGGCACGATGGGAAATATTTGTTACATTCGCCATTCTGTTGATACAACAGATGTATTTTACAAGGAAGAACAAGATTTCTTTGATGAATATTCTCCTATTGTACAAGGCTATACAACGAAATATTATAAAGCATTGATGAATTCTCCATTTCGTGAGGAGCTAGAAGCTTATTATGGGAAACAGTTATTTGCTTTAGCGGAATGTGATTTAAAAACATATTCAGATGAAATTGTAAAAGATTTGCAATTGGAAAATAAATTATCTTCCCAATATACACAACTTTTAGCGGCTGCCAAAATTGACTTTGAAGGTGAAGAAAGAACATTATCACAGCTTGGACCTTTTATGCAACATAAGGATAGAGATATGCGAAAAAGAGCAAGTGAAGCTTATTACGGATTTTTAGCAGAGCATGAAGAAGAGTTAGACCGTATTTACGATGACCTTGTAAAAGTAAGAACGAAAATTGCTACAACACTTGGTTTTCAAAACTTTGTTGAACTTGGATATGCAAGAATGTACCGCACAGATTATAATGCGGAAATGGTGGCAAATTATCGTAAACAAGTATTAGATTACATTGTTCCAGTTGCAACAGAATTACGAAATAGACAAAAGGCGCGCATCGGTGTAGAAAAATTAGCTTACTATGATGAGAGCTTTGAATATGCAACAGGTAATCCGACTCCAAAAGGAGATGCAGAGTGGATTATTAATCATGGAAAGACGATGTATAAAGAATTATCAAAAGAAACAGATGAGTTCTTTAACTTTATGCTAGATAATGAATTATTAGATCTAGTTGCGAAAAAAGGAAAAGCTGGCGGCGGTTATTGTACATACATTGAAAATTATAAGGCTCCGTTTATTTTCTCGAACTTTAATGGAACATCGGGTGATATTGATGTGTTGACGCACGAAGCAGGTCATGCATTTCAAGTATATGAAAGCCGCAAGTTTGAAATTCCAGAGTATAATTGGCCAACGTATGAAGCCTGTGAAATTCATTCCATGAGTATGGAATTTTTCACATGGCCATGGATGAAATTATTCTTTGAGGAAGATGCGGATAAATATTATTTCTCTCATTTAAGTTCAGCACTTCTATTTTTGCCGTACGGTGTATCTGTTGATGAGTATCAACACTATGTATATGAAAATCCAGAGGCATCTCCAGACGAACGGAAAGCAGCATGGCGTAATATTGAAAGAAAGTACTTGCCGCACCGAGATTATGAAGACAATGATTATTTAGAACGTGGTGCTTTCTGGCAACGTCAAGGCCATATTTACAGCTCTCCTTTCTATTATATTGATTATACATTGGCGCAAATTTGTGCACTGCAATTTTGGAAGCGAGCAAGAGACAATAGACAAGAAGCTTGGGAAGACTATGTGAATCTTTGTCAGCAAGGAGGAAGCAAATCTTTCCTAGATTTAGTAGAGGTAGCAAATTTAACATCACCGTTTGCTAATGGTTGTGTGCAAGGTGTAATCAATGAGATTCAAGCATGGTTACGTGCAGTGGATGACACAAAATTGTAAAAATCAACCTTGTTTTTTTCACATTTTACAATCGACACATTTGCAAAATAATGAGATAATATAAGAAAATTCAGATTTATTTAAAGGGTGTTTCTAAATTAGAAGCGCCTTTTTTTACCAAAAAAGAGGGGGGAGAATTATGCTTCAATCTAATATGAATGTTAGTTTGGAAACTTTGCTGCAATCGTTACAATCTACAAGAAATACATTATTATCAGAAATTGAGATGTTAAATGATACGGAAGTAAATGTAAAACCGCGCCGTGATAAATGGAGTATCATTCAAATTTTGCATCACCTACACCTAGTTGAACAATCTGTTACATCAGCTCTTGTGTATGCTTTGCAGAAAAAAGAAAGAAAAGTAGTCCCGCTCAAAGATCTCCAACTTACTCTTGATCGAACATACAAACGAGAAGCTCCTCAACAAATGCAACCAACAGAAACATTAATGAAAAAACAACAAGGAATTCAATTACTCGAACATTCACGAGCAGAATTATTGCATACGCTGCATAGTATTATAGATGAAAGTGAATTATTTGAAAATTCATTAAAACATCCTATGTTTCATGAACTTAATTTATATCAATGGGTTCAATTCCTTGATTTACATGAACAGCGCCACCTTACACAGTTAAAAGAAGCAAAATATGCGATTTTGCAAAGATAAAGAAAAATTCTCATTTCTATGGGAACTATATGTAATAAATAGAAGAAGCGAATTAGTAGTTATCTCGCTTCTTTTATTTTATCCAGCTATTCGTGGGAAGTAAGCCCTACTTTAATATTCAGAGAAAACTAAGAGAGCTAGGTAATGGAAGTTTCACTTGGATGGATGCATATTTTTATCTCTTATTTTGGAATAATACATAGAGAGCATATGAAGGAGTTGAAAGCATGTCACATAAGAAAAAAGAGCAAGAGCGTAGTTGGAAAGCACGAAAAGAAAATCAAAAACCGCATGGGAAAGTAAAGACTTTTGCTGAACTTGTTGATGAAACAGAAAAAACGTGATGAAATCTTCATCACGTTTTTTGTATGAGTGGAAAGGTTAATAGGAAGGTTGTACCAATATCTTTTTCACTTGTAATATCGATTTTTCCATCCATTGCTTTGATGACGCTGAATACGACCATCATCCCAAGCCCAGTTCCTTTCTCTTTTGTAGAATAGAATGGAGAGCCAAGGCGCTTTATCTGTTCTGTGTCCATACCGATTCCATTGTCTTTTATATACAATTGAATATGTTTATGGTCGGGAACTAGTGTGAGGATAAGATCGCCACCTTTAGGCATGGCTTCAATACAGTTTTTTAGAATATTTAACAAACATTGATTAAATTTTTGCTTTTCGCCAGTAATAAAAAAAGAGCTACTTTGTTTTATGTAATGTATGCGAACATTTGATAAATTCGCTAATGGCGTAATAAGAGATAGTGCATGAAGTAATTCATCTTCTAGTTGTAACATTTGTTCTTTCTCAATACTTGGTTTTGCAAATGTTAAATAATCTGTGAGAACGTGATTTGCTTGTTCAATCCCATGTATAGCTATTTCTGTGTATAATTTTCGATCTTTTTCAGAGCATTTTTCAGATTGTAAAAGTTGTAAAAAACCTTTTGTTGAAGTCAAAGGATTACGAATTTCATGGGAAATGGAAGCGGCCATTTCTCCAATAAGATGAAATTTCTCAGCGTTAATAAGTTCTTCCTGTAAACGAATTTGCAATCGAAGTATGTTTAATAAATAAAGAATAAGAATTGTACCTATTATTGTGCATAGTTGATACGCAATAATATGAAGAAGATAGTCTTCAGAATTAGGCACTTTGATAAGGAAAACAGGAACCCAAACGAGTCCGTATGTAAGACTATATAAAATGGCAAGTATAAGTTTTATATGATTGGACCCTTTATTGAAAAATTTGTATGTAGAAAGTAAAACGATATATAAGAGAATCGAGCCAATAGCGGATGGAATGATTCCTACTCCTCCTAATAAGAAACGGTATACGTTTAATACAACTAAAATAGATCCACCGGCAATAGGCCCTCCTGTTAATGTGCCAACAATTAATACAATATGACGCATATCAAATTGAAACCCAGTATCTGTTTTTGCTGCAAAAAAAATGCAAAGCATTGTGGTAATACTACAAAGTAATATAAATATAGTTGAATTTAGTTTAGGTGAATGCTTGCCTTTTTGATTCCAAAATAGGTGATACACTAGCATTATAACGAGAATCAATAATATGTTTAAAAAGAGGTGAATGATAAAGAGTTTCAGTTTTATGCCCCCTTGCTATTCTCACATGTATAGTATTAATTAAGTACAATCATACTATTAAAATACAAGAAAATGAATCTGAATTTCGTTAAAAAAAAGAAAAATCAGAAGTTTCCCTGAGGGAGAAACAGTATGTTACAATATGTGTTGTCAATGAAAGAAGAAATTCCATGTATAACATGGGAGAGGTTCGCGAACTCCCTCTATAAAAAACTATGGAAACAACAATATCCTTAGGTATTGTTTTGTTTTTTTATTGTGACAGTTCAAGAACGTTCTTTCTTCTTATTCGTAGTAGAGAAGGAGAATGAGTGAGATGAAAAAAGAAAAAGCAGTTGTCGTTTTTAGTGGTGGACAAGATAGTACAACATGTTTATTTTGGGCGATGCAGCAGTTTGCAGAGGTGGAAGCAGTGACGTTTAATTATAATCAACGTCATAAGTTAGAAATCGATTGTGCAGCTGATATTGCGAAAGAGCTAGGAATTAAACATACAGTACTTGATATGAGCTTATTAAATCAACTTGCTCCAAATGCGTTAACAAGAACGGATATGGAGATTACACATGAAGAAGGTGAACTGCCATCGACATTTGTAGATGGACGAAATTTACTGTTCTTATCATTTGCAGCTGTGCTAGCAAAACAAGTTGGAGCACGTCATATTGTAACGGGCGTATGTGAAACAGATTTTAGCGGTTATCCTGATTGCCGTGATGTATTTGTGAAATCGTTAAACGTTACGTTAAATTTATCTATGGATTATCCATTTGTTATTCATACACCACTTATGTGGATCGATAAAGCAGAAACATGGAAGTTATCAGATGAACTTGGTGCATTCGAGTTTGTTAGAGAAAAAACATTAACATGCTATAACGGAATAATCGGTGATGGTTGCGGTGAATGTCCAGCTTGTAAACTTCGTAAAGCAGGTTTAGATACGTATTTACAAGAACGCGAAGGAGCGAACGCATAATGGAACAGAATTTTTTTGGATTTCGCATTGTAGAAAATTTACAAAAAGTGGACAAGGATATTCAACGTGAACAACTGAAATATCATAATAAACGAGTGATGGTAAGTAAGGAATTTACATTTGATGCAGCGCATCATTTGCATTGTTACGAAGGGAAATGTAAAAATTTACATGGTCACACATACAAAGTTGTTTTTGGTATTAGTGGATATGTAAATGAGATTGGACTTGCAATTGACTTTGGCGATATAAAAGAAATTTGGAAAAATGAAATTGAAATTTATTTAGATCATCGTTATTTAAATGAAACGTTGCCAGCAATGAATACGACGGCTGAAAACATGGTCGTTTGGATTTACGAAAAGATGGCTGAAGCACTTACAAAAGAGAATCGCGTTCATGAATATAAAGGAGCACGTGTTGAATTTGTTCGTCTATTTGAAACACCAACAAGTTATGCGGAAGTAAGACGGGAGTGGATGATCGGTGAGTAAAATTCCTGTTTTGGAAATTTTCGGACCGACCATTCAAGGAGAAGGAATGGTTGTTGGGCAAAAGACGATGTTCATTCGTACAGCAGGTTGTGACTATAGTTGCGCATGGTGTGATTCGTCCTTTACATGGGATGGGTCGGCGAAAGAACAAATTCGGCAAATGACTCCAGAAGAAATTTGGAGTGAACTTGTTGAAATTGGTGGAGAAAATTTTTCACATGTAACAATTTCAGGTGGGAACCCAGTACTATTGAAAAATTTAGAAGGTTTTCTGTCTTTATTACAAGAAAAGAAAATTCGCACCGCTATTGAAACGCAAGGGAGCAAGTGGCAGGAATGGTTACTTCGTATTGATGAAATAACTATCTCACCGAAGCCACCAAGCTCACAGATGAAAACAGATTTTATCATGTTAGATTCTGTTATTGAAAGATTGGCAGGAAAAGATTTTAGTTTAAAAGTTGTCGTGTTTGATGATCACGATTTTGAATATGCGATAAAGGTGCATGAGCGTTACCCGCACGTACCATTTTTCTTACAAGTTGGAAATGATGATACAAAAACAGTGGATGATGCAATGCTTATTAGGAATTTATTACAAAAATATGAATGGCTTATTGAAAAAGCTGTTCAGTGCAAAGAGATGAATGATGCAAAAGTATTACCTCAGCTCCATGCGTTAGTGTGGGGAAACAAACGAGGCGTATAAGAATAAACTCTGAAGAATCGAATGGAAGGGATGTATACAGAATGGCAGGAAGATTAGACGAAGATTTAAAAGATGTAACGTTACTTGGAAATCAAAATACAAAATATTTATTTGAATATAGTCCGGGAATTTTAGAGACATTTGATAATAATCATCCAAACCGTGATTATTTTGTAAAATTCAACTGTCCTGAATTTACAAGTTTATGTCCAAAAACAGGACAACCAGATTTTGCAACGATTTATATTAGTTATATTCCAGAGCAAAAAATGGTCGAGAGTAAATCATTAAAGTTATATTTATTTAGTTTCCGTAATCATGGAGATTTTCATGAAGATTGTATGAATGTGATTATGAACGACTTAATTAAATTAATGGACCCACGTTATATTGAAGTGTGGGGGAAATTTACACCACGTGGTGGTATCTCAATTGATCCATATTGTAACTATGGTCGCCCTGGCACGAAATATGAGCAGATGGCTGAATATCGTATGATGAATCACGATCTATATCCTGAAACAATTGATAATCGTTAATGAAAAAAGGATCTGTATGTAGGATACAGATCCTTTTTCTCTATTATATTATGCATGTTGATTAATAACGGTATAGTTTTTGTGATTTACAACTGTAAGAGGTTCCATATCTAGTTCTCTAAAATTCTCCATAATTGTTATATCGACAATAACGGAGTTTTTATTTACTTTTTGAACACGACCTTGCATTCCACCTTTAAATTCGATAATATCTCCAGTTTCTGCGATTTTCATAAGCAACTCTCCTTGTTACAGTTTTGCCAAAAAAGAACAAGTTCGTTCTTTTTTATTTCCCTTTATTTTGAACTATATTCCCCTGTTTGTAAATGTTTCCATGAGAAAAATTCAAAAAATAGTCATTTTTTTGTAAGATATGTATTAGATATTTTTCTATTTTTGAAGAGGGAATAGATAAAAAAGTGTTTATATCAGTATATAGGGGTATAATAAAATGGGGGCGGTAAAAATGTTATTTGAGATTATTGGAAGCTGTATAGTGATTCTTTTATTCTTATTTTCATATAAACAATTAAAAATAATTCGTAGCCATGAAACAGGGACATATTTTGATGGAGTGGATGGTGTGCATGCTTCTGTCACTCATGAGAGTAGTGCGGATATGTAAGGAAGTATGACTTTCCCTTTCTCCATGGTATGATGGCAATAAGAAACAGTGCATAATAATATAGGTGATGAGCGATGAATGGAGAGTGGAGAAGATGCGAATTTCTTTTATTCGTCACGGTCGCTTAAACAATGTTACAGAATCAATGACAGCATCATCGTTTCGCGAATGGATGGAACGATACGATTTAGAAGGTATGGAAAAAAGTAAGGACATACCAATCGAAACAATTGAAGCGATTGAATCGGCGAAGCTTATTGTAACGAGTGATCAAAAACGTGCAGTACAGTCAGCAGCAGAATTAACAGGTTCTCTTTCTTTTGTTCAAAGTGCTCTATTTCGAGAGGCGCAAGTGCCATCTTGCTTTCTTGTCCCAAAATGGGTGAAGTGTAAACCAGAAGTATGGATGTTTATCGGGCGCGTATTATGGACGATTGGATATTCTAAAGATGTTGAGTCCTACCGAGAAGCAGGGGAAAGAGCAAAGCAAGCAGCTGATACGTTAATTGGTTATGCTCTTGTACATGGGCGCATTGCACTCGTAGGTGATAGTTATTTTAATACGATGATTGGAGCAGAGTTACGTGCAAGGGGTTGGTCTGGACCTCCTATCTTTCATAGAAAGCCATGGGGGTGTACAGAATACACGTTTCATGAAGCGATGAATGGAAATATACTGAATACCAATTTAACATAAAAGCACACGATTACAATGAAGAATCGTGTGCTTTTTTTAGGAAACGAAAGCTTTTTTATAGAGTGGTTTCGCTAAATGAGCATAGGGCTCTCCGACAAGCATAACCGTTTTATCCTCTTGGTAGCCAAGTTTTTTATATAAAGAGAAAGCTCGCTTATTTTCTAAATTTACAAGTAATGCAATTTTCTCATAGCCTTTTTCATAGGCGTTATTTTCTGCTACTTGAATCAATTTTGAGCCGATCCCTCGTCCGCCATAAGCGCTTGAAACGGATAATGTGTCAATATAGTATTCATCGAGTTCAGCTTCTTTTTCTAGCGTAATAGATGAATCTTGATGGATTTTTCGTAAGTGTTTTACAATGGGAGTATCTAGTTGTTTTGCGTGACTGCCATGATAGGCGACGATGATTCCAACTGCTTGTCCATCTTGTTCTTCAACGAAACAGTTCTCAAAGCTAAGTCGATTTCCTTTTTTTGAAAACCAAGTTTCAAGCCCTGTCAAGACTTCTGTTTCGGTTTTTCCACCTGTGATTTTTTCAGCAATTTCATGCAGAGCGTTATACAATAAAGGAGCTATTGCCTTCGCATCTGTTTTTTTTGCTTTCCGAATCATATTATCCCTCCTAGTTGCATTCTTATTGTAACATAAAATAAAGCCTCAATCAGTGATTCATTAATTTCTTCAATTTTATAAGAGAAACTTGAATCTCGAATTGATTTAGTATAGATAAACAGCTATGTTAGTATACGATATTTGCTGTGAATGTAAGAAATTAAACATTGTCGACTTGTGAAAGATAGGATAAAATATTGCAGAGAGGTGAAATACATGGATAAACAATTAGCAAATACAATTTTAGATCAACTGAAAAATGGAGAGATAAAAGAGTATGTTGTAACTAAGGATGTATTTTATACGTTTCGTGAGGTTCTAGTAAATCGAGAAGATTTTAAACATTTCAGTGGGAATGCACAACGTGGCGGGGAAATTATTTATACATATACAGAAACACCGCGTTCTTAATAGAAGGAAAAGGAGAGGAGAATGATGGGAGAATTTAAACAAGGTATTTTACCGCATTGGGACTACATGTGGAAAGATGAGGCAGGAAATCGACTTGTAGGAATGGTTATGTTTCCCGAGAAACGGAAACGTACGAAAGAAGTGATACAAAAATTAAAAGTAGCATATGAGCAGGAAACCCTAATTCGAGCAACTGTGAAATTTCAACATATGAATCAATATGTAGAGGGAATGGTTGTATATTTTGATGAAGAAGCGCCAGTGTTTACAATGCAAGATAAAGATGAGAATTTCCATCATTTATTTATAAAAGATATTTTACGTATTGAACATTGCGAATGAGTTTACAGTCTTTTTAAATTTCTCATCACACTAACGAATAAAGTGGTGTGCCATCATAAGCGTCCTTTTCATTATAATGATATTTGTTATTGTGTAACAAAAAAGAAAGTATATGTATTATGATGTAATAAATGTTTCATCCATAAGAGAGAATGTCTTACTTGTATGATCTAAATAATGTGTAACCGGTTTCGAACAGATTACAACTTAAAGTCTGTTCTTTTTTGTGTGATGCTGGAGAAATAAAATTCTCCAGCATTTATCGTTTTTTTACAAAAAATATTGCTAACAATTTCGTGAAAATGGTTAAATTCGTTGACAACTTTTTTGAAAAGCACTTTATTGACATGAGTTTTAGAATGTTGTTTCATAGTCTTTGTATTGAAAAAAACGACATGCTATGTCGAAAAGTAAAAGTTAAAAAAAGAAAGAATTTATACATATATCTTGTGTCTTGTTTTGAAACGTAATACAATATATAGGGAAATCATGAAACGGCATCTAGATATTAAAGAAAGAAGAGGAGGGTCGGAAATGTTGGTTGCATATGATTCTATGACAGGAAACGTGAAGCGTTTCATCCACAAATTAAATATGCCGGCCGTTCAAATTAATGAAGATCTAGTATTAGACGAAGATTTTGTTCTTATTACGTATACAACAGGTTTTGGAAATGTGCCGGAACGTGTTTTAGAATTTTTAGAGCGCAATAATGCAAATTTAAAAGGCGTATCTGCGAGTGGCAATCGCAACTGGGGAGATATGTTCGGAGCAAGTGCAGATAAAATCTCAACCAGATACGAAGTACCTATTGTATCAAAATTCGAGTTATCTGGAACAAATAAAGATGTAGAATATTTTAAAGAAAGGGTGCGGGAGATTGCGACACATTGAACTGAATAATGAAATCACGCAAATGCAAGACGGTTTCTATCAGCTTCATAAAGATAAAGAAGCATTAGAAGTCTTTATGGAAGAAGCAAGAGCGAATACCGTTCATTTTGATAGCGTGGCAGAGCGAATTGAGTATATGAATGAACACGATTACTATTACAACGTTCTGGACGAGTATAAGTTGGAGGAGGTAGAGGAAGTATACAACGTTGCATATAGTGAAAACTTCGAATTCCAATCTTATATGGCGGCATCTAAGTTTTACAAAGATTATGCGTTAAAAACGAATGATCAAAAACAATACTTAGAAAGCTACGAAGATCGTGTATCAATTGTGTCATTATATTTAGGACGCGGTGATGTTAACAAAGCAAAACAATTTGCAAGTATGATCGTAAAACAAAACTACCAACCAGCGACACCAACCTTTTTGAATGCGGGAAGAAGCAGAAGAGGAGAAATGGTGTCTTGTTTCTTGTTAGAGATGGATGATAGCTTAAATTCAATCGGATTTAATATTAATACGGCGATGCAGCTATCGAAAATTGGTGGAGGCGTGGCGCTCAACTTGAGTAAATTACGCGCACGCGGTGAGCAAATTAAAGGCATCGATAACGCAGCAAGCGGTGTTGTACCAGTTATGAAATTGCTTGAAGATTCGTTTTCGTATGCGAATCAGTTGGGTTAACTTATGGCTCAACTATAAAACCGGGTCAATTGCTGGAACGCCTGAGTATATCGAGGTAGGATACTACGAAGAAATTACGTAGCGCCCCCTAAAAATCCAAGATTGCAGGAAATCAGCAGCCGAGCTCCTAAGTCTATTAGATAGGGAGAAGGTTCAACGACCAAGTGGCTATGTAGGTGACTATATAGTTCGAACCTGGCTTCTCAAATCAAGGTTGTAGGTGAGAAGAAGATATGGTCTGAACTCTATAGCGATATAGAGAGGATAGCAGAAATGACTATCCCCCATACGTTTTAAGGGTATGGAGTAACAATATGCAAAGAAAAGGTGCCGGGGCAGTGTATTTAAATATCTTCCATTGGGATATTATTGAATTCCTTGATACCAAAAAAATAAATGCCGACGAGAAGAGCCGTATTCAGTCTCTATCAATCGGTATTATCGTTCCAACTAAGTTCTTTGAGCTTGCTGAGAAAAACGAACCATTCCATGTTTTCGCACCATATACAGTGTATAAAGAGTACGGAAAACATTTAGATGATATAGATATCGATGAAATGTACGATGAATTAATGAGCAATCCAAAGGTGAAGAAGAAGCCACTTGATATTAGTGCACGTGATATGCTCATTAAAATTGCGATGATTCAACTTGAGTCTGGTTATCCATACTTAATGTTTAAATCAAATGCGAATAAGCAGCATCCGTTAAAGGATATTGGAACTGTGAAGATGTCGAATCTCTGCACAGAAATTTTCCAACTGCAAGAAACATCTGAAATTAACGACTACGGTACAGATGATATTATCCGTCGTGATATTAACTGTAACTTAGGATCATTAAACATTGTAAACGTAATGGAGAATAAAGAAATTCGTGAAGCAGTTCATGCAGGAATGGAAGCTTTAACAGCTGTTTCTGATATGACTGTTATTCCGAACGCACCAACTGTGAAAAAAGCAAATGACGAGCTTCATTCAGTTGGACTTGGTGCAATGAACTTACATGGGTATTTAGCAAAAAATAAAATTGCTTATGAAAGTGCAGAAGCGAAAGAATTTGTTCGCACATTCTTTATGATGTTAAACTATTACTCGATTGAAAAGAGTATGGGTATTGCGAAAGAAAAAGGCGAAACATTTAAAGACTTCGATAAGTCGGATTATGCAAATGGAACATACTTTGAAAAGTATGAGACAACAGATTATAGTCCGGTAACTGAGAAAGTACAGCAGTTATTTGAAGGAATCCATATTCCAACAAAAGAAGATTGGACAAGTCTAAAAGAAGAAGTGCAGAAGCACGGTTTATATAACTCGTATAGATTAGCCATCGCTCCGACACAATCAATCAGTTACGTGCAAAATGCGACTTCAAGTGTAATGCCAATCGTAAGTCAAATTGAATCAAGAACGTATGCAAATGCGACAACATATTATCCGATGCCATATTTATCAAAAGATACATTCTGGTATTATAAATCGTCTTATGATATGAATCAGTTTAAATTAATTGATTTAATTGCAGAAATTCAAGAGCATATTGACCAAGGAATTAGTACAATTCTGTATGTAAATAGTGATATTTCTACTCGTGAATTAGCACGTTATTATATCTATGCACATAAAAAAGGCTTGAAGAGCTTGTATTATACAAGAACTCGTAAGTTAAGCGTCGAAGAGTGTGTTGCTTGTACAGTTTGATGCAAATTCTAATTGACTGATAGAGTAAGACAGCATGAGCAGGGTTTTTCTGACCCTGCTCATGCTTAGTTATAAAATTTAAGACGTCTAACATGCGGTTAAGTTTTCATTACTAAGTGAAAGCTTTACCGCATGTTAGAAGAGCTTATTGATAGAGAAGGGGCGATTCAATGCGCGCGGTAAACTGGAACAAAAAAGAAGATGATTTTAGTTTAATGTTTTGGAAGCAAAACATCGCTCAGTTTTGGACAGAAGAAGAGATCGCTGTATCTTCTGACAAAAATACTTGGGTGCAATTATCAAAAGAAGAGCAAATTGCTTATAAGCGAGTACTAGGAGGATTAACACTTCTAGATACAAAACAAGGCGGCGAAGGGATGCCTCTTGTACTTGTTCATCTTGAGAATTTACAAGCGAAAAGTGTACTGGCTTTCATGGGTGCTATGGAAGAAGTACATGCGAAGAGCTATAGTCATATCTTCACGACACTCGCAACAGAAGAAGAAATTGATGAAATCTTTGATTGGGTAGATAACCATCCATTGCTTGAGAAAAAAGCAGGTATTATTACAGGTTACTATCGCCGTTTATTAAAGCCACAAGTAACGAAAAAAGAATTATATATGGCTATGGTAGCGAGTGTGTTCTTAGAAAGTTACTTGTTCTATAGTGGATTCTTCTATCCGCTATACTTAGCAGGACAAGGAAAATTGACTGCAAGTGGTGAAATTATTAACTTAATAATTCGCGACGAAAGCATTCACGGCGTATTCGTCGGTATTTTAGCACAACAAATCTTTGCAGAACTTTCTGCAGAAGAGCAACAAGAAGTACAAAAAGAAACACAAGAACTATTAATGGAATTGTATGAAATTGAAATGGCATACACAGAAGAAATTTATACATCCATTGGTCTTGTTGAAGATGTAAACCGCTTTGTTCGTTACAATGCGAATAAGGGACTTATGAACTTAGGATTAGAACCACGCTTTGAAGAGGAAGAAATTAACCCAATCGTATTAAATGGTTTACGTACAGATACGAAAAATCATGATTTCTTCTCTGTAAAAGGAAACGGGTATGTAAAAGCAACAAATGTTGAAAAGTTATCAGATGATGATTTCGTATTTGATTTTTAATAAATAAGATTGAAAAAAGCTGTCTCTCATGTGAAGGCAGCTTTTTTGTGTGTGAATAGTTTACATAATGTTATTATTTCTTAATAAGTTTTTCTTCCTTGATCTATGAAAGTTAGTAGTATGAGAAGTTGAATAAGTTATGTCGAAATGAATAGAAAATGAAAGGAACGATTAGAAAAATAATCCCACCTATCGTTTCATTGGAGCGTGAATAAATAGGGCTATTTAATAAATTTTTTCATTCAAGAAATTTTGGCTCGAAAATTGCATGAATATTTAAAAAATAAAGGGGGAGAGTTTATAATGTGCAGTAAAACATTTGCAGTTCGTTGAAAGCGTTTTCTGGTTAGTTATCAATCTTTATATGGAAATTAGATAGAGAAAGTAGGAGGAATGATAGGTGGGAAAAGTAGTTGGTTTAAAACGGTCATTAGGGCTTTGGTCAATTGTTATGCTAGGTGTCGGGTATATGACGCCGATGGTGGGGTTTGATACATTTGGAATCGTTTCTGAAAAAACGGGCGGGCATGTTCCTGGGGCTTATCTTATTGCATTAGCGGGAATGTTATTTACAGCAGCAAGCTACGGCAAAATGGTAAAGGTTTTTCCGACTGCAGGATCTGCTTATACGTATACACAGAAGACAATTAGTGCAAGACTTGGATTTTTTGTTGGATGGTCAGCATTATTGGATTATTTGTTCCTACCAATGGTGAACGCACTATTAACGAGGATTTATATGTCAGCACTTTTTCCAAGTGTTCCAGATTGGGCGTGGGTCGTTGGTTTCGTTCTACTGATTACACTTATAAATATTATTAGTGTGAATGTTACTGCTAATTTCAACACGTTCTTAGTAACATTCCAAGTGTTAGTAATGATTGTATTTGTAGTTCTTGTTATAAAGGGATTGATAGCAGGAGAAGGAACTGGAGAAGTCTTTTCCATTCAGCCGTTTTTTGAGTCAGATATACAAATATCACCGTTAGTTGCAGGAGCGACAATTCTTTGTTTTTCATTTTTAGGTTTTGATGCGGTAACGACATTTGCAGAAGAAACACCAAACGCAAAGAAAACAATTCCTCGAGCTATTTTTCTTACCGCTTTAATTGGCGGTATTTTGTTCATCGTTACGACGTATTTTACACAATCCTTTTTTCCGGATGCATCTGTATTTAAAGATCAAGAATCAGCAGCTCCAGAAATTGCACTATACGTTGGCGGGAAATTATTTCAAACCTTCTTTTTAGTCGGAACTTTTATGGGGACAATGGCATCCGGCTTAGCTTCTCATACAAGTGTATCGCGGTTATTATATGTAATGGGAAGAGATAATGTAATTCCACAAAAAATATTTGGATACATTCATCCTCGCTGGCGAACGCCAGTATATAACATTATTTTTGTAGGCATTATTGCGCTCTCCGCTATGTTCATAGATTTAGAAACAGCGGCCTCTCTGATTAACTTCGGAGCGCTTATTGCATTTACATTTGTTAATTTATCAGTCATTTCTTACTATGTGATTAAGCAAAAACGATATAAAACAGTAAAAGACTTTTTTCATTTCTTAGTTATGCCTATTTTGGGAGCTGGTACAGTAGCTGTACTATGGTTTAACCTCAATATTCACTCACTTATTCTTGGACTTAGCTGGGCTGTTCTTGGAATTGGCTATCTTCTATATATTACGAACATGTTTCGTTCAGCTCCCCCGCAAATGCATTTTGAAGAAGTGCAGGAAATGTAAAATGACAAAAACATCGGGATATATCCGGTGTTTTTTATTTTGGAGATTGTAAATTCATGCATGTTTGCATAAATCATTCAACTGTTCATAAGGAGGGAGAAGAAAAAATGTAAGTGAGAAGGCTGAAGCGATATGATTAACTTAATTTTACTACTTGGCACGATTATTGCTTTCTAATACTAGTAAAAAATAAATAAATGAGGTGTTATCGTGGCAATGCAATCAGAAAAAGAAGTTGTAACACAATCTATTCAAGAAAAAGTTGAGGAAGAAAATCCTTTAGAGGAGTTTCAGGCCATACTAAAAGAAGCGCTACAGGCTTTGCGTTATCCAGAGGAAGTATTCGATTTTCTTAAAAAACCGATGCGTTTTTTAGAAGTAAGTATTCCTGTTCGAATGGATGATGGAAGAACAAAGGTATTTCAAGGGTATCGTGCCCAGCATAATGATGCAGCAGGACCGACAAAAGGTGGCATTCGGTTTCATCCAGATGTTACACCAGAGGAAGTAAAGGCGCTTGCTGGTTGGATGAGTTTGAAATGTGGCGTGACGGGACTTCCTTATGGAGGTGCAAAGGGCGGGATTATTTGTAATCCGCAGGAAATGAGTTTTAGAGAACTAGAGTTACTGAGCCGTGGTTATGTAAGAGCAGTCAGTCAAATCGTTGGACCTACTAAAGATATTCCGGCACCCGATATGTATACAAATGCGCAAATTATGGCTTGGATGCTGGATGAATATGATCATATTAGAGAGTTTGATTCCCCAGGTTTTATTACTGGAAAGCCATTAATGCTAGGAGGATCACAAGGACGGGAAACAGCTACGTCTAAAGGAGTATTTTACACCCTTCAATTAGTTAGTGAGTTAAAGAATATTCCGCTTCAAAATATGCGAGTAATCATTCAAGGGTTTGGAAATGTTGGAAGTTATTTGGCAAAATATTTATATGATATTGGTGTAAAAGTAGTAGGCGTATCTGATGCTTTAGGTGGCATTTATAATCCAGACGGTTTAGATGTTCCTTATTTACTTGAAAATCGAGATTCTTTTGGTGTCGTATCGAACCTTTTTAGTAAAACAATCTCAAACCAAGAGCTGTTAGAAAAGGAATGTGATGTACTCATTCCAGCAGCAATTGGAGGAGTGATTACGAAACATAATGCGAAAAAGCTTGGATGTAAGATTGTAATTGAAGCTGCAAATGGTCCGACAACAAAAGAAGCAATAACAATGCTAGAAGAAAAAGACATTTTAGTTGTACCAGATATTTTGGCGAATTCTGGAGGAGTTATTGTTTCTTATTTTGAATGGTGCCAAAATAACCAAGGGTATTATTGGACAGAGCAATATGTTGATCAATGTTTAAAAGAGAAAATTACATCTAGCTTTTTCGATGTGTTCAACACTTCAAAACGTTTTGGGGTAAATATGAAAATTGCGGCATATATAGCAGGAGTTCGTAAGATTGTAGAAGCATCACGTCTTCGAGGTTGGTTGCATTTTTAGTATAAAGGGAGGGAACATATGAAACTAGATATTTTACTAGAACAAATTGAAAAACAACCCATTGGTTATTACTGTATTGTATCGAATCATCATCGATATGATCTAGCAGTTGCTTATTCGCAGCAATTTTTTGGAAAAGCAATGGTTACCTCTATTCAAAATGGAAGAATGATTTTATTAAGTCAAGAAGATATTGAACAGGATCAATATTGGGCACCTAAGTTAGGGATTGAAGTAGAAGATATAGAAGATTTTCAAAGTTTTTTTCATATGATTCTTCAGTCACAAATGTTGGCAGAACAATATTAATAGAATAAAAGAAGGGAATGATTTATTTTGTATTATGAGATTGTTACAAGTCCATGCTATGGAACAGTTGAAAAGGTGTCTATTGATAAAGACTCTCGCATTTATGAATGGGAACCATTGTTTGCTATTAAAAATATGGATGGTAAGTTAGAAGTAATCAAAATGGGATGTAGCGGAGAGGTACAATCTTTAGAGGTAGAAGCAGGAGATAAAGTCATTCCAGGTATGGTATTAGCTTATATTCAAGAAGATATTCTAGTTAGTGGGAGTGATTGATTTTTAGGAAGGGAGATGGAACTATTCATCTTCCTTTTTTTATTAAAGTAAGTAAAAAATGTATATTGTCAGATTAATTAAAAAAATCCGATTTTAATGATACAATACAAGTTAAGCAGTTTAAAGGAGGAATAGCAGAATGTTTTCCATTGCTCATAAAAAAATTAGACCTATTGTCTCTCTAGCTATCGATCAATCTGAAAAGGAATGGAATATAGATGTTAAAAATATGAAAGAATCTTTTCTGTTTTTAAAAAGAGAAGATCGATTATTTGCATACGTTCATGTTAAGGATCTGCTATCAAACAGTAAGGAATTAACTCGCCAAGCATTGCTTTCAAATGCTGTTTCACTAGATACAATCTGTCACCTTAGCAAAAATATTTCCTTAACAGCGCTCTTTCAAATTATTGGGGCACCCATTGCCATAGTGAAAAATGAAATAGGAGAATTAACGGGATACATACGAAGAGAGGATGTTTTTGCAGAACTATTTAAACAAGAAAATAAAAGTGTAGATATACTAAAAATCATTTTAACGTCTATTCCAATGGGGATTTTTGTAGTAGACCGTGAGAAGAAAATTGTAAATTGTAATGAATCTGGTTTGAAGATGATTAAATCTACTCCTGAAAAAGTTATGAATGTAGCAGCAGAACAGATTTTTAATGGAGAACATATTAATACTGTATTTACAACGGGAAAAACGATTTTAAACCAACTACAAATAACAAATGAGATGGGGGTATTAGTTGACTACAGTCCTATTCCAAACTTTGATCAAAGAATCGAGGGAATGGTCATTATTGTACAAGATTTACCGATGGTTGAGGATATGGCTATGGAAATTGAATATATAAAGGATTTAAATAAAGATTTACATGCAATCTTATCTAGTATTTATGATGAAATATTAGTTGTTAATCATAAAGGGGAATTAATCCGTTATAGTGAAACCGTTATCAATGATTTTTGGGGAAGAGATTTGAAAGATCTTTTAGGAAAAAACCTTTTAGACTTAGAAAAGAAAGGATTATTTAGTCCATCTGTTACAAGATTAGTGCTAGAACAACAAAAAAAGGTATCCATTGTACAAGAAACAAAAAGTGGTAGAAAGATATTAGCAGTTGGAAATCCTGTATTTAATGAAAGTGGAGAGATTCATCGTATTATTATTGCCTCAAGAGATATTACAGAGGCAACAAGATTAAAGACGGAACTGCATGAGATAAAAAAAATCTCTGAACAATATAAGAAAGAGTTGGATAGCTTTAAAAATAAAGATCGTTTTCTTAAGAAGCTCATTTATTGTAGTCCAAAAATGGAACAAATTATTAATCAAGCAAAAAAAATAGCTGACTTTTCTTCCAATGTTTTGATTTCTGGAGAATCGGGCGTTGGAAAGGAAGTGATTGCACAAGCAATTCATCAACTTGGAAACAGATCTTCAAATCCATTCTTAAAATTAAATTGTGGTGCGATTCCAGAGACACTGTTAGAAAGTGAGCTGTTCGGCTATACGAAAGGCGCTTTTACTGGTGCTGATAAAAACGGAAAAGAAGGATACTTTAAGCGGGCAGATCAAGGAATTTTATTTTTGGATGAGATTGGAGAAATGCCATTACATTTACAAGTGAAATTACTTAGAGTCCTGCAAGAGCAAGAAGTAATTCCAATTGGAAGCACGATACCTACAAAAATAAATGTTCAAATTATTGCTGCCACGAATAAACGTCTAGAAAAAATGGTGGAAGCTGGCACTTTCAGGGAAGATTTATTTTATCGCTTAAATGTAATCCCCTTGCAAGTTCCTCCGCTGAGAGAACGAATGGAAGATGTTCCGGTACTCGCGTTTCATTTCTTACAGCAGTTAAATGAAAAATATAATAGAAACTACCATTTAACTCCGGATGCACTTAATTTATTAGAGTTTTATTCATGGCCTGGAAATGTAAGAGAATTACAGAATATGATTGAACGTTTAGTTGTATCAGCAGATGATGCTGTTATTGATGCTGAATTTGTTAGTAAATTTTTAACTCCTGGATATGACTTTAAAAAATCAAAGCCGGTAATTACAAGGGTTTTACCATTAAATGAAGCATTGCATTCTGTAGAAGAACAATTAATTTTACTTGCGATGAAGCAGTATAAAACAACAACGAAGGCAGCGAAGGCTCTTGGGATAAGCCAGTCTTCTGTTAGTCGTAAATATCAAAAAATCATGAATGAAAAGGAAATAGCGGTTGATACAATTTCGTATTTTTAAAGGAGAAAGGGAGGAGTCTATATGGACTCCCCCTTTTTTGTTGTAATTATGCGGAATGTCATAACCTATGCGAAAATGCATAACTTTATGTGATTTTATTTAAAGAAATAGTCAGTTTTTGTATGGTTGTTTCGTATTTCAAATGTTGGCACAATTATTGCTTATATAATATATGAACGATCGACAAAGGGGGATTCTATACAGTGCTAGATTTAAAAATGTATCTAAACGGTGAATGGAAAGATTCTAGTAATCAAGAGAAAAGACCGATTATTAACCCTGCGAATGGAAAGGTTATCGCATATGCACCTGAGGGAACGATCGAGGATGCAAAATACGCGATTGAAGTAGCGAGGGCAACTTTTGATAGCGGAATTTGGTCAGAAACATCCGCAGCTGAAAGAGCGTCTTATTTATTTAAAATTGCAGATGAGATTGATAAAAATATGGAAGAACTTACGCGTCTTGAGATGATGGATAATGGGAAAACATATCGAGAAGCTGAAGGGGATATTGGAGATGCAGCAGCTTGTTTCCGCTATTATGCAGGGCTAATTACAAAGCCAGATGGGCAAACGTATCATGTAGCTGATCCGATGCAAGCTATGGTAGTGAGAGAGCCAGTTGGTGTTTGTGGTTTAATCGTTCCTTGGAATTATCCGTTACTAATGAGTGTCTGGAAAATTGCACCTGCTTTAGCAGCTGGAAACACGATTGTGTTTAAACCTTCTGAAGTGACACCAATCACTGCAACGAAATTATTTGAAATAATTGAAAAAGTAGAGTTGCCAAAAGGCGTTGCCAATATGGTAATGGGCGCTGGACCAACAGTAGGAAATGAGATTGCAGCAAGTAATAAAGTTGATATGATTTCCTTTACGGGCGGAACAAAAACAGGAAAACACATTATGAGAACAGCAGCAGATAATATGAAAAAGATTTCGCTTGAACTTGGCGGGAAATCTCCAAATATTATTTTTGCGGATGCAGATTTTGAAACGGCTGTTGATTATGCTCTGTTTGGTATTTATGCAGGCTCTGGACAAGTATGTTCAGCGGGATCAAGAATTCTTGTAGAAGAAAGCGTTTACGATAAATTTGTTAGTTGTTTTGTAGAACGAGCGAAACAAATTAATGTTGGACCTGGTGATAACCCAGAATCAGAGATGGGACCACTTGTAAGTCAAGAGCATATGGAAAAAGTATTACGCTATATTGAGATTGGAAAAGATGAAGGAGCAGAAATTGCTTGCGGAGGAAAGCGGATACTGACGGATGGGAAAGCTGATGGTTTCTTTATTGAACCAACGGTCTTTGTCAATGTAAAACCGGATATGCGTATAGTGCAGGAAGAAATTTTTGGACCGGTTGTAGTGATCCAAAAGTTTAAAAATGAACAGGAAGCAATTGAGCTAGCAAACGGTACAGATTACGGTTTAGCTGGAGGGGTATTTACAGTTGATGGAGCAAAAGCAATGCGCGTGATTCGTAAGCTTCGTGCAGGAATTACGTGGATTAATAGTTATCATCCAACATACAACGAGGCGCCTTGGGGCGGATATAAACAAAGTGGTATTGGCCGTAGTTTAGGAACATTTGGCTTAGAAGAATTCCAAGAAATTAAGCAGATTAATATAAATCTAGAAGTGGAGCCAATTGGTTGGTTTGCAAATAAAAAGAATGTAGGGGTGAAATAGATGGGAACGAATGTGAAAAGTAAACTTAATGAGCAGGATGTAAAAGATGCAAATGTAAATGAGTATATTACGAAAGTACTACAATTAATTGAAAAAGAGAAAGTCTCTGAAGAAGAGGCGAATTGGATTCAAAAAGAAACAGTAGATGGATTTAGAGAACATGTAAATCCTGGTTTTCTCGCGTATAGAAAAACAGTAACAAAAGATGGACAATTTGCAGCTGTAGAATGGTCCGATGAAGGATCTTGTTTCATGGACATCAATGGTAAAAAATATATTGATTGTTTAGGTGGTTTCGGTATTTATAACGTTGGTCACCGCAACCCGAAAGTAGTAAAAGCTGTTACAGATCAATTAAAGCGTCAAGCTTTGCATAGCCAAGACTTATTAGACCCGCTTCGTGCGATTCTTGCAAAAATTTTAGCTGATATTACACCTGGTGACTTGAAATATGCTTTCTTTACAAATAGTGGGACGGAAAGTGTAGAGGCGGCATTAAAACTAGCAAAAATGTATAGTGAACGAACAACTTTTATTTCAACAACACGCGCTTTCCACGGAAAGAGTCTTGGTTCTTTATCTGGAACAGCAAAAGGAATGTTCCGTAAGCCATTTTTACCATTAATTCCAGGTTTCCGCCACGTTCCATTTGGTGATATTGAGATGATGAGAAAAACTTTTGAAACGTGTGCATTAGTAGGAGAGGATGTTGCAGCTGTTATTTTAGAGCCAATTCAAGGCGAAGGCGGTATTATTTTACCTCCAGAAAACTACTTGAAACAAGTAAGAGAACTCTGTGATGAATTCGGCTCACTACTTATTTTTGATGAAGTGCAGACTGGAATGGGACGCACAGGGAAAATGTTTGCTGCAGAATTATATGATGTTGTGCCGGATATTATTTGTCTTGCGAAAGCATTTGGCGGAGGCGTAATGCCAGCAGGTGCAATTGTTGCGAAGGAAAAAGTATTCAAAAGCTGGTTCGACAATCCATTCATGCATACAACAACGTTTGGTGGAAACCCACTTGCATGTGCTGCTGCAATTGCAACAATCCATGTATTACTGGAAGAAAAATTACCAGAACGAGCTGCAGAAGTTGGGGAATATTTCTTAAATGGATTGAAAAGGGCAGCCGAAGGACATGAAGACAAAGTTTTTGAAATTCGTGGCCAAGGTTTAATGATCGGGATTGAGTTCCATAAAGATGAGATTGGATATGAAGTATCGAAAGCAATGTTTGATCAAGGCATTCTTGTTGCTGGAACATTAATTAATTCGAAGACAATTCGTATCGAGCCATCGCTTACAATTAGTTACGAAGAAGTAGATACAGTAATCAATGCATTTAAATCAGTGTTATCACAAGTGAAAGCGCAATAAGTATTTTACACAATAACTTTTAAATACAAGCCAGTAAAACCACTATGTTGTCTTTTTCCTTTCTTATTGGTTTTACTGGTTTTTACTATAGGAGGATAAGGAGTGAAAGGAGCACTACAAGGGATTACAATTATTGATTTATCTCGGGTTCTTGCTGGTCCTTTTTGTACGATGATTCTCGGTGATTTAGGGGCCGAAGTGATAAAAGTTGAAAATGTAGGAAATGGCGATGATACGAGAGGGTGGGGGCCCCCTTTTGTAGGCGGAGAAAGTGCGTATTTTCTTTGTGCAAATCGTAATAAAGAGTCTATGGCATTAAATTTAAAATCAGAAATGGGAAAGGAAGTTTTGAAAAAGCTTATTTCTCATGCGGATATCGTTGTGCAAAATTTTAAGCCTGGAACACTTGAGCGAATGGGACTTGGGTATGAAGTATTAAAAGAGATGAAGGAAGATATTATTCTCGCCTCTATTAGTGGCTTTGGTCAAAATGGTCCTACTTCCCATCTTCCAGGTTACGATTATATGATTCAAGCAATGAGTGGACTTATGAGTATAACGGGAGGAAGGGATGAAGAGCCTGCAAAAGTAGGGGTTGCCATTTCAGATGTACTCACGGGTCTTTTTACATGTATCGGAATTTTAGCCGCTTTGCAGCACCGAAATAGTACAGGAGAAGGACAAGAAATTGATATTTCTTTATTTGATTCACAATTAGCGGCATTAGTAAATGTAGCAAGTAATTATTTGTGTACAGGTGAATTACCAAAGAGACTTGGGAATCAGCATCCGAATATCGTTCCGTATCAAGTGTTTAACGCGAAAGATGGAAATCTCGTTGTTGCGGTTGGAAATGATGAACAGTTTTATAAGTTTTGTCTATTACTTAACAGACAAGATTTATCCAGTTCAGAACGTTATAAAACAAATGCAGATCGCCTCCAGCATAAAGACGAGCTCATAAATATGATTGCTATTGAAATGAAGAAAAAAAAGAAAGAGGAATGGAAACAACTTTTGGATGAAGCAGGGATTCCAAATGGACCAATTCTTAATGTGAAAGAAGCGCTAGAAGCAGAGCAGGCAGTGGCGAGAGATATGACAATTCATATGGAACACCCGACAATCGAAAACCTTAAACTTGTGGGGTCACCATTAAAGCTTTCAAAGACACCGGTTCAGATGCAGAAACATCCGCCACTTCACGGGGAACATACAGAAAAGATTTTGCAAAAGCTAGGGTACTCTCAGGAAATCATTATGGAAATGACAAAAAAACAATAGATATAAGGAGGTAGTACAAATGAATTTTTCATTAACAGAAGAACAACAAAGTGTTAGAAAAGTAGTGAGAGCGTTTGTGGATAATGAAATTATTCCATACATTAAAGAATGGGATGAAAAAGGGCATTTTGAACAAAAAATCTTGAAGCGCTTAGCAGAACTGCAATTTATGGGCGTTTGTATCCCAGAACAATATGGCGGAGTAGGTATGGACTATAATACGCTCGCTATTATTTGTGAAGAGTTAGAGCGTGGTGACACGGCTTTCCGTACAGCAGTATCTGTACATACAGGGTTAAATAGTATGACACTTCTACAATGGGGCACAGAAAAGCAGAAACAAAAATACCTTGTTCCACAAGCAAAAGGTGAAAAGATTGGGGCGTTTGGCTTAACGGAACCAAATGCAGGGTCAGATGTCGTGGCTATGCAAACAACAGCGGTAAAAGAAGGCGATCATTACGTATTAAATGGATCAAAAACGTGGATTTCGTTATGTGATGTTGCAGATCATTTTTTAATATTTGCAAAAACAAATTCGGAATTAAAGCACCGCGGTATTTCTTGTTTTATCGTAGAACGAACATTCTCAGGAGTATCGACAAAAGCGATAAAAGGAAAGCTTGGTATTAGGGCTGGAAATACAGGAGAAGTATTTTTAGATGATGTGAAAGTACCGGTAGAAAACCTTCTGGGTGAAGAAGGAGAAGGTTTTAAAATTGCAATGGCTTCATTAGATAACGGACGTTTTACAGTCGCGGCAGGGGCTTGTGGACTTATTCAAGCAAGCTTAGAAGCGAGTGTAAAATATTGTGAAGAGCGTAAAACATTTGGAAAAGAAATCGGAAAACATCAGCTTGTTCAGCAAATGATTGCGAAAATGTCTGCGAATTTAGAAATATCAAGATTACTAGTTTATAAAGCAGGTTGGTTAAAAAATGAAGGAAAACGTAATACAAAAGAAACATCTTTGGCAAAATGGATCGCTTGTGACGCTGCATTTGAAGCGGCAAATGACGCAGTGCAGGTGCACGGCGCCTATGGATATTCAAATGAATTTCCTGTGGAGAGATATTTACGAAATGCAAAAGCACCTGTTATTTATGAAGGAACACGTGAGATTCATACGATTATGCAAGCGGAATATGCACTTGGTTATCGCTCCGATAAGGAACTCCGTAATATGTTACCGAAGTGGCCTTTTGAAGAGAGTGAGGCAGAGGTAATACGAAATAAATAGGGAGGAATGCAGTGTAACGAGAGTTACATTGCATTTTTATTATATTTTAACTTACAAGTATTTACACTCCTTTTGTCTTAGTGTACTATTTAACTAGTACACTAAGACAAAAGGAGGGAAGAAATGAAATTTGAGTTTTCTCCTAACATACCGATCTATATTCAGATGATGGAATACATAAAAAAAGAAATTGTAACAGGCCACTTATCACTTGGTGACAAAATTCCCTCTGTACGTGAATTAGCGAGTGAGTTACAAGTCAATCCAAATACAATTCAGCGTACATTTCAAGAATTAGAGAGAGATGGGATTGTTGTGACACGTAGAGGAATGGGAAGATATGTAACAAACGAGGGAGAGAAAATTATGGAGCTACGGAAAGATATGGCGAAAGAGTTGCTTCATTCGTTTATAAATGGAATGGATAATTTAGGGTTTTCAGAAGAAGAGATCCTCTCTATTCTTCGTTCTTCATTAGAAGAGAAAAGGGAGGAGAAATGATGACAGATTTACTTCGTATTGAACAATTATGGAAGAGATATGGTTTGAAGGTAGTTATTCGAGATGTAAACCTAGCGATTACAGAAGGGAAAATTATTGGTCTTGTTGGAGATAATGGCAGTGGGAAGACGACATTATTAAAAATGATCGCAGGTTTACAACATCCTTCAGAAGGAAATATTACAGTTGCAGATCGAAACATTGGGGTAGAAACGAAAAAGATTGTATCGTTTATGCCAGATCGTCCTATATTCGATGAATGGATGACTGTAAAAGATGCAATATTTTTCTATCGCGATTTTTATCAAGATTTCGATATGCAAAAAGCAGCGGATACAATTGCTGCATTTAAAATACCGTTAGAAGAAAAAATTACAGCTTTATCAAAAGGGATAATTGAAAAGTTGCAACTTATTTTAACATTTTCAAGAAAAGCAAAGCTTTATATATTAGATGAACCCCTCGGAGGAATCGATCCTGTTTCCCGAGAGCATATGCTAGATCTTATTCTTCAATTTTATCGTGAAGATTGTACAGTTATAATTTCTACGCATCTAATTAGTGAAATTGAAAATATTTTTGATGAAGTCATCTTTTTAAAGGATGGAGAAATTGTAATGCATGAAAACGTGGAAGAACTGCGTTTTCAAAAAGGGAAAGCCGTGACTGAGATGTTTAAGGAGGTGTTTGGAAAATGAGTCAAACACTTCGGTATTTATACAATTGTAATAAAAAGAAGATATGGTTGATTTACTTTGGGTTTATAACGATTTCATTAATTCTATTATTTAATATAAAGGGATGCACAGGAGAAAGGCTGTCAATTAGACAAGATATAGCATTAATCGTATTTACATTATTATTTTGTATAGTTACATTTTCTATCTTTTTACTAGCAATTTCTTCTTTTCGACGAGTAGTAAGAGGGGCTATGATTCGGTATGTAGCAATTCCATCTAGAAAATATATATATGCACATTTGTTATTATTTGTAATCATGTTTACCCTGTTATCAGTAATAGGAATTATTTTTTTACATCTTCTTTCTATAAATATATATGAGAATAAAGCGAATGGAGAGTTGAAACAAGCCATTAATAGTTTATATAATTATGGGTTCTTACATCATCTGTTTTCTATTTTCTTATGGAATATAGATTTAGTGAGTACATTAGTTTCTCTGTATTTCCTAATCATAGTCGTAAAACTATTTAATTTGAAATCCGCATTAAATAAAATGCTATTTATCATCTTATTTATTGTTTTCGGTGGAGTTCAATTTGTTATCACTAATATGCTAGATAAAATAAATGGTTATATATTTTCTATAAAAAATGTTGGAGTTATAGATAAAAATGGTTTTTTTAAAACATCTTTTTATTTTAGTGATGCTTCGAATATTTCTTATTTAATTTTTAGTGTATTGTCAATTTTTTTATTGGTGGTAATAACAAGTTATATCATCGATAAAAAACTAGAAGTCTAAAGGAGGAACAATCATTGGGAAACGTAGTAGTGAAATTAGAAAATGTCCATAAAAAAATAGGGAAAAACGAAATTATTCGTGGTCTTTCATTTGAAGTTCGTGAAGGGGAAGTATATGGTTTTCTTGGACCGAATGGGAGCGGGAAAACGACGACAATTCGGATGATGACCGGTCTTATTGCAATGACAGAAGGCGATATTACAATTTGTGGTCATAGTATTCGTACAGAACGTGAGAGGGCACTAGAACAAATTGGAGCGATTGTCGAGAATCCTGAACTATATGATTATATGACAGGGATGCAAAATTTAAAGCATTTTGCGAATATGGCAGTTACACCAATTAGTAAAGAGCGTATTGCTGAAATTGTAAAGCTTGTTGAATTAGAACATGCCATTCATAAAAAAGTGAAAACATATTCACTTGGGATGAAGCAACGTCTCGGAATTGCACAAGCACTTTTACATAATCCGAAAATTTTAATTTTAGATGAGCCGACGAACGGATTAGACCCAGCCGGTATTCGTCAAATTCGTGATTATTTACAACGATTAGCGAAAGAGGAAAATATCGCTGTCATTGTATCGAGTCATTTATTGAGTGAAATTGAATTGATGTGTGATCGCGTTGTTATTATTAAGCAAGGTCAGTTTGTACAAGAGTATAACTTACATGAGCAAACGAAGCATGATGAAACGGTTGTAGTAGCATTTGAGGTAGATCAAATTCAGAAAGCAAATGAAATCATTAGAGGTAAGGTACAAGGAAGCGTAGTTGTGGGCTCTGTAGCAAAAGAAAAGATTCCGCAAATTGTAAAACAACTTGTGCATGCTGATGTACTTGTATATGGTGTTACAGTGCAAAATAAAACGTTAGAAGATGAGTTCTTAGCGATTACTAGGGGAGTGAAAGCGTAATGTTTAAATTAATTCAAAATGAATTGCTAAAGTTACATGCAAAAAAAGGTATGTATATATTGATAGGTGTGATCGCGGCGTTAGAAATTCTGGGTGCTTTTGTAATGGTGAAATGGGGAGAAGCGAAAGACCTGAAAGGAACCTATCTAGATTATGCGATGAGAGATACAGGTATAGTTATTTTATTTGCAGCAATCTTTGGTATTACCATTGCTTCACGTACGATTACTGATGAGTTCCAAAAAGGAACAATTAAGCAGCTGTTAATTCGCCCAAGAAAAAGAATTATGATTTTATTTTCTAAATATATTTCAGTTTTACTAGCAATGCTGTTTGTTATCGTTACAGGTACCTTAATCGCGATGGTTATTGGTGCAATCGTTATGGATGGTGGAAAAACAGAATTAACGCTAGGGGTATTGCTTAAAGGAATCCTATATAAACTTGTGTCTCCGTTCTTCTTTGCGACACTTGCCTTCTTCTTGGCAAATGTTTTTCGAAAATCAGTATTACCATTAATCATTGCACTGTTCCTATTCTTTTTGCAAGGAGCGATTAACATGATGCTCATGATGTTTGTTAAAGGAGTAGCTAAGTTTGTTGTATTCTTACATTTGGATTTAAGTATATATGATGGTAATAAACTAATTAGTGGCGGTGCTACACCACCATTTCCAGAATTTAATTTTACAACATCATTATTGCTAGTACTTGCTTATTTTGTAGTATTACTCGTTACTTCAAGTGTATTATTCCAAAAACGTGATGTATTATAATAGAAAAAATCCCCGCTTTAACGGCGATTTTCTTTAACCAACTTTTTCTTCAGTTTTTTCACGTTCCCAGCACTCTGTGTTTTCTAAACCAGGAATGCTGTCGGCGTAGAAGACAGGATCTTTTCCGGCTTCTTTTTGCTTCATATAATCTTTTAATGCTGCAAATGCGTATTTGCTTAAGAATATGATTGTAACTAAGTTGAAGATTGCCATAACGCCCATAAATAGGTCGGCTAAATCCCAAACAACTTGAATTGTTGCAACGGAACCTAGGAATACCATGCCAATTACAGCGATGCGGTAAATCATAAGAGTTGTTTTACTTCCTTTTAGGAACTCGATGTTTGTTTCACCATAGTAGTAATTTCCGATTAGTGAACTGAAAGCAAATAAGAAGATTGCCACAGCGACAAAGATTGGTGCCCAAGGGCCAATATGCATTTTTAACGCTTCTTGTGTTAACTGGATACCATTTAAATCTGTTCCAGTATGAACATCTGATAAAAGGATAATAAAAGCAGTACAACTGCATATTAATAATGTATCTGTAAATACACCAAGTGTTTGAATGAAACCTTGTTTAACAGGATGTGTTACGTTAGCAGTCGCTGCTGCGTTTGGTGCACTACCCATACCTGCTTCATTGGAGAATAATCCACGTTTCACGCCGAGTAACACAGCTGCACCAAAGCTACCGCCAGCAACTTCTTTTATGCCAAATGCGTGTGCTAAAATTTCTTTTACCATTTCTGGAACCAGTGTAATATTTGTCACCACTACAAATAGTGCAACTGCAACATAAATGATTGCCATAACCGGTACAATCATTTCTACAACACGCGCGATTCGCTTTACGCCACCGAAAATAACGACAGATAATAAGGCAGCCAATGAAAGTCCTACCACTTTTGAATCAACATGAAAAGCACCATCGAATGCAGATGTTACAGTATTTGCTTGTACAGCGTTAAAAACAAGACCAAAACTAACTGTAATTAAAACGGAGAAAATCATTCCCATCCAGCGCTTGTTTAATCCTTTTTCCATATAGTACGCTGGACCACCACGGAATGTTTTACCGTCTTTAATTTTATAAATTTGTGCAAGTGTACTTTCAACAAAAGCAGAAGCTCCACCAATCATAGCGATGAGCCACATCCAGAAGACGGCACCTGGTCCACCCATGGAAATAGCAATTGCCACACCTGCTAAGTTACCTGTTCCAACACGTGATGCCGTACTCATACAAAACGCTTGGAATGAAGAAACACCGTGTTTTTCTTTTTGTGCTTTACGTGTAGAAGGACTAGCCCCATCACCTAGTAAACGGATCATTTCACGAATGTGACGGAACTGAACAAATCCAGCTCTTATTGTAAAATAGCAACCTACAGTAATTAATAATGTAATTAAAATATAACCCCATAAATATTCGTTTGTTGTTGTAATAAACTTATGAATCGGAGTAATGACATTTTCAAAAAAATCCACGTATGTAATCCTCCTTATTCTTATCATGATAATGTGTTTTTAAAAAATAGGTATAAAACACGACATTTACCATTATAACAGAAAATCTGATGAGGCGAAAATTTCAAAAATAGATTTCGTATTTTATATTTTAATAGGTATAGTATTTAAGAGTGAACTGAGAAAAATAGGAAGAATTTTAATGATATTCATATTACAATGTAAATATATCATCTTGGGGGTGTTTTTTATTCAGTACGCATTTTCACGTATACGACTTCGCAGTTTTTTTGCATGGATGATTTTAGGAGTGTTAGTAACGCTGCTACCACTTGCCTTTGCGGGAGCTTCAGACAGTACCATGGATGTTGCGATGCAAATTTTGGTGTTTTTTGTATTTCCACTACTCTGGTTATATGTAAAAACACGCAAAAATAATATTATATTTACTAGTTTCTTTGATAAATCGTCACGATTAAATTGGAAGTTAATTGTAGTTGCAACTATAACGGGAATGATTTTTTCATTCGGTGCATCTTTTATCCAATTTTACATACTAGCACATATTTTTCCTGATTTTCTCGTTGATATGCTGAATGATAATAGTGCAATTGATATGAGCAATATTTACACACAAATATTTAGTTTTATTTCAGCATGTATTTTTGCACCAATTATGGAAGAAGTCATTTTTCGAGGTTTCTTCTTGCAGCGTATGGCGTTTAAGTGGGGAATAAAACGAGCTGTAATTGTATCTTCTCTTATTTTTGGTTTAGGGCATTTTGATATTGTTGGCGCTTTTATATTCGGCGTTGTAATGTGCCTTCTTTATATAAAAACGAAAAACATATGGACGAATATTGCTGTTCATGCATTGAATAATTGTATTGCAACTGTAATCCAATTAACGAGTGGTGAAGGAGCGAATGAGGCCATTTCGATTGCTGAATTACAAGGACAAAGTAATTTGTGGATTGGACTCGTTATGATTTTTATTAGTTTACTATGGTTAGGACCTTTTATTAAAAAAAATTGGAAAACTGTAAAAGAAGTGGGAGTACCGACCCTTCGTTTTATTCAAGAAGATAAGAAAAGTCTGTCGGTGCCGCAAAATGAAACATATAGCCAAGTTGTGTTAACAGAACGATTTATGGCTGTAGAATTGCCAGATGAAGCTGTGAATCAGCTTGGATTAGAAGAGAATGATTATGTGGTGGTTACGGTAGAGAATGATCAAATTGTTATAAAAAAGGCAGAACATCAATAAAAGTATAAGAAATGAAAAAATAGCAGCTCTCCAATATAAATGAGGAGAGCTGCTATTTTAATGGATCACAATTTCAACGTGGAAGTTGTTTCCGTTTTTTACATATTTAATATCTGTCACTGTACGAACAGCTTTTAAAATTTCCACCTTTTCCCCGATTCGAGGGATGGTGGGAACATTATCCCAAATGCCAAGTAAATCATCTTCTTGAGTCGTCTTTTCGTAAAACCAAATTTTCAATGTAATGCCCCTTTCTCGAACTTTATGTATTTTAATACATAATAAAACATTTTTATTCTTTTTGTAAGGGGTTTTTTATGAAAAAATGAATAAAAATTAATTTTATTATTCTGGAAAAATGTGTTCAATATCAGGAGTAAGAGATACTTCTGATAATACGATATGAGAAACGGTTGTTGCATAGGAAGAAACATCATTAATAAATTCTTCAAGTTCCACTAATGAAGGAACAGAAATTTTAACGATATAACAAAGGCTTCCTGTTACGCGATAACAAAAACTTGCGGATGGATACGATTGAATGAATTGTTGCATGCGCCTTGTATCGCCATTTTTCAAGGTGATTTCTAAAATGCAGTCTAAAACGAGCCCAGCTTTTTTATAATCAATATCAATTGTATATTTTTGAATAACTCCTTCACTTTCTAATTTCCGAACACGTTCTGCGGTAGAAGGAGCTGATAAGTTTACGCGCTTTGATAATTCACGCATTGAAAGGCGGCTATCATTATATAATTCATTTAAAATTTTACGATCAATACGATCTAATTGCATTTGTAAATATACCTCCAATAAACTGATATTTTTTGTAAAGAAAATATATAAATAAAGATTCATATGAAATGTGAAAAGAATCTATTTTATTTTACAATAAAATAGAAAGGAATAGGGGGAGAAATGATGGAGAGGATTTCATTATCAGATGTAGGAGAAACAAAATTTCAAAAATTATTAGGACATCGTCCAGATATATTACAATCTTGGAGTTCGTTAGAAAGTACGTTATATGAAAAGGGAACTCTTTCTGAAGAGTTAAAGGAGCAAGTGCGGAGAACACTTGCATTTGGAAATGAATGTCCGTATTGTATGGCAAAGGGAAAACCGGATGATGTACAAAAGGTAGAAGAGATTAGCACTGCTGTAACCTTTGCACATTTATTTGTACATAATCGTTCAGCGATAGATGATAAGATGTTTGATGTGTTGAAACAGTATTGGAGTGAGGCGGAGATTGTAGAGCTTTGTGCATATATTTGTTTTATTACTGCTTCACAACAACTTGGATTTTTGTTTCAATTACAGCCAGTAGAGTAGGAGGTCAATGATGTCGAATCAAACAGCACTTATTATTATTGATGTGCAAAAAGCATTTGATCTTCCGTATTGGGGAGAACGAAATAATCATTTTGCAGAAGAGAATATAAAAAGTTTATTGGAAAATTGGAGAAAAAGAGGGCTACCAATATTTCATATTCAGCATGTGAACAAAGAAAATGTAGAATCAATGTTTTATCAAAATGCAGAAACCACTCACTTTAAGGAAGAGGTACAGCCATTGCAAGGTGAGATTGTTATTCAAAAGTATGTGAATAGTGCATTTATCGGAACGAATTTAGAAGTGCAATTAAAAGAGATGAACTGTGACTCGGTGGTTATTGTTGGATTAACGACGAATCACTGTGTAGAGACAACGACTCGAATGGCTGGAAATTTAGGATTTAAAACATATTTAGTTAGCGATGCAACAGCTACTTTTAATAGGAAAGGTTTAGATGGTATAGAATATTGTGCAGCGGATATTCATAACATGACGCTTGTAAATTTACATGAGGAATTTGCTACAATCGTTACAACAGAAGAGATGTTAGAAAAAGTATGTTTTATTTGTGAATAAAATGTACCACTGAAACTATTTTGATAAAATAATTGCAGAATTATGTAGAAAAAAATAAGAATATTTCGTATAATCGAAGTATAATTATTTTGAGAAATAGGGGTGGCAACATATGGAGCAGATTCCAGTAAAGAAAATAGAAACAGTACTCGTTTTAGCAGAAGATGATAAACAAAAGCAAAAGGAATTTTATGAATTGCTATTAACTACGCAATTTTATGTTGCTGGTTCAATCGAGGCGGAGGATTCAGCAGAAGAAGGAACTCTACGTTTACGCCACTTTCAAGGAGAGGGTAGATGGATTGTACCGTTCTTTACACAATTGGAATTTGTAAAAGAAGTGTTGCCAGAAGGTACGCCCCTTATTACGATACGTGGAAAAGAATTGTTTGAAAGCATTGATAAAGAAGCAACAGCAGTATTGAATGTTGGAACGGATATTAGTAAAACATTTATTCCGGAAGAAATTGCAGATATAGCATCTGGAAGAATTTTTAATTATTATCAATAAAGAAGTAATAAGTATTAGTTTTTGGAATTTGCCAAGAAGAATGAAAAGGAAAAGCGCCATATGCTTTTCCTTTTTTGTATAAATGAAAAAGTGTTTATTAGTTCGATGTGAAGCTCACACCAGAAGGGATAGCAAGTGTATTTTTTTGGGTATTGATTGTAACAGTCATATTAAGTGGAATTCCAATATTGGGTTGTATATGCCCAATCGGAAGACCGAATAACACGGGAATATTGTATGGTGCAAGATAGTGATGCAAAATGCGCTCTAGTGACAAAGAGAGTTTGGAAGCTATACAATCATGACAGCTTGCGAATATAACTCCTGCACAATCATTCCATTTTCCAACTAAATGTAATTGATTCAGCATGCGATCCACACGATAGGGTTCTTCTCCAACATCTTCAAGTAATATAATTTTATTTATTGTACAGATTTCATAAGGTGTACCAAGTGAACTTACTAAAACGGTTAAATTCCCCCCAACTAATGGTGCGGAAACAATGCAGGTAGATGGAGCAGTGATGCACTCTGCTCCGGATAAAATAGTTGAATACGGGTGGAATAGCTGATTGAAAGAAGACAAGGAGAGAGGATCGACTCCTTTTCCTAATTCTTCAATCATCGGTCCATGAAAAGTAACAAGTCCTGTATGCTGTGAAAAAGCAATATGTAAAGAAGTGATATCGCTATACCCCCAAAAAATTTTGGGGTTGTTTCGAATGAGTTCATATTGAATATGAGGAAGAAGACGTCCGCTTCCATATCCACCTCTTGCGCAAAAAATACCTTTTACTTCAGGGTTTGCAAATGCTTCATGTAAATCATGAAGGCGGATTGCATCATTTCCAGCTAAATAGCCGTATTTCTCGTAAACACTTTGACCAATTATTACGGATAGTCCCATTGTTTCTAATACTTTTTTTCCAGTAAGAACGTACTCTAGTATTGGTGGTCCTGCTGGAGCAATAATCATTACCGTATCGCCTTGTTGTAAGGCATTTGGCTGAATCATGTTATCTCCTCCTTCCCTTTCAATATATTCGTTTATAAGCAGTTCAATCCTTTTAAAAGAAGGAAAAGCTTGTTGAATCAAGAAGATATAAGAGGACATAAGAAGGGAGAAGAACGATGTTTACAAGTAGAGTAACTGATGTATTACAAATAAAATATCCAATTATTCAAGCAGGCATGGCAGGTGCGATTACAACACCAGAACTTGTTGCGGCTGTATGTAATTGTGGTGGACTTGGGACACTTGGGGCTGGTTATATGAGCCCAGAACAAATTCGTCAAGCTATTGGTAAGATACGAGAATTAACAGATAAGCCATTTGCAGTCAATTTGTTACTGACGAAGAAAATACAGATTGAGGAAGACAAAGTAGAAGCAGCTAGAAGTTTATTAGAGCCGATACGAAAAGAATTAGGTATAGATGAGCAGAATGAATCTTTGCAACTTCCGAAAAGTTATAAAGAACAACTGCAAATATTAATAGAAGAAAAAGTACCAGTTGTCAGCTTTGCATTTCACACGTTAGAACAAGCTGAGATTGCACTATTAAAGAAAGAGGGTATAAAGGTAGTTGGAACAGCAACAAATGTGGCAGAAGCAAAGGTACTGGCTGAATTAGAAGTAGATGTAATTGTTGGACAAGGTAGCGAAGCTGGAGGGCACCGCGGAACTTTTATTGGGAAAGAACAAGACTCTATGATTGGCACATTTGCACTAATTCCACAAATGGTAGCGGCTGTACCACATATCCCAATTGTAGCGGCAGGAGGCATTATGAACGGACAAGGTGTTGTTGCAGCTTCTGCATTAGGTGCAGAAGGCGTTCAAATGGGTACGGCATTTTTAACAAGTGAGGAAAGTATTACACATGATGTACATAAAAAAGCGGTGCTGCAGAGTACGGATACAAGTACAATTGTAACGAGATCATTTTCTGGAAAGTATGCAAGGGGAATTCGAAATTCATTTATAGAGCAACATAAAGAAAAAGAAGAACGACTCCCAATGTATCCAGTTCAAAATGTATTAACCTCTAAAATACGTCAAGAAGCGGCAAAACAAAATAAAGGGGACTATATGTCACTTTGGGCTGGACAAGCTTCTTCATTAGCAAGAAAAGAGTCAGCAGAGCAAATTATTGAGCGAGTGATGGTAGAAGTAAAAGAAACCGTAGAAAAATTACAAAGTGTATATACAAAAAGACCGCTTGAATAATTCAAGCGGTCTTTTTGTTAGTTTGCTTTATGAAATTGTTGGATGGCTTCGTCGATGTATACCCAGCCTTTCCAACCTAAGTGCATATGATCTTTTAAGAAGTATTTATCATACTCATGGTTTGAGAAGTCAGCAATTGGATAGCCAGCTTGCTTAATTTGCTCATGAACTTTCTTGTAGTATAATTCGCGTCGTTCTTTTGGGAATCCAGCATAATCATACCAAGGACCTTTTACAGGAACAGAAATGAAGAGCGGTTTTGCACCTGTTTGTTTTAATAAATCAAGTACAATTTGTAAATCTTCGTATTCTGGAGACTGATCATAAGCATCATTTTTTAAGTAGCCTTTACGTTGCTTCAATTTTTGTTTAATTTTGCTATTGAAGTAACCATCCTCGATACCGTATTCATTTGATTTAGATTCTAATTCACCAGTTTGATCTGCGTGTTTACGCGCTTCTGCCCAGTTCATTTGTTTCAATGACGGATCAAGTTTTTCTTTATGCGGTTTAATATTAAACATCGCTGTAAATATGTCTTTGCGATCTAAAATATTACGATAAAGATAAGCAAAAGGCTTCGCAGCAAGTGCTTTTATTTTGTGCTCCGTATCATCATAGACGATACCTTCTAAAGATACTTTTAATAATGTCTCTTTTTTTACAATCTCAAAGTTTAATAAGCGCTTTGCAATTTGCTTTTTCATTTCGGGCTTTAAATCATTATTGAAAAGGAAATGATAGCCTTGTTGTTTAGAAAAGTTAGGTGCAAAGTGTGTCTCATCAATTCCTTGTGGCACAAACCATTGTGGTGAAAGGATAAAGACCATTTTCTTATCTTTTAATTGATCCATTGTAGATGCGAAGTTTAGCACATGGATCAGGTCTTGTGTTCCACCACGTCCAAGAAGGAATGGTGTGAATCCTTCAGGTTTTACTTTAAAGTAATTGGATGGATGAAAAGCATCCATTCTTGCAAATTCCGATGAACCATACATCGGAAGATATTTCGGATCTTCTAACATTTTTTGCTGTAAAACCATACTTTGTATTTTTTCTTGTTTTAAAGAAGTTGCTGCTTGTTCTACTTTCTTATCACTTACAAGTGGAAGTAGGAAGCGCGTTGGAATAAGTAGGAATACAGCAAAAAGGGCCAATGCTAAGAGCATCGGTCCAAAAGTTGCTTTTTTCATCGGATATCTTCCAACTTCTTAACGATCATGTTTGGTGTTGCCCATTCATCACGATCAAAATCAGAAATAGATACTTCAATGCCTAGACGTTCTTGGAATTCTACTAATAAAGATACTGTAGCGAAAGAATCAAGGATACCTTCTTCGAATAATTGTATATCTGGATTTTCTTTTACAATATCATTTTCACAAACTTCCTCTAAGATGTCTAATACTTGATCTTTAAATTCTGCCATTTTTAAAATCTCCTTTATATCCGAAATGTATTATGTGTAACTTCTTAATAGTAAGAAGAAGTTATTCATTAAAAATATCTGTTTAGGTGACCAGAGAAAATAAGGAAACCGAAACATACGAAGTGGAATGTAATTACAATTGCAAGAACATGCGTGAATTTATTGTTAGGCCAAAACTTATGCTTTTTGTTTTTTCGTTCGAAAATATCAAACAAAATAAACAAAGCAGCGTGATATAGACCGTAAATTACATATTGATAAACATGTGATCCTGCAATGTGCCAAATTCCCATAATGAAAAAGTTTAAAAATGCGCCAATGTATGAAATCGTATAGCGATTTTTAATTAGTTTTTTCTTTGTTGCGAAAAAGACAAAGCGCATATAAATAAAGTCACGGAACCAGAATGATAAACTCATGTGCCAACGGTTCCAGAAGTCTTTAATGTTACGACTAATGAACGGTTTATTAAAGTTTTCAGGCGTTTTAATTCCCATCATATAACTTACACCGATTACGAATGCACTATAACCAGCGAAGTCAAAGAATAAATACAAACTATAACCGTACATGTGAATCATATTAGATAAGATGGTATCTTGGTTAGCAAAGACTGCTTTAACGATATGAGCATCTAATAAATAAGCGATTATAAATTTGTACAGAAAACCTTGGAAAATACGGTTTATCCCTGTATAAAGTAGACCTTGATATTCTTCAGCGCTTGGTGGCTTCTGTATATCTTTTTGGAATCTACGATAACGATCGATAGGTCCAGTTGAGATAGCAGGGAAGAACAGAACGAATTCCCAGAAATTAAAGAATGAAACTTCTTTAATAAGACCATCACGAACTTCAAATACCATTTGGACTGCTCTAAACGTTACATAAGAAGCACCAAGAAAACTAAGGAATTTCAAGTCTGGTACGAATGGTATTATTTTGATTAGAACTAATGGTAAAATTGATAAAATAACAGCGATACAAAAAGTAAGTGTATTGTTATCGCGTTTTCTTAATAGTAAATAGCCTTTAATAAGGATGTATTGCCAAATAACGAATGCGCCTAGCACTAAAGCTTGCTTCGGTTTATCAGAGAAGATAATTGCAAGCATGATTAGCGTTACAATAGCATTATATTTGCGCAACATTTTACCTTTTAATCCAGCTATAATAGTAGGTATTAATAAAATGCCCACTATGGCGAAAAAATAAAATGATCCATATGCGGTCATGCTGTAACCTCACTCAATAATTTTTTGCGATCTACCTTTCCATTTGGTGTCATTGGAATAGAAGATTGATACATGAATTTTCTTGGAATCATGTAATTTGGTAATCGCTCATTGAGTTCTTTTTTGATTGCAGATGTTAATTTGAATTCTTTTTCAAATGAATGCTCTCCTGGAACAACAACCGCTAATAAGTAATCGTATTTCTCACCTTTTTTAATCGGAATTACGACCGCTCCTTCTACATAAGAGCAACCGCGAAGGTGATGTTCGATTTCTTCTAATTCCATTCGATAACCATGTAATTTAATTTGGAAATCAAGACGACCATTATAGAAAATAAGACCATTTTCTACATAGCCAGCATCACCTGTTTTATAGGCACGTTCGCCATCAATAACTGTGAATGCTTTTTCTGTTAATTCAGGGCTTCCTAAATAGCCAACACTTACGCTTGGACCAACGATTACGATTTCACCTTTCTCACCATCTGGTGCAATCGTACCATCTTCTTTCATAATAAGAATACGGCAATCAGATTTACAGTAACCAACTGGAAGTGATTGATACGTATCAACGACTTCTTGTGTAACATGAATTCCGGTTACAGCTACAGTTGCTTCTGTTGGACCATACGTATTCATAATTGTTGCTTTCGGGAAGCGTTCAATTAATTTTCTTGCTACGTCATTTGATAATACTTCACCACAGAATAAGAATGTTTTCATGTTTGGCAGCATACTTTCAGAGAAAGATGGCTCCATTAAACACATTTCTGCAAAAGATGGTGTGGATGTCCATACTTGTACATCAGATTGTTCTAAAGAAGCAAATAAGTCTTTTGGACGTGCAATCATATCTTTATCAATTGCCCAAAGTGTACCACCTGTTACTAATGATGGGTAAACATCCATTACAGATAAATCAAAGGAGAAAGGTGCTTGGTTCAAGAATACTTGTCCCGTTTGTAAGTTGAAATCTTGGGCAGCCCATTTTGTAAAACTTACAAGACAATTGTACGTGATTTGTACACCTTTCGGATTACCTGTGCTCCCTGACGTATAAATAATGTAAAAGTTTTCATCATCTTTTACAGCATGTTCAGGGTTTGGCGTTTCCCCTTTATGAGTAAAGAGAATATCTTTTAAGTTGTTTTCAGATATGATGCGAACTGGTAAGTCAGTCACTGCTACTTCAACTGGTGATAGAAGTAGTTTCGCACCAGAACTCTCAGCAATACGTTGTACACGATCAGCTGGAATAGATAAATCTACTGGAATGTAAGCATGTCCAGCTTTGACACACCCTAAAAAGCTAATGATCATCTCTGGCTGCATATGGCCATAAACCATAATTGGTGAGCGATCATCTGCATACTCGGAAGAAATCCAATGGGCTAACGCATCAGAGTCTTCCTTTAATTGTCTGTACGTAATTTTCGCATCTCGCCAAACGAAAGCGGTTTGGTCTGGAGTTTCAACTGCCCACTTTTCGATTTGTTCTAATAACTTCATAACGTTCCCACCCTAAAATTCATTGTAAATAAATGTGCTTGTGTTTGTATCATGGAAACCATACAACCAAAGCAAAGCAAATAAAATTGCAAGGTAATAAAAAGTTTTTGCAAACCATTGTGTGAGTGGTCGAGACCATATCTCTTTTAATCTTTCCATGTCTTTCCCTCTCTTATGAAATAATAACTGTATGTAGGTATCATATCCTACATCTTTGTGAAAAAAACAAAATTCCACATTTTAGGTAAATATAAGACAAAAAGGCTCTTTTTTGATAGTAGCACTAAATACTAAAAAAGAAAATCCCTAACTTAGCAATTATATTACATTCTGTATGAATTTGTAATGGGTTTGTCTTTTTTTAATAAGTAGGGAATGTATAAGTCATTTTTATAAATGAAAATCCCACAAGGAAATGGAATTATCACAGTGAAATAAGAAATGTGAAGAGTGAAAAGGAGGTTGGCAGGAATGGAGTATGTAAGCAAAGGATGGCAGAGACATGTGTCAGAGGAAAATATTATAAAGTGGCGGAGGCATCTTCACCAATTTCCTGAACTATCATTCCAAGAAGAAAAAACTTCACAATTTATATACGATACATTGTGTTCATTTGCAGTTTTTGAGGTGACAAGACCAACGCCTTACAGTGTGATGGCAAAGAAAAAAGGGAATAAGAATGGAAAAGTAGTAGCAATCCGTGCAGATATGGATGCCTTGCCAATTCAAGAAGAGACATCTAAACCATATGCCTCCGTTACACCAGGAGTTATGCATGCATGTGGACATGATGCACATACTGCTATTTTACTAGGTACAGCAGAAGCCATAGCGAATATGAATGAGGATTGGAATGGGGAAATTCGCCTTTTATTTCAACATGCTGAAGAAGTGTATCCTGGCGGTGGACAGGAAATGGTGAAAGCTGGTGCTATGGACGGTGTGGATTATATTATTGGCTTGCATGTTATGTCTGGATTAGAAACAGGCAAGATTGGGATTGTATATGGGCCGATGATGGCTGCACCCGATGTATTTACAATAGAAGTAAAAGGAAGAGGGGGACACGCTGCTAGGCCGGAAGAAACGATAGATCCGATAGCAGTTGGTGCACAAATCATTACAAACTTACAACATATTGTATCTAGAAATACAAGCGCTTTTATGCAAAGAGTTGTTTCTGTAACACAATTTCATGGAGGAACAGCGGATAATATTATTCCAAGTGCAGCATATTTGATGGGAACAGTCCGCTCTTTTGATCAAACCTTGAGAGAAGAAGCGGAGGAGAAAATTGAACAAATTGCTAAGGGAATTATAGAGGCACATGGTGCAGCGTATACGTATACATATCGTTATGGATATGATCCAGTAATCAATGATACGTTTATTACAAAAATAGTAGAAGAAAGTGCAGTAGAGTTGTTTGGAAAAGAGAGAATTGTAAAGCTTGCTCCTTCAATGGGAGGGGAAGATTTCTCTGCTTATTTAAGAAAAGCACCAGGGTGTTTTATTAAGTTAGGAACTGGAAATAAGAAAATGAAGACTTGTTATCCGCACCATCATCCGAAATTTGATGTGGACGAATCAGCTTTAATTGATGGTGCAAAGTTATTTTTACAAACGACAATGAATTTATTAAAAGTTTAACAATAAAAAAAGGCAACTGCGATTAACGCAGTTGCTTTTATTTCTTTCCGTTAGAGAGGGCTGAGAAAGAACTATGCTCATTTATAGTATATGAACTGTCAACGGACAAGCTTGTACCTTTTCATTATTTTTTTAAAAAAAGTTATTGACTTTGATAATCGTTTTCAATTAATCTAATTGTATAGTTGAAATTGATAATTATTATCAATAGAGTGAGTAGATAAAAGAATGGGTGAGGGAGAGATGAGGAAAGCATTTCGCCTTGGACAGAAAAAATTTAAAAATGAAGATAAGCATATAGAATGGCAAAGAAATGTAATTCGTGCTGAATATGTAGACGAGAAGAAAACAAATAAAACAGAAAAAGATATACATAATCAAGGGAGAGAGTCAGTTGAATAAGTTAGTAATGATTTTTGCAAGTATGAGTGGAAATACAGAGGAGATGGCTGATCATATAGCTGAATCTATCCGTGAAACAGGAAATGAGATTGAAGTAATTGATATTATGGATACACCAGAAGCTTCTATGCTAGAAGAATATGATGGAATTATTTTAGGAGCATATACATGGGGAGATGGTGACCTTCCTGATGATTTCTTAGGTTTTTATGATGAAATGGAAGAAATTCATTTAACAGGTAAAAAAGCAGCTGTGTTTGGCTCTTGTGATTCTGCTTATCCAAAATATGGAGCAGCTGTTGATATTTTAGAAGAAAAATTAAGAGAGCGCGGTGCTGAAGTTGTAATGGAAGGGCTAAAAGTAGAATTAACGCCGGAAGATGAAGATGTAGAGAAATGCCTTCAATTTGGTGCTGAATTTGTAAAACATCTTTCTTAATGGCGAGAGGGAGATGAAAATGGGTGCAGGGGAAAATATCAATTAAAACGATGACAGATTATCATTTATATGATTTTATGCGTTGTCCACATAAGTTTTATTTTCGCCATATAAAAAGAAGAGAACCTTCTTCATTTGAATGGCAACAAATGGTGCAAGCGATTGTAAATCAAATTATTTGTGATTATTACACATCACCAGCAGAAAAACAAACGACAGTGCGCCTGTTAAAACTATTAGAAAGACATTGGAGTAAAGTGCGTATTGGAATGTTCGCTTCTAAAACCGAATATTATACTGTTCTTGCAAAGTTAACAGACCATCTATTACAGTTTGTAAAAAATGATGCAAGTAAAACACCGCCTTTATTTTTATATGAAAAATTACAAACATATATGGAAGAGCTAGGTGTGCACATTTCATTAACGTTTGAAGTTGGTGAATGGTCCGCACAATCGTTTGTAATTAAAAAGTATGTTGTTGATGCAAATGAAGAGATGCTTGCTCTTTGTCAGAAACTAACGACTGTTTTTAGTTATAAAGCTTTTGGAGTTCTTCCTGAAAAAATTGAAATTGTTAATTTAATAGAAGGAACTAGGCATAGCTATGTTCCAAAAGAGAAAGATATGATAGATGGAATGGACGATTTATATAGAATGAAAGAAATGTTACAGCAACCAGAACATTACACAGAACGTACAGTTCGCTCTGAATGTAATGGTTGTGCTTTTCGAAATGAATGTAAAGTAGAGGAAGAACAAGAGATACCTAATTATGGGGATTCTATATTACATTAAAAGGATGCTAAATTGCATCCTTTTTATTATTGACATGAAATGCTTTTCATCATTTACGGTATATATGTAGGGAAAACTCATAATGGGAGGGCGAATCAATGACAAATGAAGTGAAAGTATTTCAATGGTTAAAAGAACAACAGGCTCCTTTCTCTATTCAATTGCAAATTTTGCAGGCTTTTCAAATGTATAAATTAATTGTAGAAATGGATAAGAAGTTAATGATGTATGAGGAAAAAGAGAATCGGGAAAGAAGTTAATTCGTTCCCTGAAGTATGGTTTGTAAATTCTTTAGATTCTTTTTTATTTCTTGTTCATTATTTGTTTCAAAGCTATTAACAAGGCTATGAAGCAATGGACTGTATTGGTAAAATTGAATGATCCGCTTAAAGAAAGATGAATCGCGATGGGGAGTGAGGTTGCAGTATTGTTTATATATGTCACTTGTAAACCCACTACCAAAATCGTTATATAATCCAGCAAAGTCAAAGGCAGGATCTCCAATTCGAGCATCACCAAAATCGATAATACCAGCAATGCTTCTCTTCTCCTCATCAAATAAAATGTGATGGTGTGTCAAGTCAGCATGGATCATGGTTCTTTTGAAATCAGATGCATGCATATGTTCAAAAAAAACCTCGAATAAACAATCAAAAACTTTTCTTTCTAGCGATGTAAGTGTGTGTGCGAGATAATCGTGTAATTTCATTTGAATCTGTCGCCAATATGAGGTAGGCTTCTCAGCAGCAAACTCCCATTTTACGGCATCTTCTATCGGGATGGTATGTAAAGAAGCAAGAAAGGTAGCAAGCTGCGTGATAACTGTTTCACGTTCTTTTACAGTCAATCTTTCTATTGTTTGTGCTGTTAAGGGCTCTCCATGAATGAGTTTATAATAACTACAAAGTGGAATGAAATCTGAGTCGCTTCTATATAAAACATGGTATTTGGGGACTTCTATCCCTTGTAATGATTGAGAAAGTAATTCGCATAGTTGTTTTTCGCGAGGTATTCGCTCTGCATACTCGGATTTACGTGGGAAACGGAAGAGCCATTCATTATTAATAATAATCGCTACATTATCCCATCCATTCTTATTTTGTATATAAGAGTGTATGGTGATATTCGGTAGTGCTTGTTGTATATATTGCTTGTAAGAGTACATATGATTTTCCTCATTTCTCCCTTAAGTAAGTTAGGTTAATTTTATAATAACAGAATTATCTTTCTTTTTGATAAAATAAGATAAATGACTTAAAGAAAGGGTAAGAGAGATGAAATGAGAATTGTAAAAGAAAATAATATGTTTAAGGTTAAGGAGCAGCGACAACATGTAGAATGACATGCCCCCAGGAGCTGGGGACATGTCATTTTTAAAGGTTCTCGTTTTGTTGTCCAATTTCTTTTTTTGCAATTTCTAGATTTCCTTGTTCGACTTGTTTATGCACATTTATAGAATCACCAGCATAACCTTTTTGGGTTTTTACAACTCTTTTAGAAAAGAGCGAGGATTGTTTTGCCATATATAAGTCCCCTTTCGTTAAAAGTAGACGAAAATAATGAGTACAAGTAATATTGCGCCAAAAATACCAATTCCAATTAAGAATGAGGTTGAAGTATTTTTATATTGCGGTGGTTTATGAACATCTTGCCTATATCCAGGTGAGATTTCAGGAGCAAACTCCTCATCATAGGGCTGCTTTTTTTTCTTTTCATCCATAGATTTACACCTTTCTTTTTCATTATGTTACACGTTTCAAGAGGAACTATGCATGATGAAAAAAGCCACTATAATTAGTGACTTTCTTGCGGTGTATATTTACGTTGTACTTGAAAGAGGCGAACAAGTAAAAAGGTAGCTCCAAATGCGAGTCCGATAATAAGACCGATCCAATAACCTTTGGCTGCCCAAGAAGTATAGGTTGCTAATATATAACCGAGTGGTAGGCCGATGATCCAGTAGGCAATAAGTGTCATAATTAAGGCTATATTTACATCTTTATAACCGCGGAGTGCACCTTGCACTGGAGTAGCAATTGCATCAGAAATTTGAAATAAAATTGCAAAAATGAGAAATTCTTTTGCCAAATCATGAACCGCAATATCTGTTGTATAAATAGAAGCAATTTGATCGTCAAAGAAAAAGAGTAGGATAGAATAGAACAAGGCAAAAGTAAGCGCCAAACCAATTCCGATCAAACTATATTGTTTTGCATTCGTATAACGACTTGCCCCCACTTCAAAACCAACTGCAATGGTCATAGCCATCGCTAAACTTAGAGGTGTCATATATAAAAGTGAGGCGAAGTTCATAGCTGCCTGATGAGCAGCGATTGTTGTCGTGCTAAAATTACTCATCATGAGTGTTACAGCCGCGAAAATACTCGTTTCAAAAAAGATGGCAAACCCGATAGGTACCCCGAGTTTCAATAATTCTTTCCAGCTTGAAATAGAAATTTTGTATAAGCGCCTGAAGATACCAAAAGATGCAAATGGTTCTTTCGTACGGATAATAATAATTGTAATAAGCAAAATGCACCAATAGGTTGCAGTAGAAGCAATTGCTGCACCAACGCCTCCTAGTTTTGGAAAGCCGAAATGTCCAAAAATAAATACATAGTTTAAAATGACGTTAATCGGTAAGGAAAGCAATGTAATAATCATTGTTGTACGCGTTTTTCCTAATGCGTCAATAAACCCACGCAATACAGTATAGACAAATAAAGGAATGATACCAATTGCAATAATACTTAAAAATTGAGAAGCAATGTGTTCAACCTGTTCTTCTAAATGCATACCCTTTAAAATTGGTGAAACGGCAAAGAAACCGATGAGGATAACAAGTAAGCTAACGCCAATTGCTAAATATACGGCTTGTATGACGATGTGAGGAACATCCTCTTTTTGTTTTGAGCCAACAAGGTGAGCAATAATAGGCGTGGTAGCCATTAAGATTCCTGTTAATCCAGTACTAACAGGAATCCATACACTTGTTCCAATTGCGACGCCTGCTAAATCAGTAGCACTTGCATGCCCTGACATTGTTGTATCAAAAAAACTCATTGCAAATAAAGACATTTGCGTTACAAAAATCGGGAAAAATAGTAATACAAATTGTTTTATTTTTTGTAAGAATGAATTGGTTTCTTTCATAAAAGCTCCTTTCTATGTAGGACCAAACTCTTTCTATCATACAATTTAATAAGAAAATAGAAAAGGAATTCACATACGTGAGTGTATTGTTATATTTTGAAAGAATGAAAAAAAAGATGCACTTTGGAAAAGGATAAGGTATTATGATAAGGTGTGAAAAAAGTACATATAAGGTATTAAGGAGGCACTACTCGTGGCTGATTGGTTAATTGGTTTAATCATGGGAGCTGTTGAAGGATTAACGGAGTTTTTACCGGTTTCATCAACAGGACACATGATTTTAACAGGACATTTAATTGGATTTGAAGATGATAGAGCAAAAGTATTTGAAGTTGTCATCCAATTGGGATCGATTTTAGCAGTTGTTGTTGTATTTTGGAAGCGTTTATGGTCATTAGTTGGAATTGGAAAAGTAACAGAAGGACCATCTTTAAATTTATTACATATCATTATTGGTATGATTCCAGCAGGAGTACTTGGTGTTTTATTCCATAGCACAATTAAAGAGGTTTTATTTGGACCAGGCCCTGTTGTTATTAGTTTAATCGTTGGTGGTATTTTAATGATTGTCGCTGAGAAATTTTCAAGACCAAGTACAGCAAAAACATTGGACGAGATTACGTATAAACAAGCGTTCACAATTGGTATGTTCCAATGTTTAGCACTATGGCCAGGATTTTCGCGTTCTGGATCTACAATCAGTGGTGGATTATTAGCTCGTGTATCTCATACAGCAGCAGCTGAATATACATTTATTTTAGCGGTACCGATGATGGTTGCAGCGTCAGGGTTAGATTTAATTAAAAGTTGGGACGTATTAAGTTCTGCAGATATCACATTATTTGCAACTGGCTTTATTACAGCTTTCCTTGTAGCAATGCTTGCGATTGTTTCATTCTTAAAATTATTAGCTCGTGTAAAGTTAACACCATTTGCTTATTATCGCTTTATTTTAGCAGCGGTGTTCTATTTCTTCATTATGGGATAAAAAAACTGCCATTTGGCAGTTTTTTTATTTTACGATTCTTTTAATCATATCCTCCATGACATGTCCCCAAAGTGAAGTGTCATCAGCTAATGTAGCGCGGAAATTCGCATACATTTCTTTCTGTTTTTCTTCGAATTGTGGGTCATCTTTTTCAGGTAATGTAGCACGTATAGAAGTGACTAATTCTTGTACTTTTGGCGCACGTGGTCCCCAAACAGCTTGTTCATTTCCATCCTTATCAATAAAAACAAAGATTGGAATAGCACGAGCTGTTCCGTTTGTTAAGTATTGATCCATTAATTCTAGGTTGTCATCACGGATCAATAATTTCATATCAATATTTGCAACCTCGCAAATTCGCTTCATAATTGGTACGCATAGAAGGGCATCACCACACCAATCAGCTGTTAATACGATAACGCGCCATCCATCATGTTGACGCTCCTCTAAAACAGGCAATAATTCATTTGGAATTAAAAAGTTATTATAAATATGTAGTAATTCGTATTGGTTTACAGTCATGTTATTTACGTATGTATCAAAAGACATACCTTTATCGGCCCATTGTTGTAATGTCATAAGTAACACCTCTTTTATATATTTTGCTTTTATTGTATCAATTTTTATAGAGAAAAGCTTGTAATCTTATATTTTCTTTTCATCGTCACTTGGCCACAGTTTATCCAAAATAAAACAAAAAAGAACAATAAGTAGTTCTGCTCTATTGGAAATCGTAACACTTTCCATCCAATCATCTGCAGTATGAATAGCAATCCAACTTATTGAGATCTCTATGAGAGAAAGAAGTGAAAATGTCATCCACTTTGGTCTGTGTGTGAGCAATGGCGTTAAAAGTACTTTGAAAAATATCGTTAAGAAATTACTAAGCCCATCTAATATAAGTATTAGTAAAAAAAAGAGAAGTAGTGCAGTTCGCGATGTATATTCTACACCGATAATACGAAAAATACCGATATATACAAAGAAAATGAATGCAAAAACAATAAGTATAAGAAGGGTAATACTACTAATAACAATTGTTTTATCTTTTCCGCTTAAATCCGAAAATTTTTCTTCATCTGGATTCATAATAAACCTCCAAATCATTCGTTTTATAAAATGGGAAATATTTCATAATCTATTATAGCATGAATATTCAATTGGAAATCAAAACAAAAAGGGTGCGGCAAATCGCACCCTTTTTGTGGCTGATGTGAGTTTCAGCATGTTAGAAAAGCAACCTGTATCATTTATTTCCAAATAGATAATAAATGATACGTGCTCTAGTGAGAGAAGAGGATTTTTCAAAATGTATTTCGTTTTGAGAGTGTATCAGTCAAGTAAGTGAATATGGTATAAGAAACTTTGTGGGAAAAAAGATGACAAAATGTAAGATATAAGGTAATATAATTAATAAAGTTTTTATTTAACTATATGAAATAAAAGGGAGATGTAAACGGTGTCTCATAATCGTGAACAATTAATGGAGGATTTATCTGCAAATGTTTTTGCTATGTTTCGTTCCTTGCGTAATGATATTGGAAAAATTTTTGGAGATTACATACCATGGAATGAGTTTCTCGTACTTCGTATATTAAATCGTAATGAAAAAGAGATGGTTTCTCGCGTAGCGAATGAACTGCATGTATCAAATAGTCATATTACAGCTGTTACAGAAAAGCTAATTAACAAAGGTTTTGTGACACGTTCCCGTTCTACATCTGATCGTCGCGTGGTATATTTGGAAATTACGGAACAAGGAAAAGAGTTAGTTGCTAAAATGGAATTTGCGAAAAAACAGTATTTACAAGAAAGATTTTCGGCTTTATCTGAAGATGAGATGCACGTAATGATATCTATTTCAAAAAAACTGATATAGAAAAAATAGGGTGAACTGTGTTTAGTAGAAAAAACGTCCCTGTCTTGGGGAAGTTTTTTAATTTATTTGCTATTTTGGGGATGAAGAAAGCTCATGCTGTTTCACTTTATATAAAATGTGAAAGAATTCCATGATTTTTAAAGAAGAAGGCAATGTGTACAATTGAGATTGGAAAGACATACTACCAATATGAAAGGAGGAAGGAAGATGACAAATCGTAATGGTAGTCAAGGAAGTGGAAATCAAGGATCACCCAAAACAGGACAATTTCAACAAGAGTTTGGTTCTGAATTTGTAACTGGTAATGATAATAAAGGGAAAGAATACCGTTCAAAGAAAGGAAGTAAATCAAGAAAGGAGTGAATATATTCACTCCTTTCTTATGAAGCCGCTGAGCTATCCGTATTATATTTATTTTCTGATTTTGATACAATCATCGCACAGATTGCATCGCCAGAAATATTAACTGCAGTTCTTGACATATCGAGAATACGGTCAACCCCAATAATTAAGGCAATGCCCTCTACTGGAAGATTTACTTGATTTAAGACCATCGTTAACATAACAAGTCCAACACCAGGTACACCGGCAGTTCCAATGCTCGCTAATACAGCGGTTAACACAACCATAGCTAATTGAGCCATTGTAAGCTCTACTCCATATACTTGAGCGATAAAGACGGTGGCAACGCCTTGCATAATGGCGGTGCCGTCCATATTAATTGTAGCTCCAAGTGGTTGTACAAAGGAACTAATTGATTTTGAAACACCTAGTTTTTCTTGTGCGGTTTTCATTGCAAATGGAAGAGATGCATTGGAACTGGATGTACTGAATCCAATTGCCATAACAGGTCCAAAATGTTTAATGAAGCGAACGATGCTTTCTTTAGCGAATACTTTTAATAAGCCCCCATATACAAATACACCATGAATGATAAGTGCTAGCATAACGACAATCATATACTTGAACATTGCAGCGACGCCTGCAAGACCCATCTGACCAACAGAAGAAGCAAGCAATCCGAATGTTCCAACTGGAGCAAGTTTCATAACGAGATTGACAAGATACATCATTAATTCGTTGCCCTGTTCAAGTAATGAGTGAATACCTTGAACTCGTTTTCCAAGAATAGCAAGTCCAAGTCCTATTAATACGGCAAAGGCAATGATTTGGAGCATATTTCCATCAGTCATAGCCTTAGCTGGATTATCTGGAACGATATTGAGGAGTGTATCGACAATAGAAGTTTCAGCTTTTGCTCCTTTATAGGTAAGGTTCTCTGTTTTAAATCCCCCACCTTGTCCTGGTTGGATGAGGAGTGCGAGGGCAACAGCCAGGGAAATAGCAACTGCTGTAGTTGTTAGAAAAAAAGAAATTGATTTTACACCGATTCTCCCAAGTTGTTTTGGATCTCCAAGCCCGGCCGTTCCGAGAGCAATAGAGATAAATACAACAGGGACAACAAGCATTTTAATAAGTCGGATAAATAGTTGACCGATTGGGTTAAATACATATTGGTTTAAGGGTGTGAAAATAGATGGGGCGTATAAATTAAGAGCAAGTCCAACGATGAGACCGAGTAAAAGTGCAATTAAGATTGCTTTTGTTTGCTTCAATAAAATCCCTCCTTATTTTTGTGAATGTGCTTTCTACTTTTATTGTACCGAAAAAGTATGTTATTTGACAATATTTTCTGAAAATTATTTATATTAACATTTAAAATTTTAGAATAGGTGTATTGTGATGGATACCCTATTATTCTTGTTTGATAGTATATAGAAAAATATGAATATGATTTATATTTTAAGATAAAAAATAGACCATCTTGCCAATGCAAGATGGTCATGGAAGGGGACAATTTATGTCAATTTTAATTAGGGATGGAAAGCTGTTCGAGACACTGGGGAATGCCTCATTATTAGGGAGGAACAGCTTTGATAGTTATAATATAAAAGATAGGTGTGAATTCAATGTGAACTTGAAGTGAAAGGTGTAGGAATTTTAAAAGTTTCTCTCTTTGTGGATCATAGATGAAAGGTGAAAAATAGTTAGAGGCTTTATAGTCGAATGAATAGTTAGTGAATCGGTAACTACTATGGTAGATAAAAAATAGACCATCTTGCTAATGCAAGATGGTCATGGAAGGGGACAATTTATGTCAATTTTAATTAGGGATGGAAAGCTGTTCGAGGCACTGGGGAATGCCTCATTATTAGGGAGGAACAGCTTCGATAGTTATAATATAAAAGATAGATGTGACTTCAATGTGAATTTGAAGTGAAAGATATGGGGATTTTAAAGTTTTACTTTATTCAAGTAGAACAGTCACTTTTATGAAGATAAAAATAGTGTGAAAAAGGTTCATTAGATTTTTTAGTAAGGCGTTTCTATCAGTGGAATAAGAAGAAAATGACCTAATAATAGTTAGTTCAATTTGTATGAAAATAAAAGTTGAAATCTATGAAAAAAAGGATTATGCTCAACTATATTATGGGAGTATAAAAAATTTATTCGCCCAAGAGAGTTTGTTTTAAAAGTACAAGAAATAAAAAAATCTCTGTGTAAAATGATTATCTGTAAGATATGGTTTAAGTACAACGAACCATGGGCACACGGATATAGGTGTTACTTTATCCCGCACTAACGGGCAGTAATACTCTCACCTCAAAATTCGGCGGAAGCAAAGAAGTTAGGTGGGAGATAAACTGCCTGTAAAGGCCCGATTGGTTCAACTAATAATCAGTGGGGGATGAAGAAAACCCCCACTGATTAAAGTTTCACTTTATTAAGGGAGTTAGTGATATGGAAGCAACAACAAAAAAAGGGTTTTACAATCGTTTAATCCGACTAAACCCGCCTCAAATTTTAGCAATAGGCTTTTTTTGTTTAATTGTTGTCGGAGGAATGTTATTAAAACTACCATTTGCGACAAAAGAATCAATTAGTTGGGTAGACGCCTTTTTCACAGCAACATCGGCAGCAACGGTAACAGGTTTAGGAGTTGTAGATACTGCTAGCACTTTTACAATGTTTGGTCAAATTATCATTATGTTGTTAATTCAAACAGGTGGTCTTGGATTAATGACAATTGCCATTTTAATTGTATGGGTATTAGGAAAGAAAATTGGACTGCGCCACCGATTATTAATTGGAGAAGCGTTTAATCAAACGAATATAGGTGGGCTTGTAAAATTAGTAAAGCGTGTCTTTATTTTTTCTATTTGTATCGAATTAATGGGTGTTGCTTTTTTATCTATTCGATTTATTCCGGAATTTGGTGTTGGGAAGGGATTATATTATAGTATCTTTCATGTTATTGCCGCTTATAATAATGCCGGATTTGCCCTTTGGCCTGATAATTTAACACGTTATGTAGGGGATCCTATTATTAATATGGGAATATGTTCTTTAATCGTTATAGGTGGTCTAGGGTTTACAGTGTTAATTGATATATGGTATAGCCGTAGTTTTCAGAAACTATCACTCCATTCGAAAATCATGATTGTGGGCACAGTAGTCCTTAATGTTATTGCAATTATTGTGATTTTTATATTGGAGTATAACAATGTGAAAACATTAGGACCTTTATCTTTAAGTGAAAAATTCTGGGCTTCATTTTTCCAAGGGATTACACCGAGGACTGCAGGATTTAATACGGTTGATTATGGTGGAATGGAAGAATCGTCAATATTGTTTACGATGATTTTAATGTTTATAGGTGCAGGAAGTGTTTCAACAGGTGGGGGCATTAAGTTAACAACATTTGTTATTTTAATTACATCAGTTGTAGCCTTTTTTAGAAAGAAAGAAGACTTTGTTTTATTCCATCGTACAATTAAAATGTCGACGGTAACGAGAGCGTTGGCAATTGCTGTTGCTAGCCAAATTCTTATTTTTGTCGCAGTATTTTTACTAATGCTTACAGAAAATTTTAGTTTTATTCAATTATTGTTTGAAACAATTTCTGCGTTTGGTACAGTTGGATTGACAATGGGGATTACTGCTAAATTATCGGCTGTTGGAAAATGTATCATTATGTTTGTTATGTTTTGTGGGTTAGTTGGCCCGTTAACCCTTGTATTCTCTCTAGCACGACCAGCGAAGCAAAAAATTCGATATCCATCAGAAGATGTTTTTACAGGATAAGGTATCTCGCAAGAAGCGAGATACCTTTTTTCTTTAAAAAAGCGCGAACAATAAACCGATGATTGCAGCGCGGAATAAAAGAGCAACAAGTGCAGCGATACCACCAACAATCGCAGCGATACCACCTGTTACAGTAGCCCCGCGATTATAAGCGTAAATCCCAAGTAAAACAGAAACAAGACCGAAGAGTGTAGGAAATGTAAAGAGTGATAATACAGCGAGAGCAAGTGCGATAAAACCAGCAGTTGAACCAGCTGTTTTTGATTTTATGTCATCGTTATCGTTATAGTTGATGCGCTGAGGAGCAACCTCTGCTGCGTACTCTTCTTTATAATCCCCTTCTTTAGTTCTATCTCGTTCATCGAATTTATCAGTCAAAGTAATGTCTCCTTTCATAACAAGGTTCATTAGTAGTATGTATATATTTTTCTTTTTTATCCCGCACTAACGGGCAGTAATACTCCCACCTCAAAATTCGGCGGAAGCAAAGAAGTTAGGTGGGAGATAAACTGCCCGTAAAGGCCCGATTGGTTCAACTAATAATCAGTGGGGGATGAAGAAAACCCCCACTGATTAAAGTTTCACTTTATCCGACAAGAAATAGACCGTCATAACATCAATGTGTATAAATCCAAATTAAAAACTAACATAAACCTTTTCTTTTTAGAGGGAGAAAGCATCTGGCCATGCATAGAAACGGTCAGTTCTCTTTCCTCCCCTATGCCAAGCTAAAAACAGAGAGAGAAAACAAGTGTAAGTTCCTTTTTCTCTTCGTAGCTGACTTATGTGTTGAAAAATCAAAGTGGATATATATCAGGTTAGAGTGAACGATATTTATATTGGTTCTAGATTACAGGCTGAAAAAGATGATAATGGATCATTGTTTTTTTATGAATTGTAAAACTTGGTATGAGTTCCTCTATTTTGGAAAGTATAAAAAAGAATTAAGAGGAAAAAGGTGGTTTTAATGATGGAACATCCAATTGAAAACTTAATGAAAACTGCAATGACAAATTTAAAAGAGATGGTTGATGTGAATACAATTGTCGGAAGTCCTGTTTCAACAGCGGACGGAAATGTTGTTTTAACTGTCTCAAAAGTTGCCTTTGGTTTTGGCGCAGGGGGAAGTGATTTTAAAGGGGAAACGTCGTTAGGAAAAAGTTCGGCAGGACAAGGACAACCAAAAGAGGTGAAGCAAGTACATCCATTTGGAGGCGGAAGTGGTGCAGGGGTTTCAATCGATCCGGTTGCGTTTTTAGTTGTAGGATCTGGTGGTGTGCAAGTGTTACATTTACATAGTGGTACACACTTGATTGAAAAGGCATTGAATACAGTTCCAAGCACTGTAGATAAGTTTGTAAATGGTCGTTAAAAAGTAAACTTGCATTTTTTAGGGATTATGATATATTAGAAAAAGTGTGCTTATGGCTAATAAATATAACTGAAGTGTAAATATATATGATTTATGAAATAAGGGAGAGGTAGTTATGATTAACATCAAGAATTTTACTGTCGGCTTATGTATGTTAGTGAGCGGATTTGTTGTATATGTAGTAAAAGAAAAAGCTCCATTCTAAAACAGGCAGATTGCGATGTCTGTTTTTATTTTGTTAAAATAAATATTGACGAATTTGTTTTATGATGTTATAATTTTATTTCGTGTCTCGGTTACAGCTAGTATATATTGGATATTTCTTATAAATACAACATGAAAAGTTTGCGAAAGATCGGGTGATTTTACCAACAACTTTTGTGAATAAACCCAAAAAGTTGTATTTGTAAGCTTATACACATACTAGTGTATCAAGGAGCGGTCAGAGGAACCGTGTTGATGAGAGAGAGGTAGGGCTTTCATCCAGTATATGTTACTTTCCCGTTAGGTGAATATAAAAAAGAGAAGTCTCCTTTTCATAAGGAGGCTTCTCTTTTTGGGTAAGTTACATTTAATAGACAAGATATTTTTTATAGTCTGCTTTCAACTTGTTGACAAATTTCATCTGTTGTTAAACCACTCGCCTCAATCACAGAACCTTTTGTAGATACATTGCTGATTCCCATTACATTAGAATCCTGTCCAGTTACGACACAACAATCGCATCCTTGTGCGTCATTTTCAGAGCGTAGTGAAACTACTTCATGCCCTTTTTGTTGTAGTGCTTGTTGGACATCTGTTAAAGAATTTTCAACACCAATTTTCGCCATAATTTTCACCTCCTACCATCTAGTAATATGCTCAAATTTTTAGTGGATATTTATATATTTGAGAAAAAGATGATAGAAAGATGTGAATATAAGGTAAAATTCACGATTGGTGAGGGCTAATAATCAGTGGGAATGAAAAAACCCCCACTGATTAAAGTTTCACTTTATTAGTCGTTATACACACCAGTTAGCATTTGACTTACAAATTGATCGTTTAATTGATCTTGGGAAGAATTATCATTCGATTGAATATCAATTGAGGCGATAAAGTTGTTATTCTGTTCTTCATTTGGATACACCTCTACGTAATTGTTAAATTTACACAGACCTTTCGTATCCATTAAATCAAATAGTTGTAACATTTCTACTACCTCTTGTCTCGTTCCTTTAATTTGTACACATGCCATATTATTTTCCTCCCTCATTTGACAATTTGTTTTTTAAAAATAGGATTATGAAAGCTGCATGAAAAATATGATTGTTATTTTTATACAATTTTATTTTGAATGTATTCCTCCTTTTCAACCCAAATTCGTTTTTATTGCCGAATATATATAATCGGACGTCCGTTTATTGAATACAATAGATTCGCATCATTTGACAAAAATCCTTCTTCTAAACAAATATTTTTTAGGATGAAAAATGACGAAAAAAATTTTTTGACATGTTGTAAACGTTAACAATGTTGATAAATCAATATAAACAAGGATGTACATAAATTTAAAAATTATAAATTTTCTAAAAATTAACTTGATTTATTTAAAAAGGAGAGTAAACTAGGAAACAATAAAAAATTCACAGAACATAGGGGGCGCTTTTAAGTGAATGAGCAATGGATTTTCTTAAATGGAGAATTTGTTCCAAAAGACGAAGCAAAAGTTTCAGTATATGACCATGGTTATTTATATGGCGATGGGGTGTTTGAAGGGATTCGTGTCTATAGTGGCAATGTCTTCAGACTGAAAGAACATCTTATTCGTTTATATGAGTCAGCAAAATCCATTATGTTGGAAATTCCATATACGTTAGATGAAGTGATAGATATTGTTGTTGAGACGATTCGTCAAAATAAGCTATCTAACGGATACATTCGTTTAGTTGTATCACGAGGTGCTGGGAACCTTGGATTAGATCCTGATTCTTGCTCGAAACCGAATGTAGTTGTAATTGCGGAACAGTTATCACTATTCCCGTCGGAATATTACGAAAAGGGAATACCAGTTGTGACAGTTGCCACACGTCGGAATCGTCCAGATGTATTAACACCACAAGTGAAGTCTTTGAATTATTTGAATAATATTTTAGTTAGAATTGAAGCGAAGCTTGCTGGTGTACAAGAAGCACTTATGTTAAATGAACAAGGTTATGTTGCAGAAGGATCTGGTGATAATGTGTTTATTGTAAAAGGAAATAAATTAATTACACCACCAAGTTCTGCAGGAGCATTAGAAGGTATTACACGAAATGCTATTTTGGAAATTGGAGAGAAGCTTGGATATGACGTAAGAGAAGAGTTATTTACAAGGCACGATGTATATGTAGCTGATGAAGTATTTTTAACAGGAACTGCAGCTGAAGTGATTGCAGTTACGACAGTTGATGGAAGAACGATTGGAGCTGGAAAAACAGGTTCACATACAAACCGTTTATTGGAAGAGTTTCGTAAATTAGTTGTAGAAGATGGAGAGAAAATTTACGAGGAAAATAAAGTTGGATAATAGAAGTGTAATGAAATATAAATTTGTAAAGCGTTGATAGGGAGGAGTAGTTGATTGTGAAGCCTCACAGAGAGTCGGTGGTTGCTGGAAACCGATGGTTCACGTCGACGAACATCGCCCTTGAGTGCTAAGCTGAAGCATTTGTTTAGGCTTAGACGGTAGCTCCGTTACTAGCTAGACTCATCCCGAGTCATTGAGGCAAGATGTATTCTTGCGAAGAAGGGTGGTACCGCGAAATCTTTCGTCCCTTCAGCACATAGCTGGAGTGTGGACGTAGGATTTTTTTATTGCATAAAACAATTTTAAAGGAGGTTAAAAGAGAGATGTCTTCGAAAACGGAAGAGAAAATGGCAACTGGTGCACAGCTGTTGTTAGAAGCGCTAGGAAAGGAAGATGTAGAAGTTATTTTTGGTTATCCTGGAGGGGCTGTTCTGCCGTTATATGATGCAATTTATGATTGTGAAATTCCTCATGTATTAACAAGGCATGAACAAGGAGCGATCCATGCAGCAGAAGGCTATGCACGGGTTACCGGGAAACCAGGTGTTGTGATTGCCACAAGTGGTCCAGGTGCAACAAACGTGATTACGGGTCTTGCAGATGCAATGATTGATTCACTGCCACTTGTTGTTTTCACAGGTCAAGTAGCTACAACGTTGATTGGAAGCGATGCTTTCCAAGAAGCTGACATTATGGGACTTACGATGCCAGTAACAAAACATAATTATCAAGTGCGCAAGGCGTCAGATTTACCAAGAATTATTAAAGAGGCATTTCATATTGCGAAAACGGGTCGGCCAGGACCAGTTGTTATTGATCTTCCTAAAAACATGGTAGTAGAAAAAGGAGAACGATGTAGTGACGTGCAAATGGATTTACCAGGCTATCAACCAAACTATGAGCCAAACCTATTGCAAATTAACAAGTTATTACAAGCGATTGAGGTTGCGAAAAAGCCGCTGATTTTAGCTGGAGCAGGTGTATTGCACGCGAAAGCCTCGCAAGAATTAACAGCTTTTGCACGAATGTACTGTATACCTGTTGTTCATACACTTCTTGGACTAGGGGGATTTCCGCCAGAAGATGAATTATTTCTAGGAATGGGAGGAATGCATGGTTCATATACAGCAAACATGGCTTTGTATGAGTGCGATTTACTCATAAATATCGGTGCAAGATTCGACGATCGTCTAACAGGGAATTTACAGCATTTTGCAAAAGACGCTACGGTTGCACATATTGATATTGATCCAGCAGAGATTGGAAAGAATGTTCCCACAGAAATACCGATTGTGGCTAGTGCGAAACATGCTTTGATGGCACTGCTCGAGTGCAAGGGGAGAAAAGAAAATCATAGTGCATGGTTATCGCTTTTAAAAAGCAGAAAAGAACAATATCCATTTTTCTATGATCAAGATTCTGAAGAGATTAAACCGCAAGCAGCAATTGATATGTTATATGAAATTACAAAAGGAAAAGCAATTGTCACAACTGACGTTGGTCAGCATCAAATGTGGGCTGCTCAATATTATCCACTAAAGGACCCAGACAAGTGGGTGACGTCAGGGGGACTTGGCACAATGGGATTTGGCTTTCCTGCTGCTATTGGTGCACAAATTGCAAGACCGAAAGAATTAGTTGTAGCGATTGTTGGTGATGCTGGTTTTCAAATGACATTACAAGAACTGAGCGTATTGAAAGAACATTCCTTGCCGGTTAAAGTTTTGATTTTAAATAATGAAGCTTTAGGAATGGTAAGACAGTGGCAAGATGAATTTTATAACCAAAGATATTCTCATTCGTTACTCTCTTGTCAGCCTGATTTTGTAGCACTGGCCCATGCATATGGCATAAAAGGGGTGCGAATTGAAAATCCGTTACTTGCGAAGGAGCAGTTGCAAGCGGCGATTGATTTGCAAGAACCTGTTGTCATTGATTGCAGAGTGTTGCAGTCAGAAAAAGTTATGCCGATGGTTGCTCCAGGAAAAGGGGTTCACCAAATGGAGGGGGTGGAAAAACGATGAAAAGAATTGTTACGGCAACCGTTCGAAATCAAAGCGGGGTTTTAAATCGAATTACGGGTGTTATGACTAGGAGACATTTTAATATTGAAAGTATTTCAGTTGGACATACAGAGTCGTCTGATATTTCACGAATGACATTTGTTGTTCATGTTGAAAGTGAGCAACAAGTGGAGCAGCTAATAAAACAGCTTCATAAACAAATCGATGTGTTAAAAGTATCCGATATCACAGGAGAAGCAATGATTGCAAGGGAGCTTGCTCTCATTAAAGTAGCGACAACAAGTGTATCAAGGGCAGAATTGTACAGTTTAATTGAACCATTTCGAGCCGCTGTAATAGATGTTGGGAAGGATTCCATCGTCGTGCAAGTAACAGGTACGCAAGAAAAGGTAGAAGCATTAATTGAGCTCTTGCGCCCATATGGCTTAAAAGAAATTGCAAGAACAGGCGTTACTGCATTTACGCGTAGTATGAAAAAACAAGATAAACAAATTATGTTAATTCATTAATTATTTAAATATAGGGGGAGAAAGAAAATGGCAAAAGTTTATTATGAGAAAGATGTAGTGGTAAATGTATTAAAGGGGAAAAAAGTGGCGATTGTTGGATATGGTTCCCAAGGTCATGCTCATGCACAAAACTTACGAGATAATGGTTTTGATGTAGTAGTTGGGCTAAGGCCAGGGAAGTCATGGGAAAAGGCGAAAGAAGATGGTTTCTCCGTATATCCAGTTGCAGAGGCAGCGAATTCTGCTGATGTAGTAATGATTCTACTTCCAGATGAACTACAACCAGAAGTATATGAAGCGGAAATTGAACCGAATTTACAAGCTGGGAATTCACTAGTGTTTGCACATGGATTTAACGTTCATTTTAATCAGGTTACGCCACCAGAAGATGTAGATGTATTTCTAGTAGCGCCGAAAGGGCCGGGGCATTTAGTGCGTCGTACATTTACCGAGGGCGGGGCTGTTCCAGCATTATTTGCTGTATATCAAGACGCAACAGGAAAAGCAACTGAAAAAGCATTATCCTATGCAGATGGAATTGGAGCAACGAGAGCTGGAGTGTTAGAAACGACATTTAAAGAAGAAACAGAAACAGATCTATTTGGAGAACAAGCTGTACTTTGCGGAGGAGTTACTGCGCTTGTAAAGGCAGGGTTTGAAACATTAGTAGATGCTGGTTACCAGCCAGAGCTTGCTTACTTTGAATGCTTACATGAACTGAAGCTTATTGTTGACCTGATGTATGAAGGTGGACTTGAAAATATGAGATATTCTGTTTCCGATACAGCGCAGTGGGGCGATTTTGTATCAGGACCACGCGTTGTAACAGAACATACGAAGAAAGCGATGGGTGAAGTGTTAAAAGAAATCCAAGATGGTACATTTGCAAGAGGATGGATTGCAGAGCATAAAGCAGGAAGACCACATTTCCATGTAACGAATGCTAAGGAGAATGAACATCAAATTGAAGTTGTTGGACGTAAATTACGTGAAATGATGCCATTTGTACAACCGAAAGTAAAGGCGGAGGTTAAATAATATGAAACAGATTTTGTTCATGGATACGACGCTTCGTGATGGCGAACAATCACCCGGAGTCAATTTAAATGAACAAGAAAAATTGCAGATTGCAAGGCAGTTAGAAAAACTCGGGATTAATGTGATGGAAGCGGGATTTGCAGCAGCTTCTGAAGGGGATTTTCGTTCAGTAAAACGTATTGCGGAAACGATTCAAAATGCTTCAGTTATGAGTCTTGCAAGGGCGAAGGAAAGTGATATTCGTAGAGCGTATGAAGCGGTAAAAGGTGCAGTATCTCCGAGGTTACACGTTTTTTTGGCAACGAGTGACATTCATATGAAATATAAGCTTTGTATGTCAAAAGAAGATGTACTAGATAGTATTCATCGCTCTGTAACTTTGGGGAAATCTTTATTCCCAACAGTGCAATTTTCGGCAGAGGATGCAACGAGAACGGCTCGTCCTTTTTTAGCAGAAGCTGTGGAAGTTGCGATTCGCGCTGGAGCGGATGTTATTAATATTCCTGATACAGTTGGTTATACAAATCCAGAAGAATATTATTCTCTTTTTAAATATTTACAAGAATATGTTTCTGCTTATGAAAAAGCTATTTTCTCTTGTCATTGTCACGATGACCTTGGTATGGCAGTAGCGAATTCATTGGCGGCTATTGAAGGCGGGGCACTGCAAGTAGAGGGAACAATCAATGGGATTGGAGAACGTGCAGGTAATGCTGCTTTAGAAGAAGTTGCAGTTGCTTTGCACATTAGAAAAGACTATTATGAAGCCGAATCTTCTATAACACTAAAAGAAATTAAAGCAACAAGTACATTAGTAAGTCGTTTAACAGGTATGATCGTTCCAAAAAATAAGGCGATTGTTGGAGCAAATGCATTTGCACATGAATCAGGTATTCATCAAGATGGTGTATTAAAAGAAGTAACGACATATGAAATTATTGAACCAGAACTAGTTGGTGAAGCGCAAAATTTATTTGTACTTGGAAAGCATTCTGGTCGCCATGCGTTTACTGAAAAAATGAAGGAACTCGGCTATGATTTTACAGAAGAAGAGCGAGATATAGCATTTCTTGCATTTAAGAGATTAGCAGATCGTAAAAAAGAGATTACAGAAGAAGATTTACGTGCATTAGTACTAGGAGAGGCTGCATTTTCAACACAGCAGTATAACATTAAACAATTACAAGTACATTTTGTGTCTAATAGCACGCAATGTGCAACTATTGCACTGGGAGATGAGGAAGGTAATGTATATGAAGATGCAGCAACTGGGGCAGGTAGTATTGAAGCGATTTATAATGCAATTCAAAGAATTTTAGGACTTGAGTGTGAGTTAGCCGATTATCGTATTCAATCCATTACACAAGGTCAGGATGCACTCGCTCATGTTCATGTTGAATTGAAAGAAGGAACTCATCAAGTTGCAGGTTTTGGTGTTGCGCAAGATGTATTAGAAGCATCAGCTAGAGCTTATGTGCATGCAGCTGGAAAATTAAAGGCTTTGTTATTGATTACAAAATAATGTTTATAAGTGGGGGGATCCCCCACTTCACTTAATAAAATTGTGAATAATCAGTTAAATAAAAAGGGGTGCTGATCATTGGAAAAACGTATTGTTTGCTTAGCGGGTGACGGTGTTGGACCAGAAATTATGGAGAGTGCCAAGGAAGTGCTGCACATGATAGAAAGATTGTATGGACACCATTTTTATCTACAAGATGAACAATTTGGAGGGGCTGCGATTGACTCGTTTGGGCAACCATTACCGTCAAGGACATTGGCAGCATGTTTAGCAAGTGATGCGGTATTATTAGGTTCGGTTGGTGGACCACGCTGGGACGAAGTGAAAGATAGACCAGAAAAGGGGTTGCTTGCGCTTCGAAAAGGACTTGGTGTATTTGCTAATGTTCGTCCTGTTACTGTGGATGCAGCGACTGCCCATTTATCACCACTAAAGGCGGCTGATGAGGTGGATTTTGTTGTCGTTCGTGAATTAACGGGTGGGATATATTTTTCCTTTCCAAAAGAAAAAACTGAAGAGGTAGCGACAGATACACTCACTTATCATCGTCATGAAATCGAGCGTATTGTTTCTTACGCTTTCCAATTAGCAAGTAAGCGCCGTAAAAAAGTCACTTCTATTGATAAAGCAAATGTTTTGGAGTCGAGTAAGCTTTGGAGAGAAGTAACAGAAGAAGTAGCACTTCGTTATCCGAATATTGAACTTGAACATATTTTAGTAGACGCAGCTGCGATGGAATTAATTCGTAATCCGGGCCGGTTTGATGTCATTGTAACAGAAAATTTATTTGGTGATATTTTAAGTGATGAAGCTTCTGTATTAGCAGGGTCGCTCGGGATGCTTCCATCAGCAAGTCATGCGGAGAACGGACCTTCGCTGTATGAACCAATCCATGGATCAGCACCAGATATTGCCGGGAAAAATAAAGTGAATCCAATTGCAATGATGCGTTCAGTTGCGATGATGCTCGGACAATCTTTTGATTTAAAAAGAGAAGGAGAAGCAATCGAAGAAGCAATTTCCGCAGTCCTTCGATCTGGTAAATGTACAGCTGATATAGGTGGAAATGAAACAACATCTTCTTTTACAAAGTATGTACTACAAGAAATGGAAGAACAAGCGTTAGTAGGGAGAGGGAGATAATGACGAAAAGGTTACTAGATAAATTGTGGGAAAGACACGTTGTTACAACAAATGAAAATGGATTAGATTTACTATATATCGATCTTCATCTCGTACATGAAGTGACATCGCCGCAAGCCTTTGAAGGCTTGCGGCTTGCCAATCGGAATGTTAGGAGGCCAGATTTAACATTTGCAACGATGGATCATAATATTCCAACAAAGGATGTTTGGAATATTACAGATCGTATTGCGAAGCAACAATTAGATACGCTTCGTGAAAATTGTAAGCAATTTAACATTCGGTTAGCTGATATTGATGATGAAAATCAAGGGATTGTCCATGTTATTGGTCCAGAACTTGGACTAACGCAGCCGGGAAAGAGCATTGTATGTGGTGATAGTCATACGGCAACTCATGGAGCCTTTGGAGCGCTAGCATTTGGAATTGGTACAAGTGAAGTAGAGCATGTATTAGCCACTCAAACATTATGGCAACGAAAGCCAAAAGCAATGGGAATCGAACTAAAAGGGAAAATGCCAAAAGGAGTGTATGCCAAAGATATTATTTTACATCTTCTTGCTACATATGGAGTAGCATTTGGAACTGGATATGTGATGGAGTTTTACGGAGAAGCAATTGTAGATATGGAAATGGAAGAACGCATGACACTTTGTAATATGGCGATTGAAGGTGGGGCGAAAGCAGGGATTATTGCACCAGATGAAAAAACATTTGCTTATGTAAAGGAGCGCGAGTATGCACCGGAAAAGTTCGACTCAGCAGTAGCGAATTGGAGGGGGCTCTATACTGAGCCAAATGCAATATACGATACTTGTATTTTAGTAGATGTTACTAAACTAGCTCCATATGTAACATGGGGAACAAACCCAAGTATGGGCATGCGTATCGATGAACAATTGCCAGAAACACGTGATAAAAATGATGAACGAGCTTTTGCATATATGGGACTCCAGCCAGGGAAAAGTGCATTTGAAATTCCGGTTCAGCATGTATTTATTGGCTCTTGTACAAATTCTCGTTTATCAGATTTAGAAATTGCCGCAGCCGTTGTAAAAGGAAAAAAGGTAAAAGAAGGGGTGCGGGCACTTGTAGTGCCAGGATCTAAAAGAGTACGAAAAGCCGCGATGGAAAAAGGACTGCATCGTATATTTGAAGAAGCAGGATTCGAGTGGAGAGAGCCTGGGTGTTCTATGTGTCTCGGGATGAATCCAGATCAAGTGCCGGAGGGGGAACATTGTGCCTCTACTTCCAATCGGAATTTTGAAGGACGACAAGGGAAGGGTGCAAGAACACATTTAGTTAGTCCTGCGATGGCAGCGGCCGCAGCGCTTTATGGTCATTTCGTTGATGTGAGAAAGGAGAGTTACGATGGAGCCATTTCGTATTCATAAAGGAACTGTTGCTGTACTCATGAACGATAACATTGATACAGATCAAATCATTCCAAAACAATATTTAAAGAGGATTGAACGAACGGGTTTTGGGAAATTTTTATTCGATGAGTGGCGTTATGAGGATGACAGGCAAGAGAATCCGGATTTTCCATTAAATGCACCTGAGCGAAAAGGAGCAAGTATACTTATTACAGGTGAAAATTTTGGCTGTGGTTCATCAAGAGAGCATGCGCCATGGGCACTTGCTGACTATGGATTTCGTGTTATTATTGCGGGGGGATTTGCAGACATTTTTTATATGAATTGTACAAAAAATGGCATGCTGCCAATCGTTATGGAAAAAGAAATGCGTGAAAAACTAGCAGCTGTTGATCCAAGAGATGTCATAGAAGTTGATTTAGAGAACGAAGTGATTATAACCTCGCGACATCGTTTTCATTTTACAATTGAAACGATGTGGAAAGAAAAGCTATTAAGTGGCTTAGATGAAATTGGAATCACGCTTCAATATGAACGAAAAATTCAAGAATATGAACAAAAAATAGCTCGCTAATTTTTTTAGCGAGCTGTCATAAAAAAATATATAAGGTCCTAATTGTATTTACATTCTGAATTTTGTGTTATATACTATGTGAAAACAAGAGGAGAAAGGGAGTAAGGATAATGTCTAAACTACAATCTGTTAATATGCTTACACAACTACATCATCATACATAAACCCTTGAACCTAGCGTGAACAACGTGTAGGTACAAGGGTTATTCCCGTTGTACCTACACCCTAAAAAGGGCCTTGTAGGTATTTTTTCTACAAGGCCCTTTTTATTTTGTTCGTGATTGCTATGATGGGCCATACACTAAAAGGGGAAGTTTACTGATGGGAGCTTAAAGGAGTGTGAATTGGTATGACAAAATGGAAGCGAGCAAATCCAGATGGAACAAGAGATTATGTATTTGAAGAGTGTACGTTAATAGAAGAAGTTGAACAAAAATTACGACGTACTTTTTTAGAAAGGGGTTATGAAGAAATTCGGACACCCACGATTGAATTTTATGATGTTTTTGCTTTTCGTAATAGACCGATAGATGAAGAGAAAATGTATAAATTTTTTGATCAGCAAGGGCGGATTATCGTTTTGAGACCTGATATGACAATTCCTCTAGCAAGGGTAATGGGAACGCTCAGAGAGGATTTGGCTCTGAAACTAACATATAGCGGGAATGTATTTCGAGCAAACGAATCATTATCTGGAAAATACAATGAAATCATTCAAACAGGGATTGAAATCATTGGGATTGATAATATACGTGCTGAAATTGAATGTATCGTCAGTGCAATCCATGCTCTTCAAGCTGTAGGGGTTCAATCTTTTACAATAGAATTAGGGCAAGTTCAGTTATATAAGTGTATTGTTAAAAAACTATCATTTGGAGAAGAAGAGGAGTCGTTCTTACGTACGTATATTGAAAGTAAAAACTATGCAGAGCTATCCCGTTTTTTACAAGAAAAGAATTTAGATCGAAGTGATGAAACAGTACAGTTACTTGAAAGGTTACCAAGGTTATTTGGAAACCTTGAAGTGATTGAAGAAGCGGAAAAGCTCGCTTCAAATTATGAGATGAAGCAAGCAATTATGCGGGTAAAAGAAATCTATAAAACGATTGAAAAATTAGGATATGGTTCATATATATCAATTGATCTCGGGATGATTCAACATTTGCATTATTATACAGGAGTTATTTTTAGAGGTTATATATATGATGTTGGAGGAGAAATCGTGAGTGGCGGAAGATATGATGAATTACTTGGTAATTTTGGAGAACCAATGCCAGCGGTTGGGTTAGCTGTACAAGTAAATCAAATTGTACGGACATTACAAGAGCAGCAAAAACCATTCCAGCGAAAAAAATTAGATATGCTCATTCATTATTCTTTGGAAATGATAGCCGAAGCAGAAAGGTTACGTGGATTACTGCAGAAAGATGGATGGAAAGTAGAACTATCTATGTTTGAGAATTTACAAGATACATTTCAGTTTGCAAAGAAGAATGGAATTATAAAAGTAATTGAAGCGGCTGGAAAAGCATTAGTGGAATATGTGTGGAAAGAAAAATGGGTCATACAGAAAGAAGGAGAAACTTCATGCGTAACATTCAAATTGCGTTAACGAAGGGGAGACTGGAGAAACATGTCATTCCGCTATTTGAAAAAATGGGAATTGATTGTTCGGAATTGATGGATAAAGGAAGGAAGCTCGTATTCCAAAGCGCTAGTAGGAACGTTTCATTTATTCTAGTGAAAGCAGTAGATGTTGCGACTTATGTAGAACATGGTGTTGCAGATATTGGGATTGTCGGAAAAGATATTTTAATGGAATATGAGAAAGATATATATGAAATGGTTGATTTAGGTGTAGGGTGTTGCAAGTTCTGTGTTGCCTCTATCCCAACATATAATCCGAAAGGTTATCGAAAAAAGAGAATTGCTACCAAGTATCCGCATATTACTTCCAACTATTTTCGAGAAAAAGGAGAAGATATAGAGATTATAAAAATAGAAGGTTCTGTGGAAATAGCGCCATTGCTCGGATTAGCAGATGCAATTGTTGATATTGTAGAGACTGGAAAAACATTACAAGAAAATGGATTGATTGTATTTGAAGAAATGTATGCCATATCCGCTCGAATGATTGTGAATAAAGCTGCTTTAAAAACAAAAAAAGACGAAATATTCAATATTATCAATGGGATGGAGTGCGCAATTACTTCATCTAAATAAAAAAGGGGAATTGTAATGGAGATAATGTATGAGGATTATACAGAAGCACTGAAGAGAATAAAAGAGATAAGAGAACAGGCCAATATAATAGAAGAAACTGTACAGCTATGTGTAAGGGAAATTGTTAAACAAGTGAGAGAACGGAAAGATGAAGCATTAATTTCTTATACAAAGGCTTTCGATCATGTCGAGGTAAGAAAGTTTCGCATTCCAAAAAAAGAAATTGAAAAAGCGAGTAAATATGTAGATTTTTCGTTTCTAGAAGCATTGCAGGAAGCGAAAAAAAATATTATTTCATACCATGAAAAACAAAAAAGACAATCCTTTGTAGATTGTGAAAATGAAGGTGTAATTCGTGGACAATTCATTAGACCGTTACAAACGGTTGGCGTATATGTACCAGGAGGAACGGCATCTTATCCTTCATCTGTACTCATGAATGTATTACCTGCCAAAATTGCAGGGGTTCAGAAAGTTATCATGGTCACACCACCGGGAAAAGAGGGGGTAGATCCGCATATTTTAGCAGCTGCTGAGATTGCAGGTGTAGATGAAATTTATACAGTAGGTGGGGCGCAAGCGATAGCAGCATTAGCATATGGAACGGAATCGATTCCGAAAGTAGATAAGATTGTCGGTCCTGGGAATATATATGTGGCTTTTGCAAAGCGTGAGGTGTTTGGAGCTGTCCATATTGACATGATTGCTGGACCATCTGAAATCGTTGTAATTGCTGACAGAACTGGGAATGCGTCTTTTATTGCAGCAGACTTATTATCTCAAGCAGAGCATGATGTGAAAGCAACAGCGATTTGTATTACAACTTGTGCTGAATTGGCTAAAGAGATAGAAAAAGAAATACAAGTGCAACTTCAGGCATTACCAAGAAGGGAAATAGCTCGTGAATCAATAGAAAGAAATGGAGCGATTCTTGTTGTTCCTTCACTAGAGAATGCGTTTCAATTGTCGAATGAGATAGCACCGGAGCATTTAGAGTTACACATCAATGAACCGATGAATGCCTTGAGCTTTATTAAGAATGCCGGTTCGATTTTTATTGGTCCATATGCTCCAGAGCCACTTGGAGATTATTTCGCAGGCCCGAATCATGTATTGCCAACAAGCGGAACAGCACGTTTCTTTTCGCCGTTATCGGTTGATGATTTTGTGAAAAAATCAAGTTTTGTATCCTATACGAAAGAAGCGTTACAAAGTGTACAACATTATATTATAACACTCGCGGATAAAGAAGGGTTACATGCACATGCAAAAGCAATTCAAATTCGGTTTGAGGAGGAGAAATAATGCGTAGGGCAAGTCAAGTACGGGAAACGACCGAAACAAAAATTAAACTAAGTTTACAACTAGATGAAAGTACAAACGTTTTAATTCAAACGGGTGTTGGTTTCTTTGATCATATGCTAACTTTGTTTGCGAAACATGGGCGGTTTGGTTTACAAATTGAAGTAGAAGGTGATGTGTTTGTTGATGCACATCATACTGTTGAAGATGTTGGGATTGTACTTGGAAATTGCTTAAAAGAAGCATTGCAAAATAAAGAAGGTATTAACCGCTATGGAGCAGCGTATGTACCAATGGATGAAGCGTTAGGTTTTGTTGCGATTGATATAAGTGGCAGATCTTATCTTGTGTTTCAAGGTGAATTAAAGAATCCTAAATTAGGAGATTTTGATACAGAGCTGACAGAGGAGTTTTTCAGAGCGATTGCGCATGCGGCAAATATAACATTACATGCTCGCATTTTATATGGAAGTAATACGCATCACAAAATTGAAGCTTTATTTAAAGCATTTGGGCGTGCGCTACGTGAAGCAGTGGACAAAAATGAAAAAATCATTGGCGTAAATTCTACGAAGGGACTGTTGTAATTGATTGCCATTGTAGATTATGGGATGGGAAATATTCGCAGTGTTGAACAAGCGTTAACACGTATTGGGGCCGAGCATATTGTGACAGATGATAAAGAAAGAATATTGAAAAGTGATGGTGTGATTTTACCAGGAGTTGGAGCTTTTCCAAAAGCAATGATTGCCCTGCAGGAAAAAGACCTTGTTTCAGTGATTCAAGAAATTGGGGTACAAGAAAAACCGCTCTTTGGAATTTGTTTAGGAATGCAACTTTTATTTGAAGAGAGTGAAGAGATAGAGAGAACAAAAGGGTTAGGTTTGTTACCTGGAGTGATCAGAAAGTTGGAAGTTCCTTATAAAATACCGCATATGGGCTGGAATCAATTAAAGAAGAAGCGGGAAATTGAGTTGTGGAATGAGGTTGAAGATGGTTCATTTGTGTATTACGTTCATTCTTATTATGCAGATTGTCCGAATGAGGTTGTATGTGGCATTAGTGACTATAAAGTTGATATTCCAGGATTTGTTGCGAAAGGGAATATATTTGGAGCGCAGTTTCACCCTGAAAAAAGCGGTGATATCGGGATACAAATGTTAAAAAATTTTAAAGGAGTGGTAGAATCATGGAGATCTTCCCGGCTATCGATTTAAAAAAAGGACGATGTGTTAGGCTGTATCAAGGAGAATTTCAAAAGGAAACGGTTATGAATGAAAATCCAGTTGCTCAAGCATTACTGTTTGAAAAGTTAGGAGCAAGAACATTGCACATTGTTGACCTTGATGGAGCAGTTGCTGGTCAATCGATGAATCTTTCCGTAATTGAAGATATATGTAAAGCGATTCGGATTCCGGTTCAAGTAGGTGGAGGAATACGTTCTATTGAAACGATTGAAATATTACTGTCAGTAGGAGTAGAAAAGGTTATTTTAGGAACGGCAGCATTGCATGATCGCCCTTTTTTAGAAGAAGCAGTTCGTTTATATGAGGAAAGTATTATCGTTGGTATTGATGCGAAAAATGGTTACGTTGCAACGAGAGGTTGGCTAGATGTGTCTGAAATTTCTTATATTGAACTTGCGAAGAAAATGGAGAGTGCCGGTGTACAAACAATCATTTTTACCGATATTGCAAAAGACGGTACGTTAGAGGGACCGAACTTTAAGCAATTACAATTACTACAGAAGGAAGTGGATATTCGTATTGTTGCATCGGGCGGAGTTTGCTCATTGCAAGATGTGCAGAAATTAAAAGATATGAATGTATATGGTGTTATTATCGGAAAAGCACTATATGAAAACACAATTGATTTAGAACAGGCATTGCAGGTGACAAAGATATGTTAACGAAGCGAATTATTCCATGTTTAGATGTGAAAGGTGGCCGAGTTGTAAAGGGTGTGAATTTTGTAGGATTACAAGATGTGGGGGATCCTGTTGAAATAGCTGATTTGTATAATCAAGCAGGTGCAGATGAAATTGTTTTTTTAGATATCACTGCTACGCATGAAGGAAGAAAAACGATTGTGGATGTTGTAGAGAGAGCGGCAGCAAAAGTGTTTATCCCACTTACAGTTGGAGGTGGCATTTCATCGGTTCAAGATATGTATACGTTACTAAGAGCAGGTGCGGACAAAATTTCAATTAACTCAGCGGCAGTGCGAAATCCAAAGTTAATTCAGGAGGGAGCCGAACATTTCGGTTCGCAATGTATTGTGGTCGCAATTGATGCAAGAGAAGTAAAAGAAAATAAGTGGAATGTATATGTAAACGGTGGACGGATTGATACGGGAATCGATGCTGTAGGGTGGGCCAAACAGGTAGAACAATTAGGTGCTGGTGAAATTTTACTTACGAGCATGGATGCGGATGGGACGAAGGATGGTTATGATCTTCGTTTGACAGAAACAATTTCACAAGCGGTTTCGATTCCAGTTATTGCTTCGGGGGGATGTGGAAGTGCAGGGCATATTGTAAAAGTATTTCAAAAAACGTCAGTAAATGCTGCATTAGCAGCCTCTATTTTTCACTATGGTGAAGTAACAGTACAAGAGGTGAAGCGAAAATTACAAGAAGCGAAAATTGAGGTGAGATTATGATACCTGATTTTTCAAAAGGGTTGTTACCAGCTGTTGTTGTGGAAGAGAATACAAAAGAAGTTTTGATGCTAGCATATATGAATGAAGAGGCGTATAAAAAAACGTTGGAAACAAAGAAAACATGGTTTTATTCACGTTCTCGGCAAGCGTTATGGAATAAAGGGGAAACATCAGGGCATGTGCAGTATGTTCAAGCGCTCTATTTAGATTGTGACCAAGACTCGATTGTAATTATTGTTAAGCAAGTAGGACCAGCTTGTCACACAGGAGAGAAAACATGCTTTCATTATAAGATTATATAAGGGGGGAACTGAAGGTGGAAGACGTACTGAAGTCTTTATATGAAACAATTCAAATACGGAAAGAAAGTCCAATTTCGGAATCATATACAAATTATTTATTTATAAAAGGTGAAGATAAAATTTTGAAAAAAATAGGAGAAGAATGTACAGAAGTTGTAATCGCTGCGAAAAATGATAATAAAGAAGAACTTGTAAAGGAAATGGTTGATGTCATTTATCACTGTTTTGTTTTATTAGTTGAAAAAGATATCTCACTAGAAGATGTGTTAGAAGAAGTGAAAGAGAGACAAGGAAAGCTCTCAAAAATAGGGGAACGAAAAGAAATTGATACGTTATAAGGGGGAGAGCGTATGAAAGTAGATTATCACCTTCATTTAGAAGAGGGACCGTATTCGCTAGGCTGGCTGGCGAGGATAAATGAATCGATAGAATATTTTCAACCACTCAAAGAAAAAAAACATTCTATGAAGTGGCTTATGAAAACACAAGAACGTCTAAAAAAACGTGTGGAAGAAGGGCCATTTACAGCAGAATGGATTGATTTCTATTTAGAAGAAGCAATGCGGAAAGGAATAAAAGAAGTAGGGATTGTTGATCACTTATATCGCTTTCATGAAGCAAAGGAGTATTACGAGAAATATGTAGAGATTAGTGATTCAAAGCTTGGTCATTTGCAGAAAGAATGGCTAGATCAAGTTCGGGTAGCGTCGATTTATGATTTTACAACAGCAATCCAAGAGGCAAAGGAGCGCTGGAGAAAACGGGGAGTCGTGCTGCGCCTTGGAATTGAAGCTGATTATTTTATTGGTGGCGAGCGGGAGTTAGAAGGTTTGTTGGCATTAGGTGATTGGGATTACGTTATTGGTTCGGTACATTTTATTAATGGATGGGGATTTGATAACCCAGATACAAAAGAATATTTTGAAAACCATGATTTGAATGAATTATATGACGTATTTTTTGGAACGGTCGAAAAAGCAATTCATTCTAAGTTATTTGATATTGTAGCTCATCTTGATAATATAAAAGTATTTAATTATCGATTAGATGAAAATGTACAGATTCCATACTACGAAAGAATTGCTCAGGCCTTAGTAGAGACAAATACAGCAACGGAAGTAAATGCGGGGTTATATTATCGTTATCCTGTTCGAGAAATGTGTCCAAGTCCGCTGTATTTACAAGTATTAGCAAAACATAAAGTACCCATTACTCTTTCATCAGATGCTCATTATCCAAATGATTTAGGAAATTATGTTCGAGAAAATGTGAAAACATTACGTAATCATGGTATTTCTCATGTTGCTACATTTGAAAAACGGATGAGGAAGATGCAGTTGCTTGCAGAAGAAGCAACAACTGTTTCAAAGTAAAAAATGATTTTGTGATGAAAACCTTTCTTTTTGCTCAAAATAAGAAAGAATGATAAAGGAGGGTTTGAAATGCCAAAACAACAAAACAAGCAGAACTTGAAAGTAACAAATCAAAACTATACTTCTCAAACGAATGAGGAAGTCAATTCTGTAATCCAAGAACAAATTAGTGATACGGTAGCAGAAGGAACGATCGATGCGAAGCTTGGAAAACAATCTAGTGAAGAACAATAAGTAAAAGGGGAGATAGATATCTCCTCTTTTCTTATGAGCAAAAGTGTCAGTTTTCAGAACTGTAATCAAATTCCTTGGCTTTTTTAACTTAGATTTCTTACAATATAATATAGGGAAATTCCTATTTTTTAATAGAAGAGGTGCTTAGTAATGGCAAAAATATTAGTAGCGGGAAAAATTCCAGAAATCGGACTGAGACTATTACAAAATTATGATGTAGAAATGTATGATAAAGAAGAATTAATTCGTGCCGAAGAATTAGTAAAGCGGGTTAAAGATAAAGATGCACTGTTAAGTTTACTTTCTACAAAGGTAACAAAAGAAGTCATTGATGCAGCGCCTGATTTAAAAATTATTGCTAACTACGGTGCAGGTTACGATAACATTGATTACACGTATGCAGCAGAAAAAGGAATTGCGGTTACAAATACACCGAAAGTTTCAACAGAAGCAACAGCAGAGTTAACATTTGCCCTTCTTTTAGCTGCGGCAAGACGAATTCCAGAAGGAGATACAGTATGTCGTACAGTTGGATTTAATGGCTGGGCACCACTCTTTTTCCTCGGACGAGAAGTATATGGAAAGACAATTGGAGTTATCGGTCTTGGAGAAATTGGAAAAGCAGTTGCGAAACGTGCAAAAGCATTTGGAATGAATATTATCTACACAGGCCCAAATCGTAAGCTAGAGGTCGAGAACGAATTGGAAGCAACGTATGTAACGTTAGAAGAACTGTATCATACAGCAGATTTTATTACGATTAATTGCGCGTATAATCCGAGTCTCCATCATATGATTGATGAAGAACAATTTAAAATGATGAAGAAAACAGCATATATTATAAATGCAGCACGTGGTCCGATTATGAATGAACTAGCGCTTGCTCATGCGTTAGAGACGAATGAAATTGAAGGCGCAGCTCTTGATGTATTTGAGTTTGAACCGAAAATTACAGAGAGATTAAAGGGATTAAAAAATGTTGTTCTTACTCCACATGTTGGAAACGCAACGTTTGAAACACGTGACGCAATGGCTGAAATGGCAGTGCGTAACATTTTAGCTGTATTAGAAGGAGAAGAAGCATTAACGCCTGTAAATCAAAAGGAGCTAGTGACAAAATAAAGAGAAACCTTCCGACTTGGAAGGTTTTTCTTTATTTTTCTTTATTTGCTCGTTTTTTATGAGAAGGTCTTTGCCTAATAAATTGAGATAACATATACAAAATATAAAGTGGGACGGCGATGAATAAAAATACTGAAATGTTGCCAAAGCTTGTTTTATACATTGTATAAATAATTCCGATTAAAAAGAGTGTGACAATAATACTGTATCGTGGAATTGGCACATCTTTTAAACTTGGGATACGAATACGACTTACCATTAAAAATGCAAACGTTACAAATACTGTAATGAGGACAATTTTTGGAATGGTATGTGAAAATAGTGTTAAGAAGGCAACGAGTCCTCCTGCTGCAGTAATAGGAACGCCAGTGAAATACTTCATAGAAGTAGAGGAAGGCGTTACATTGAATCGTGCTAAACGATATGCTCCGAACAGAGGGAATAGTCCTGCTATGTATAGTCCGATAATTCCATAATTGGAAAAGGAAGTGTAGTACATTAAAACTGCAGGTGCAGCTCCGAATGTTACAACATCTGCTAGTGAATCAAGTTCTTTCCCCATTTGTGAATCCACACGTAATAAACGAGCTACCCGGCCATCAAGACTATCTAACATCATCCCGATTAGTACTAAAATAGCAGCTGGTTTATAATACCCTAAAGATGCATAGCCAATTGATAAAAATCCACTGTATAAATTTCCGAGCGTAAATAAGTTTGGAATTGCTGCTCTATACAAAATCTGATCCCTTGCTTTCTGTAATAAATTCTTAATTAGTGTATGAAAGTTTACTTATTTTATCATAACATAAATTTCTTACCACGGACGAAAAAATTACCATTTTGTGAAAGATTTCATAAAGTGAAATCGCATTCAGTGGTTTGATTCATTACGGTAAGCTTTCACGAGTAGTGTATCCTTCAACTACCTTTTTTAATTCTACTGAGAACTGAGACGAAGTACGGAGATTCTATATAAATCCATTTCGATTTTTCGACATATAAGTTACTGCTCCCTCACATAAAGATTAGGGTTTATGTCGATTTTTAAATTTGTATTTATATAATAAAGCCATCATGTGCATGAAAGGGGAAAGATTTAGAAAAAAGAAGCAACCTCAAATTGTTATCATTTGAGGTTGCTTTTAAAATTATTCAAATTTCGTTATCATTGTTCCGGTTTTGTATTTATTGTTAGGATCAAATCGTAATAAATCTCCATAAATAAGTTTATCAGAATAATTTAATTCTGTTTTTGTTTTTTCAATATACGGCTGACAAATAGCTGAATCAATTGGTTCACCTGTGCTCTTTTTATAGCACATATTTTTTGTATAAACATAATCGTTTGTTACGAAACTACCATCACGCATAATCATGAGTGGGTCTTCGTTTTTGATAAATAAATCAGTACCAAATTCAATCGATTGGTTTGTTTTGATCCCGAGTAAATGAAGCAATGTCGGTTTTATATCAATTTGTCCAGATACTTTGGAAATAACTTTTCCTTCTTGACCAGGAACGTGAATAATAAGTGGTACACGTTGCAATTGCATTGAATCAAATGGAGTTATGGATTCCTTACCAAGAAATTGTGCCATAGCCGCATTATGATTTTCAGAAATTCCGTAATGATCTCCATAAATCACAATAATTAAATTATCGTATAATCCCTCTTCTTTTAATCGATTAATAAATAGTTTAAGAGCTTCATCTGTATAGCGAACGGTTGGGAAATAACGATTTAGTACACCGCTCTCAGAATTATACTCATTAATATATTGATCTTCTGGATTTAGAAGAAATGGGAAATGATTTGTTAATGTAATAAATTTTGTATAAAATGGCTTTGGTAAAGATTTCAGTTTTGAAATCGATTGTTCAAAGAACTCTTTATCTTTCAATCCCCAACCGACAGACATTTGTTCTGTTCCGGTATAATCATTTAAGTTAAAGTAGCGATCGTATCCGAGTGCCGGGTACATGATATCCCGATTCCAAAATGCTTTATCATTCGAATGGAAGACAGCGGAATAGTATCCGTATTTTTTTAACTGCTCAGGAGTTGCTGTGTACTCATTGTTTGCATGAGTAAAGAATACAGAGCCACGATCTAATGGATAGAATGAATTTTCTACAATAAATTCGGCATCGGATGTTTTTCCTTGTCCAGTTTGATGATAAAAGTTATCGAAGTAATAACTATCTTTTATAAACTGATTTAAAAATGGAGTAATTTCTTTTCCATTAATTTTTTTGTTGATAACAAAATTTTGTGTTGACTCCATTGAAATTAAAATGACATTTTTCCCTTTTGCAGCCCCAAATAAATTTTTGTCAACTTTATTATCCTTTGAGTTCACGTAGTTCTTGATTTCAGAAAAACCATCTCCGCTTGCAAAAACACGCTCTGCAGAAGATTTAGACTGAAGTGTAATGTCGAATAAATGATAGGTATATAAACCTAGGTTTTTCACAACAGTTTCACGATCAAAAGAGCGTGAGAATAATTGTGGTTTATAAATGACAGAAACAACAATTTGTAATGCTAATAGAGCTGTTATACCACTGAAAAAGGTTCGTTTTTCAGCACGAGATAACGGAGTGTTATCACAAAAACTTGGGAATTTACGTGAAATAAACATTAGAATAATAGCATCTGCAAATAGAAGTAATGTTTTGTACGTAAAGAGTTCTTTAATACTTGTTCCTAGATCGGCCATGTTATTTGTTTGGAATAAAACAGGGAATGTGACAAAGTCATTATAAAATCCATAAAACATCGCGTTTCCAAATAAAATAAATGACAGCAAAAAGCTGATGCCAATAATAATTCGATTTCGATATTTTGATGCTAATAAAGCTAGGCCGAAAAATAAAAGCAATGAAACAATTGGATTAAACAAAAGCATCATTTCTTCGAAGAAGCTATCAATTTTAATATCGAAGGCTAGCTTGTACACAATATATGTTTTAATCCATAATAAAACGACTGCAACAAGTGCAAATCGTAATTTTGGAAACAAATGTTGTAGCATAATATACTCCTCTCCTACTATAAGTGACGGTTCTAGTGATTGTATTTCTAATGATAGAAGTTTCACTTTATATATACGAACTGTCGTTTATCTTTATGTACTATTATACGAAAACAAAACAGAATTGTGGATGGTTTTTATAAGAATTGGTTAGAAAAAGAGAAAACGGAGACAATAACAATATTGCATTTTGATACGGAGGTTATGATGAAAAAGTTATTTTGTTTCATATGTAGTGGTTTTTTATTATTTTCCACCCCTACAGTTTTCGCTGCTCAATATGATGCGCCGTTATTAGAAGATGCTCTGTATTCTGTTTTGTTTCCACAAATAAATACGGCGATTGAAAAGCACTATGGGAAACAAAAACCATATGATTGTCCAAAGATTGTGAGCATGAAAAAAATGTATAGTGGTACATATTTATTTCAAACAGTAATTGAAGTGACAAAATATGAAGCTGGTATAGGTGGAAAAGTACTTCCTCCATTTGAAAAAATAAGAATCACATTTAATAATGATGAGGGAGAATGGATTGTGAAAAAAATAGATATAAAGCGCTTACCGAATGATACGAAATTGAATTGTAAAAAACCAATATAAAAAATTGTTTGACAAATAATTTATTCATTTGGTATTGTTAATACCAATATAAGATATTTGAAAATTAAATAGACTTACCTCATCTACTCTCAAAGGTAGAGGCCGCGATAGGAAAGAGTAAGCTATGGGAGATTTAGTGGAATCTTTGATCATAGATTGAAAGGGACTATTGCCGAAATATAAGAATGACCACCTCATTCATATATTGGTACTACATTGAATAAATGTAGTACTGTCATAAAATTTTATTTTATGGAGAGCTATTTGGAGATGTTGATGCGGTTTCTTATTTGAGAAGATAACAACTCGTTTATTTTTTCATGATACATGATTCCTAATAAGAAACGCGTGTGAACATTGTTCCGCGCGTTTTTTGTTTATCCAAAAGCGTGCTGCAATGAATAGAAGAAGATTGGGGTTATAAGTTTTAGAGGAAATAAGGGAGGAATTCAAATGTATTTACACGGCACAAGCCGAATCAATGACCAAGGACACTTAGAAATTGGAGGATGCGATACAACGCAGCTAGCAAAACAATATGGAACACCGCTTTATGTATACGATGAGGCTGCTATTCGTGAAAAATGTCGCGCATTTCATCGTGCATTCCAGGAAAGTGGGTTCTCTTACCAAGTAGCATATGCAAGTAAGGCGTTCTTGTGCATGGAGATGTGCCGAGTAGCTCGTGAAGAAAATATGTCTTTAGATGTTGTTTCCGGGGGCGAATTATATACTGCTTTACAAGCTGGTTTTCCAGCATCACGTATTCATTTTCATGGTAATAATAAGACGGAAGAAGAGATTATAATGGCGCTGCGAGCAGGTATTGGCTGTTTTGTAGTAGATAATTTCTTGGAAATGGAAATATTACATGACTTAGCAGAGCGGTATGGAAAAATTGTAAATATATTAATTCGAGTTACACCTGGAGTAGAGGCGCATACTCATGAATATATTACAACAGGGCAAGATGATTCGAAATTTGGTTTTGGAGTTTCTACTGGTCAGGCAATGCAGGCGATTCAAGTAGCACTAGAGAAATCAAATTATAACGTGTTAGGTATTCATTCGCATATTGGATCGCAAATTTTTGAAACAGCAGGATTTGTTCGGGCAATTGAAGTATTACGGAACTTTTTAGAAGAAATCAGAAAGCAAACAGGCTATGTAGTAACTGTATTAAATGTTGGTGGAGGATTTGGAATTCGCTACACAGAGTCTGATACACCGCTTACGCTTGAAACGTATGTGCATGCTGTAACGAATGCAGTGAGGGAACAATTTACAAGAAAGAATTATCCACTCCCTGAAATTTGGATTGAACCAGGGCGTAGTATTGTCGGAGATGCAGGAACAACAATTTATACAGTAGGAGCTGTAAAAGATATTCCAGGTATTCGTAAATATGTGTCAGTTGATGGAGGAATGACGGACAACTTAAGACCAGCTTTATATGGAGCACGTTATGAGGCAATGCTTGCCAATAGAGGAAGAGAAAATGCCGAAGAGATTGTATCAATTGCTGGAAAGTGTTGTGAGAGTGGGGATATGCTTATTTGGGATATAGAACTGCCACAAGTTACTTCTGGAGATTTGTTAGCAATCTCTTGTACAGGAGCATATGGATATTCTATGGCGAATAATTACAATCGCATTCGCAGACCGGCTGTAGTATTTGCAAAAGGCGGGGCGTCACAAGTTGTTGTCGAACGCGAAACATATGAAAATATAATTGGGAACGATCGCATACGCATAAAAGAGCTTGTGTAATCAATAAAAAGGAGTTGTTCGAACTGGGCAACTCCTTTAAAAAAATAAAAAATATAAAATATATCGGAAAACTAGGATTGAAAAAAATCAGAATTATGATAAAATACAAATACAAAGCTTATCAAGAGAAGCGGAGGGAACTGGCCCTACGAAGCTCAGCAACCTGCTTATGGGAGCAAGGTGCTAAGTCCAGCAAAATGGCATCCATTTTGAAAGATAAGGTAAAATATATTACCGAACAGTCTTTTCGAAATGGGAAAGATTTTTTTTATGAATAAAAAGGGGGGCTGTTCGTGGGAGTGCGTGGACATTTTGACGAAGTAGCTGAAAAGATTCAAACGATGCTTGCGGATATGAAATATGGTTCTATTACAATTGTTGTGCAAGATGGAAAAGTGATTCAGCTTGAAAAAAGTGAAAAAGTACGCTTAAAGTAAAAAGCGCTGACTAGAAAAACTAGAGGCGGTTTTAACCTATTGTATTAGGTTAAAACCGCCTTTTTGCGTTACAGGGGGAAAAAACATGCTGACGTATGAAACATGGAAAGAGGACTTCATTTCTTTTTCTGAAGAAGGTGAAACAAAAGGAGCACTGCAAGTATTAGAGTGGGCTTATAACCATTATAAGGGTGAAATTGTATACGCGTGTAGCTTTGGTGTGGAAGGTATGGTTTTATTGCATTTAATAAACCAAGTAAATCCATCTGCTAAAGTTGTATTTTTAGATACAAACGTTCATTTTCAAGAAACATACGATTTAATTAAACGAGTGCGTGAAAGGTTTCCGGGTTTCGAAATTATTGAAAAGCAACCTTCGCTCACACTTGAAGAACAAGCAAAGAAGCATGGGAATAATTTGTGGGAGCATAATCCAAATCTCTGTTGTAAATTAAGGAAAATCTTACCCCTTGAAGAATCTTTATCGGGTGGAAAAGCGTGGATATCAGGGCTAAGGAGGGAACAGTCTGAAACGCGGAAATATACAAAGTTTATCAATCAAGACCATCGTTTTAAATCTATTAAAATTTGTCCGCTCATTCATTGGACGTGGAAGGAAGTGTGGCGCTACGTATATAAGCATAATTTGCCTTATAATCCATTGCACGACATTGGTTATCCAAGTATAGGGTGTGAAAAATGTACGTTGCCTGTAGGAGATGGAGAAGATTCAAGGGACGGACGGTGGGCTGGAAAGATGAAAACGGAATGTGGCCTTCATTACCAATAAGAACTGGATTGATTTTAAATATATATGAAAGAGGCGTACAAGGAAATGAGTAAAACAAATATATTAGTAAATCGCGTTGATGAAACGTATGAAATAAAGGGAATTACAAAAGAAATTGAATTAGACAAAATTGCGTTAAGTGATTTAGAGCTTCTTGCGATAGGTGGTTATAGCCCGCTTACTGGCTTTTTAGGGAAAGAGGACTATCAATCTGTAGTAGAAAAAATGCGTTTAGTAAACGGTGATGTATGGAGTATCCCTATTACACTACCAATAACGGAAGAAAGGGCGAAACAATTAAAAATTGGTGAAGAGGTTCGTCTTGTTAAAGAAGGAATCACGTATGGTGTTATTCAAATAGAAAATATTTTTACACCGGATAAAGAGAAAGAAGCATTGCTTGTTTATAAAACGACTGATATTGCCCATCCAGGTGTGAAAAAATTATATGATAGACCGAATATTTATGTTGGAGGAGCAATCACGCTTGTAAAGCGCTTTGAAAATGATAAGTTTGCTTCTTATCATTTAGATCCAAGCGAAACGCGTGCAGAGTTTGCAAAACGCGGCTGGAAAACGGTAGTGGGGTTTCAAACGAGAAATCCTGTTCATCGTGCGCATGAATATATTCAAAAGTCTGCACTGGAAATTGTAGACGGTTTATTTTTAAATCCACTTGTCGGTGAAACGAAATCAGACGATATTCCGGCTGATGTGCGTATGGAAAGTTATGAAGTGCTTTTGAAAAATTATTATCCGAGCGATCGTGTCTTTTTAAGTGTTTTTCCGGCAGCAATGCGTTATGCAGGGCCACGTGAAGCGATATTTCACGCACTGGTTAGAAAAAACTTTGGCTGTACACATTTCATCGTGGGGCGTGATCATGCTGGGGTAGGAAATTATTACGGTACGTACGAAGCGCAAGAGATTTTTGTGAACTTTACAGTAGAAGAGTTAGGGATTACACCGCTCTTTTTTGAGCATAGCTTTTACTGTAAAAAATGTGAAGCGATGGCTTCTACGAAAACATGTCCGCATAGTAAAGAAGAGCATGTTATTTTATCGGGAACAAAAGTAAGAGAAATGTTGCGAAATGGAGAGATACCACCAAGTACATTTAGCCGTAAAGAAGTTGTAGAAATATTAATTCGTGGTTTACAAAAAGAAGTCGTAACAAAATAAGGAGAGAGTAAGATGGGCGTAAATATAACTTGGCATACAGCATCTGTTTCAAAAGAAGAAAGACGAAAGAAAAGTGGTCACCACAGCTTTGTACTTTGGTTCACAGGGTTATCAGCTTCTGGAAAATCAACAGTAGCAAATGCGGTTGCTAGGAAATTGTTCGAAAAAAATATTGGGAATTATGTACTAGATGGCGATAATATTCGTCATGGTTTGAATAAAGATTTAGGATTTTCCGAAAGAGATCGGACAGAAAATATTCGCCGGATTGGTGAAGTGGCGAAGTTATTTGTAGATCAAGGGACAATTGTACTAACAGCATTTATTTCTCCATTTCGAGTGGATCGCCAGCAAGTAAGAGATATTCTCAAAAAAGATGAGTTTATTGAAGTGTTTGTAAAGTGTCCAATAGAAGAATGTGAGAAACGTGATCCGAAAGGACTTTATAAAAAAGCGAGACAAGGCGATATTAAGCAATTTACTGGTATTGACTCGCCGTATGAAGAACCTGTAGAGGCAGAAGTGGTAGTAGAAACACATCTTTATTCAATCGAACAATGTGCAGAACAAATTATCGGTTACTTACAAGAGCGTAGCTTTATATAGGGGGAATAAAAATGAGTTATGAAAAAGTGTGGGCAAACAATGAAAAGTTAAATGCTACAGAGAAAAAGAAATTAGAAAAAGACGGTTTAGAAATTTTTAAAGCTATCCCGTATTATGCTGAAAATGGGTTTGATTCTATTCCGAAAGAAGAATGGGATTCTTTTAAATGGGCAGGTTTATATTTACAGCGCCCAAAAGAAGCAGGGTATTTCATGATGCGTGTAAATATTCCTTCTGGTATTTTAACGAATGAACAAGTTGAAGTATTGGCTTCTATTGCAGAAGATTATGGTCGTGATGTTCTTGATATTACTACAAGACAGGCGATTCAATTCCATTGGCTTGAAATTGGTCAAATACCAGATATTTTTAATCGTTTAGAAAAAGTGGGATTATCAACAGCAGGAGCTTGTGGTGATATTACAAGAAATATTATTGGGAATCCTCTTGCTGGTATTGATGGTGATGAATTATTTGATACAGCACCAATTGTAAAAGAGGTATATGAGTTCTTCCAACATAATGAAGAATTTTCGAATTTGCCTCGAAAGTTTAAAATGTCAATTAGTACAAATGTATATAATGCAGCAAATGCTGAAATTAATTGTGCTGCTTTTACTCCAGCTACAAAAGAGATTGATGGAAAAATAGTGGAAGGCTTTCATTTACGAGTAGGCGGGGGATTATCTGCCCGTCCGTATTTAGCTCAGGAGTTAGATTTATTCATCCTTCCTGAGCAAGTGAAGTCGGTAGCGATTGCAATTGCTACAGTCTTCCGTGATTTCGGATATCGTGAAAAGCGACATTTAGCACGTTTGAAATTTTTAGTTGCTGATTGGGGTGCGGAAAAATTCAAAGAAAAATTATTAGAATATACAGAGCCTTTACACGATAAAGGAAACGATGCTTTAAAAGGGTGGAATGCAGGTTATTTCTACGGTGTTCATAAACAAAAACAAGGTGATTTATCATACGTTGGTTTTAACGTACCTGTTGGTCGCTTGCATTCTGAGGAGTTGTTTGAAATTGCTAGAATTGCGAAGCAGTACGGAAATGGTGAGATTCGCACATGTAATTCGCAAAATTTTATTATTCCCAATGTTCCCGAAGGAAACGTTGAGGCACTTTTACAAGAACCATTGTTTGAATCGATTTCAGCAAAACCAAAATCATTCATTGGATATGCAGTTTCTTGTACGGGAATTGAGTATTGTAATCTTGCATTGGTAGAAACGAAAGCACGCTTACGAAATATTGCCGACTATTTAGATACACAACTTGTACTTGATGTGCCGGTTCGGATTCATATGACGGGATGCCCGAATTCATGTGGTCAAAGGCAGATTGCCGATATCGGGTTACAAGGTGTGAAATTGAAGACGAAAGAAAAAGGAATTGTTGAAGCGTTTGAAATTTATGTAGGTGGTACCTTACTAGAGGGTGGTGTTTATAACCAAAAATTAAAAGGAAAGATTGATGGGGAAGACCTTCCAGATGTTCTTGTATCGTTTTTAACATACTTTAAAGAACATAAACTGCCAGCTGAAACTTTTTATGAGTTTACAGAACGCGTTGGAGTAGAAAATTTACAATCCGCGTTAAATACAATTTTAGAAGAAGTGATTGCATCTTAGGAGGGAACAATATGGATTTATATCGTTTTGAAGCAGTGTTGGCAAATGGTGTTGTTCCTGTAGTAGTTGTCGCACAAAGTGAGGAACAGGCATTTAGACTTGTTGAGGTAGAATTAGAGAAGTATTTTTTACCGCTGCCAGAAGTGAAGGAAATCTCTCTGCATGAAAAAAAGAAGATTCGCAAAGGTGCAGCATTTGTTATTCATGAGCAGGAGACATTGTAATACAAAATGACATCGATTTGAATAGTAACTTCCATTCGTAATAGGAATGGAAGTTTCACTTTATAGTAGAAATGAGGAGAGATGATGGGAAAAGTATATATTGTTGGTGCAGGGCCGGGAGATCCAGATTTAATTTCTGTAAAAGGGGTAAAGTGTATCGAGCGGGCGGATGTTATTTTATACGATCGTCTTGTAAATAAAGAACTACTTTCCTATGCGAAGCCAGATGCTGACTTAATATATTGCGGAAAACTACCAAACTATCACACAATGAAACAAGAAACCATTCACGCTTTTCTTGTTAAATATGCAAAAAAAGGAAAAATCGTAACGCGATTAAAAGGTGGAGATCCGTTTGTATTTGGAAGAGGTGGTGAAGAAGCAGAAGCGTTAGCGAAGCATGGTATTCCGTTTGAAATTGTACCTGGTATTACAGCAGGAATAGCTGCTTCTGCATATGCGGGGATTCCTGTAACGCACCGGGATGCGAGCGCAAGTTTTGCAGTTGTGACAGGGCACCGAAAAGAAGGTGCTGAAGAAGAAGTGAAGTGGGAAAACTTAGCGAAAGGTGTCGACACGCTTGCTGTTTATATGGGGGTAAGCAATCTCCCTTATATATGTGAACAACTTTTGAAATATGGAAAAGGAGAAAATACGCCAGTGGCTATTGTGGAGTGGGGAACTACACAATCTCAGCGAACCATTACAGGAATGTTAGGAACAATTGTAACGCTTGCTGAAAAAGAACAGGTCCAAAATCCGAGTATGATTGTAATCGGAGAAGTTGTTCGTTTCCGTGAAAAAATTCATTGGTTTGAAAAACAGGCGGACATTACGTATCCTGTAAGCGGAGTGTTATAAAATGAAAGCTGTATTATATGTATGTCACGGAAGTAGGCTAAAAGAGGCAAAAGAGGAAGCGGTAGGTTTTGTTTCTGCTTGTATGAACCATGTATCAGCTTCTATTCAAGAACTATGTTTTTTAGAATTAGCACAGCCTGATATTTCAGAAGGATTTGCTAATTGCGTAAGAAGAGGAGCAACAGAAATTGTCGTTGTTCCTGTTTTTTTATTAGCAGCAGGGCATGTGAAAGAAGATATTCCCAATGAACTCCAAAAAATGCAAAATAAATATCCTCACATTGCAATTACTTACGGAAATCCGTTTGGTGTTTCAGAATCACTCGTATCCGCTACGTGTGAGGGGAGCGGTATTAAAGAGTATGAAAGTGGGGTAACCTTGTTGCTTGTGGCAAGAGGGAGTAGTGATCTTGAGACGTTACAAGATATGAAACGTATTGCTTCTCTGTTTGAAAAAGAGGAGAAAGTTAAAAAGGTAGAAGTATGTTATTTAGCTGCGGCAGAGCCTAGGTTTGAGGAGAAATTAAAAGAAGTTGTAGAACGAAAAGAGGAGAATGTTGTCATTCTACCTTATTTGTTATTTACAGGCTTATTAATGAGACACATTGAGAAGGAAGTACGCGGATACCATTCTACGAATATATATGTAAGTCCTTATTTAGGAAAAAACCGTGTATTTCAAGAAATGCTAATCCAGAAAACGGGAGAAATATTAAGGGGAGATGAGTATGTATCCACTTACAGTACGAATTGAAAAGAAACGTGTTGTTGTCATTGGCGGTGGTAAAGTGGCATCATTTAAAATCGCTCCTTTATTAAAAGAAGGAGCGGATATAGTTGTAGTGAGTCGTGAATTAGATGCGAGTTTAGTAAAGCTTGTAGAATCGAAGCAAATTCGTTGGTTTCAAAAAGATTATGAAAAAGAGGATTTAGAAGGTGCTTTTTTAGTAGTGGCAGCTACAAGTGATTCAATAATAAATGAATCTATTGCAAAAGATGCATCATTAAACCAGCTTGTTAATGTAATTACCAACCCTGAAAGCGGAAATGTTCATTTTCCGGCAGCTATTCATCGAGGAAAGCTCAATGTTGCTGTTTCTACTGGGGGGGCAAGTCCAAAACTTGCGAAAAAAATTCGGGATGATATTGCTGCGAAATATGATGAGACATACGGAGAATATCTTGAATTCTTATATGAAGTGAGAATGAAAGTGAAACAATTGCCATTAGAAAAAAGAAGGCAGAATATTTTATTGCAAGAAGTGTTGAAGCTTGAGTATATTCAAAACGAGCAGAAAAGAGAAAGGTTTTTACAAGAGTTAGATATACAGGAGTATATAGAATAGAAAACACGCGTTGTAGAAAAAAGAAATAAAATCGAATTCTTTCTTTTTTGGTGGAAGAGAGCATCCGTTCATCCAGCATGAACGGGCAGTAAGACCTCCACCTCAAGATTCAAAGAGAAACGAGGAAGATAGGTGGGGGATCAACTGTCCATAAAACCCGTTTGGTGAGGGTTAATAATCAATGGGGAATAGAGCCCCACTGATTAAAGCTTCATTTTATATAGCTAGATAAATTAAATTCTTCTTTACAAATATAGCAATCTACTCTATAATCACAAGTAACTTCAATAGATGAAATCGATGAGCAAGAAGAGTACGTATATTTGATGCGTTCAGAGAGCTGGGATAAGGTGTGAGCCCGGTACGATAAAATATACAGAATGGGCTTGCGAGAGGTATGCTGAACAGATTAGTAGGCAACCCGGGTTCCGCCGTTACAAGGATAGGGTATCGGAATTTTTCCTGTACCTGAACAAGTGGGATTGTTGATCCAATTGAGGTGGTACCACGGTATTCTATTACATATATCGTCCTCTACATGCATAGTAGCATGTAGGGGACTTTTTTATTTTCTAAAGGAGGTGGGCGAGTATGAAATGAAAGTGTATAATTAAGAAAAATATAAATATTCAGAAAAGGAGAATTTACGATGAAAGAAACACAGCAATGGACGTCGAAAATTGGTTTTGTACTCGCAGCAGCCGGAGCCGCAGTAGGACTTGGAGCGATATGGAAGTTTCCGTACGTTGCAGGTAATGGAGGGGGAGGAGCGTTTTTCTTAGTCTTCCTATTATTAACGTTATTTATTGGTATGCCTCTTCTTTTAGCGGAGTTTGTTATTGGCCGTAGTACACAAAAAGAAGCGGTTACTGCATATAAATTGCTAGTACCAAATAGTAAATTATATCCATGGATTGGTCGTATGGGAGTTGTTACTTGTTTTAGTGTACTATCTTTCTATAGTGTTGTAGGTGGATGGATTTTATTATATTTATATTATAGTGTGACTGGTAACTTTTGGAGCGGGACAGTGGAATACGGAAAATTGTTCGAGCAAACAATTTCGAATCCTGCTAGTGCAGTAGGTGCTCAGTTACTCTTTATGCTTTGCACTATTTTTGTAGTAAGTAAAGGTGTAGAAAAGGGGATCGAAAAAGCAAGTAAGTATATGATGCCTCTATTATTTATTTTATTTATTGCTATTATTATTCGTTCTCTTACACTTGATGGGGCATGGGCTGGTGTTGAGTTTTTCTTAAAACCAGATTTTTCAAAACTAACAGCAGATACAATTTTGTATGCGATGGGACAATCCTTCTTTTCGCTAACAGTAGGTGCTTCGGTGATGGTAACGTATAGCTCGTACTTAAAGAAAGAAGAGCATTTAGCAAAGTCCGCAACATCAATTGTGAGTTTAACAATTTTTATTACGGTGCTTGCGGGACTAGCAATTTTCCCGGCAATCTTCGCATTAGGAGTTAAACCAACAGAGGGACCAGGCTTATTGTTTATTATTCTTCCAGCTGTATTTGCGAAAATACCATTCGGACAATTTTTCTTTATCATGTTTTTAATTTTATTCTTCTTTGCAACGTTAACTTCTGCAATCTCAATGCTTGAAATTGTTGTTGCATCTGTAGCAAAAGATAATGAGAAAAAACGTCCTTCAGCATCATTTATTATTGGATTACTTATTTTTGCGGTTGGAATTCCATCAGCTTTATCATTCGGAGTTATGAGTGATGTGAAAGTCTTCGGAAAAACATTTTTTGACTTAGTGGATTTTGCAGTAAGTAATGTATTGCTGCCGCTAGGGGTACTAGCAATTTCATTGTTTGTACCAAATAAAATGAGTAAAGACTTATTAATGAAAGAATTAGAAGTTACAGAAACGAAAGGGAAAACATTATTTAACATATGGTTTTTCTTACTGCGTTATATTATTCCGGTAACAGTAGTAATTGTGTTTCTAAATGCAGTTGGTGTGTTTAAAATGTTTACAAAATGAGCAGGGGTTTCTCCCTGCTTTTTAGTTTGATTGTATCCCGCATTAATGGGCGGTAAGACTCCCATCTCAAGATTCAGAGAGGAACAAGGAAGATGGATGGGAGATCAACTGCCCGTAAAAGTCCGATTGGTGAGGGCTGATTAAAGTTTTATTTTATAGCAAATACTTTTCTTTATAACTTTCGTCGTAAATAAAAAAACTCGGTATGCACCGAGTTTTTTTATTTATGATCCGATATAACCAGAAGGATCAACTGCATTTGTTTTACCTACATTCCATTCGCCAATATGGATTTCAAAATGTAAATGTTGACCAGTAGATTGCCCAGTATTTCCCATGAAACCTAATTGTTGACCTTGTTTTACAGTTTGACCGACAGATACAGAGCGGCTGCTCATATGAGCGTATACTGTTGTGTATGTTTTGCCATTCATTCGATGTGATAAATAGACAACATTTCCGTAACTAGATGACATATCAGACCGAATGACAACACCATCAGCAGCTGCCATAATTGGTACTGTGCCAGAAGCGGCGATATCTAAACCAGCATGGCGTCCGCGGGAAGGATCGTTAAATCCTGAACTGAATCTTCCGGCTGCTGGTTTTATAAAGCCATTTTTATTTGTATCTTGCGGTGTTGGAGCGGTTTGTGCAGCTTCTTTAGCAGAAGCGTTTTTTTGTGCTTCTTCCGCTTTACGTGCTTCCTCGGCTTTACGAGCTTCTTCTGCTCGTTTTTCTTCTTCAATTGCTTTTTGAACAGCTTGGCGTTGATTTTCTAAAATACTTTTTGACTCTTCTAAGCCTTCAATCTCTGAATCTACTTTTGATACTTTAGTATGTAGATCGTTAATAAGTGCTTGTTGTTCTTGGTGGTTTTTCTGAAGTTCTTGTTGCTTTTGCTCCAATTTTTGCTTCGATTCGTTTAGTTGCTGTTCTTTCTTTTCAACAGCTTCTTTTTCTGTTTTTACAGTTTCTTGATCAGTTGTTTGTTTTTTTACAATCTCTGTATCGTTATTTAAAATCAAGCTAACGGAATACATATTATCAACAAGATCCGCGAAATTATTTGAGTTCATCAATACTTCAGTTACGATATTTGTTCGTGGTTTTTCTTGCATGGATTGTAGTCGTTGTTTAATGACGTCTTGACGAGTGTCGATATTTGTTTGTAATTGCTCGATACGTTTCTTCTTATCGGCAATTGTTTGTTGTGTTTTACTAATTTCTGTTTGTATATCGTTTAAATCAGCTTCATTTTTATTTATAGAAGCTGTTAATTCATCGATTTTTTTCTGTAAGTCTTGTATCTCTTTTTCCATCTGTTCTTTCTCTGCTGATTTGTTCTGTAATTCTTGTTGGTTACCCTCTAATTCGGATTGAATATTAGATAATTTATCTTGACTTGTTTCCGCATATACTGGTGATAGCAATGGGGAAACAAAAATAGTGCTCGCTGCTAAGACGCTGAAAGCGACAAATTTCTTTTTCATAATGGTCTAGCTCCTTTCCCTATGATGTATATATCATAATTGGAAGAATACTGTCTATTGTTGTAACCATAATGTAACGAAAGTTTTATAAATGTACTATGAATTGTCGGAAATGAGGTAATTTTTGTATATTATGTCGTTTGATGTGATAGAAATAAAGTAGAGAAAATATTAATAAACACTTTAAGGAATCGTTCTCATGTTAGGTTTTCTGACATGAGTTTTGTTTTTGTCAAGAAAATTATTTGTGTTCACGCAAACTTATTTTGTTGTCAGATTTCATTTTTTGATTTATCATTTTTAACAGGGACAAAAATGTAGTGAATTGTCGAATAATATGTAATACTCTTAATTTCTTAGTTTCATAGAACGAGAGAATGGTAGAGTTAATGCATCTAAGAAGGGGGTTGTAGCAAGTATGAAAAGGATAGGACTTGCATGGCAAATTTTAATAGGGCTTGCGCTTGGTATTGCAGTTGGGGCGATTTTTTATGACAATCCGGCAGTAGCGAAGTACTTACAACCGATTGGTGATATTTTCATCCGATTAATTAAAATGATCGTTGTACCGATTGTCGTAGCAAGCATCGTTGTTGGTGTTGCTGGTGTTGGTGATGTGAAAAAGCTAGGTCGATTAGGCGGAAAAACAATTCTTTATTTTGAAATCATTACAACAGTTGCGATTGTTGTTGGCCTACTGGTAGCGAATATTTTCCAACCAGGAAACGGCGTCGATATGGATAAGTTAACAAAGACAGATATTTCTAAATATACGCAAACGACAGAGCAAGTGCAAAGTCACTCTTTTGCTGATACATTTGTAAACATTGTTCCGACAAATATTGTAGAATCATTAGCAAAAGGTGATATGCTTGCTATTATTTTCTTCTCTGTACTATTTGGTTTAGGAGTTGCAGCGATCGGTGAAAGAGGAAGACCGGTTCTTCAATTTTTCCAAGGTGTAGCGGATTCAATGTTTTATGTAACAAACCAAGTTATGAAATTCGCACCGTTTGGTGTATTCGCATTAATTGGTGTTACAGTTTCTAAATTTGGTTTAGCTTCATTAATTCCGTTAGGGAAATTAGTAATTGTCGTATATGGATCAATGATCTTCTTCGTTGTAGTAGTATTAGGACTTACAGCGAAAATATTTGGTATTAACATTTTCCAATTCTTTAAGATCTTAAAAGATGAGCTTATTTTAGCGTATTCTACTGCAAGCTCAGAAACGGTTTTACCGAAAATCATGGAGAAAATGGAGAAGTTCGGTTGTCCGAAAGCGATTACATCTTTCGTTATTCCGACAGGTTATTCATTTAACTTAGATGGATCAACTTTATATCAAGCTATTGCAGCGATTTTCTTAGCGCAAATGTATGGCATTGATTTATCTCTCGCGCAGCAAATTACATTATTGCTTGTATTAATGGTTACATCTAAAGGGATTGCAGGTGTACCGGGTGTATCATTTGTTGTATTATTAGCAACACTTGGTACAGTAGGTATTCCGGCAGAAGGATTAGCATTTATCGCAGGTATTGACCGTATTTTAGATATGGCTCGTACGGCAGTTAACGTAGTAGGTAACTCTTTAGCAGCTGTAGTTATGTCTAAGTGGGAAGGTCAATATGACGCTGAAAAAGGACAAGCTTATTTAAAAGAGCTTTCTGAAAAACAGGCAGCTTAATAGCTATTGGCAGAGCCCCCGCATAAGATGTGGGGGCTTTTTTGCATAGAAAAGGAGTTGGGAATCATGAAACGAAAATATGGCGATGGCTCTACTTGGGAACGGTTAATAGAGAAAACATATGAAGTGAAGACAATTGAGCAAGGAATGTTAGGTGTGCTGCATATGCAAAAAGTGAAAGAGCCTAGCTATAAGCAATATAATAATCAAAAACTTTGTATTGTAAATGATGGGTACACATGGATGCAGTATTTTATAAATGATAAGAACTTTGCGATTACAGCTATGTTAAATGAAAAGAAGAAGTTAGTGCAGTTTTATATTGATGTGGCCAAAGATTATAAAGTAGATGAGAGAGGCATGCCATATTTCGATGATCTCTATTTAGATGTGGTGTTATTACCTAATGGTGATGTATATGTATTGGATGCAGATGAGTTAGAGGAAGCATATGTAGCTGGAGATATTTCTAAAGAAGAATATCATGTAGCTTGGGATACAGCTAAGTGGATTATTACAACAATTGAAAAGAAAAAGTTTTTTTGGATCGAAATTTTAGAAAGGGAAATTCAAAAATTAAAATGAGTATTTTTTCTTATAGATTGCTTATTTTATTTCATGGTTTTGTATAAATATCAAAAAATGTAAAATATTTTCATGCAAATAATAATTGACTTTTTATTAGTAAGCGAGTAAAGTTAGGGAAGAAATTATTATTAAAAATAAAATATGAAACCTTCTTATAAAGAGAGGCGGAGGGACTGGCCCTACGATGCCTCGGCAGCGGACTCACAACAGAGTGCTGTGCCAAATCCAGCAAGCATGTGCTTGATAGATGAGGAGAGTGTTTCTTATAGATGTATAAGACCTCTTCTTTTGGGAAGAGGTCTTTTGTTATAAGATAGAAAAGGTTTAGAACTAGGGAGAGATGTTATTTTGAAACAAACGAAGGGAAATGGCTTAGCATTATTACCGCTTGGAATATTCTTAGCGCTATTTATTGGCTCTGGAATTATTACAGGGGATTTTTATAAATTGCCGATACTTGTAGCTATTTTAATTGCTGTAGGGACTGCATTAGTGATGAATAGAAAAGAAAGCTTTACATCAAAAGTAGAACGGTTTGCCAAAGGGGCTGGTAATCCGGATATTATGATTATGGTGTTGATTTTTGTACTTGCGGGTGCGTTTTCTGAAACAGCAAAAGGAATGGGCGGGGTTGACTCTACAGTTAATTTAGCGCTATCTATTTTACCGCAAGGATTTATTGTTGCAGGCATTTTTGTTATAGGGGCCTTTATTTCATTAGCGATGGGAACTTCCATGGGGACAATTGCAGCGCTAGCTCCAATTGCAGTAGGGATTAGCCAGCAAACAGATATTTCTATTGCGTTAACGATGGCAACAGTTGTTGGTGGAGCGATGTTTGGTGACAATCTATCATTTATTTCTGATACGACAATTGCAGCTGTTCGTTCGCAAGGAACGGAAATGAAAGATAAATTTAAAACAAATTTTTTAATCGTTTTACCAGCCGCAATTATTACAATTGTATTATTGGTTTTCCTTACAGTAGGAAACCATACAGAAATCAAAGCTCATACATTTGACTGGGTGAAAATATTGCCGTATGCGGGTGTGCTTGTTACAGCTTTACTTGGGTGGAATGTGCTCGTTGTGTTAGCAGGTGGAACAGTTCTATCAGGACTTATTGGTCTTATTGATGGGAGCTACACATTAGCTAGCTTCTTTAAAAGTGTTACAACAGGAATAAGTGGAATGATGGAGCTTGTATTACTGGCAATTTTAATCGGTGGAATGGTTGAAATTATTCAATATAATGGCGGTATTCAATATTTAATGAATACATTAACACGTAGTATTCGTTCGAAAAAAGGTGCTGAATTTGGAATTGCTGGTTTAGTAAGTTTGACGAATGTGTGTACTGCGAATAATACGATTTCTATTATTTTTACTGGTCCGCTTGCAAAAAATATTGCTGATCAATATGAAATTGATCCACGAAAATCAGCGAGTGTGTTAGATCTTTTCTCATGCTCTGTACAAGGATTAGTTCCATACGGTGCTCAAATGTTAACGGCAGCAGGATTTGCAGCATTGTCACCGGTTGAATTATTACCATATGCGTTCTATCCAATTTTAGTTGGAATTTGTGGTGTAGTTTCTATCTTAATAGGATTTCCACGATTTTCAAAAGTAGCAAAAAAAAAGCAATATCATAAAACAGCATAAAGAAAAAGGATGTCTTATATAAGACATCCTTTTTCTTTACATTCACCTTCATATAAGGCTGACTTGGAATAGGTCTTAAGTCTGATTAGAAAACGGTTCTTAAGCTCGTTATGGAAAAACGAAAAAATAGTTAAGATAAGAGTATCAAATCGAAGGGAGGCAAGCACAAGATGAAACAATTTCTAGCGTTTATCGCAGCCGGTATTTTGGCTTTAATTGCTCTTGGTAGTCTTGCTGGTATTGTAGGATTCGCAATTGGAGCAGGAATTGCGTACTGGAGCTATAAATCATTTGTGCGAGCACAATCATTTTTTGGAAAGTTAGCTTGGGGTATTGCCGGTTTAATCGGCTTGTCAATTGCCCTTTCTCATTCCCCAGCACTAATCGGTGTTGCAGCGTTAGTCGTTCTATACTACGGATACCGTGAGTGGAAAAAAGAAAAAGATGTAGTAGTGGATGCTGCTTCAGAAGCTTCTAAGCCATATAGCAACTTTGAAGATGAGTGGAACAAGTTAATGAAAAACTAATATAAAATAATTTAAATCATAAAGTAGAAGAGAGGAAGATTAGAATGAAACAATCTTTATTCGGACGTGTACGCGATGCAATTTTAGCAGATTTTCATAATGTATTAGATGAGAAAGAAAGAAAAAATCCAATTGCTATGTTAAATCAATATTTACGTGATAGTGAGCGTGAAGTAACAAAAATTGAAAAATTAATTCAGCGTCATAAAACATTAAAATCTAACTTTTCCCGTGAACTTGAGCAGGCTCGTTATTTCGTAAATAAGCGCTCAAAGCAGGCGATAATTGCACAAGAAGCAGGAGAAATGCAATTGCATGAACGTGCATTAGAAGAAGTAGCATATTATGAAGGGCAAGTCGCTCGTCTAGAAGAAATGTATGCAGGTGTAGTGGAGCAAATTGATGAGTTAGAACGTCGTCTTTCTGAAATGAAGAATAAACTAAAAGAAATGAATGCAAAGCGCATGGAATTAATGGCTCGCGAAAATATGGCACATGCAAACCGTCGTATGAATACAGCTCTTCATAAAATGGATGAGAATAATCCGTTCTTGCGTTTTGAAGAAATTGAAGATCACATTCGTGATTTAGAGCTTCGCATGAATGAAGATCATGAGCGTGATACATTTGATATGAAAATTGCAAAACTTGAGCGTGAAATGAAAGAAAAAAATGAAGTATCTTTAGACAAAGAAGTAATAAAATAATTGTAGTATATTATAAAACGAGCTTATGATATAGTGATAGAAGAAAAGGTGTTGGCAGGCAATACCTTTTTCTTCTATTTATATGTAACAAGAAGGGGGGAGCTGAAATGAAGAAACAATTTTCAAAATCACAACTAGTGGGGATGCTCCTCATCATATTTGGATTTGGTCTTTTTCTTGATATGGTTCTCGGGCATTTTGAACCAGGAGCTCTTATTTTTGCGTTTATTATGATCATGTTCGGAAGGCACTATCGAAAAAAGAATCGTTATGTGAGAGGGAATGTATTTTTATTTGTCGGGGGGATTGTTTTTTTATTCTTCCTGTTTTCATCAGCGGCCTTCGTACTCGTTGTATTTGCTTGCTTAGCTTTCATTGGTTATCAGCTTATTCAAGGACAGCAGAAGCCCAAAGCGATACAAGTAGAAATTAAGGAAAAAGGATATATAGATGAAGAAAAGCAAATCTATCGCACAGAACCATACCTTAAAAATATAATGGTTGGTAACATAAGAATGATGGATCATATTTATGAGTTAGAAGATATTAATGTCCAGTATGGAGTCGGTGATGTTGAAATCGATTTGACGACGGCAATGATTCCAGAAGGGGAAACGGTCATTGTTATTCGTGGCGTTATTGGTAACATTCGTTTGTATGTTCCATATGATATTGAACTATCTTTAAACCATTCTGTCATCATGGGGAGAGTTTTGCTTCCGGGTCATGAAGAAACAGGTTTTAATCGAAATGTTACGTTTAAGACAGAACAGTATAAAGAAGCTCCTCGACGTATTAAAATTATTTCTTCGCTTGTCGTAGGCGATACGGAAGTGAGGAAAGTATAATGAAAAAGCAAGGAAATATTTCATGGATGTATATTCGTTATTCTATGTTATCTTCTGTTAGTATTGCACTTATTTGTACAGTTGTATATGTATGGAAAAGCGGGCAAGGTGTATATGATTTATTATGGAAAGAATCCATTGCTTCTGTTCCAATTGGCTTGTTAATTATCAGTACAAGTCTTCTTATGGGTGGAATTGTAGGGTATGCGATTGGTTATTATATGCAGCAGCGTATTCAAGGCTTGAATACTTTCTTGTTTGAAGTAGAGCGTGGGAATTTCCCAAAGGATGTTTCGTTTACTGCAGAAGATGAATTTCATGAAGTAGAGCGAAAAGTAATTGCGCTTGCTCGAAGATTAGAGGAACAGGCTGGGCTATTTCAAAAAGTAACGAATGAACGAGCTCATTGGAATGAAGAAATGAGACAAGAAGCGATTTCACAAGAAAGGCATCGACTAGCAAGGGAACTGCATGATTCAGTGAGTCAGCAGCTTTTTGCAATGTCTATGATGATGTCAGCGATTAATGAACAGGTAGATCATATGCCAGAAACAACGAAAAAGCAATTGCAACTTGTGGAAAATATGGTTGTAAATGCGCAATCGGAAATGAGAGCATTACTTTTGCATTTACGTCCTGTACAATTAGAAGGTAAAAAATTAACAGAAGGCATAGAAGAACTGTTAACAGAACTTTCTAGAAAACAACATATGAAAATAGAATGGTTGATTGAACCGATTCAATTAAAAAAAGGTGTGGAAGATCATTTATTCCGTATTGTACAAGAGGCGTTGTCTAATACATTACGACATGCAAAAGCAAAGAAAACAGAAGTACGTCTTCGCCAAATTGACCAATATGCTATTTTAAAGATAATTGATGATGGTGTTGGATTTGAAGTAGGTGTTAATAAGGCAGGGTCATATGGCTTAAGATCTATTCAAGAACGTGTTCATGAAATTGGAGGAACATTAAAAGTACTTAGTTTTCCGAATAAAGGCACGCAAATTGAAGTAAAAGTGCCAATTATGATAGAGAGAGGGGAGGAACATCATGATTAAAGTATTGCTTGTTGATGATCATGAAATGGTTCGGATGGGTGTATCCGCCTATTTATCGACTCAACCGGATATTGAAGTGGTTGGAGAAGCCGAAAATGGAAGAAAAGGTTCAGAATTAGCATTAGCACTAAAGCCAGATATTATTTTAATGGACCTTGTTATGGATGAAATGGATGGTGTTGAGGCAACGCGTGCTATTATTCAAAAATGGCCAGAAGCAAAAATTGTAGTCGTGACAAGCTTTTTAGACGATGAAAAGCTGTATCCTGTCATCGAAGCTGGGGCAACAAGTTATTTATTAAAAACATCAAGAGCAAGTGATATTGCTGATGCAGTGAGGGCGACTTATGATGGGGAAACGGTGCTAGAGCCGAAAGTTACTGGGAAAATGATGTCTCGTATGCGCCAAAAGAAAGAACAACCGCTTCATGAAGATTTAACGGAACGAGAGTCTGAAATTTTATTATTAATTGCAGAGGGAAAAAGTAATCAAGAAATTGCAGATGAACTATTTATTGCACTAAAAACTGTGAAGACACATGTAAGTAATATATTAAATAAATTGAATGTAAGTGATCGTACGCAGGCGGTTATTTATGCGTTTAGACACCAATTAACGAAATAAGATGGAACTTCCACTGGAGATGACTTGTTTCATTAGTGGAAGTTTTCTTTATTGACGCATTTATTTGAAAGCGTTATCATTTAGTTAGAAACACTACATACAAAGGGGGAGAGTGTATGTTAGTTCAAACAATATTTGAAAAGAGTAAAAAAGAAAAGTTAGAGAATTACGTGAATGCATTGCAAGCACTTCAGGAGCAGTATGATATTGAAACAGATTGTATAGCAATCATTGAAGCGACAGAAGAATATTATTTATTTTTAGTAAAACAAATAGAATGTTATGATGTTGTAAAAGTAGAAACAGTTGATACGAACCTTGAGTATTATACAAAAGCATATAAAGTAAGTAGTTTTAATCATAATTCTTATCAAGTAAAAAAACTCCCTTAAATGGGAGTTTTTTTACATTAGGATACTTTAGGTTTAGAAGGGGTTTCCATTAATGGTACTGGTTTTGTACCTTTTAACTTAGCGACTACAAGACCGATGATTGCACCAGCTAGTGCAGGTAAGACCCAACCGATTCCTTCGTTATAGAATGGAATAAATTCAAAGTAAGAAGTAATGAATGTCACTGGCATATTCCCTTGTTTTAATCCATCAAATATACTTACGACTGCAGCTCCAATTAAAGAGCCAACATAAACAGAACGATAACCACCGAAGTACTTATGAAGTAGTGATAATAGCACGAGCACGATAGCGATTGGATATACCACTAGTAAGATCGGTACAGAGATTGCAATGATTTTTGTTAAGCCTAGGTTTGCTACTAGAAGTCCTAATGCACAAATGGTGCCTGCTAGATTTTTGTATGAAAATTTTGTAAATAAAGTTGAGAAATATTGGCTACATGCAGATACAAGTCCAACGCATGTTGTTAAACAAGCAAGTGTAACGATGAGTGCTAATAAGGAAAGGCCATATGGACCAAATAATTGTTGAACGATAACTGTAAGTAATTGTCCGCCATTTTTTGCATACCCAAGTGAAACACTCGTTACACCTAGCCATCCAAGTGCTCCGTATACAAGAACGAGCCCTGTAGCTGCAATTAGCCCTGCTTTTGTCGTTGCGATTGCAACTGCCTTGCGATCTTTTACACCTTTTGAGCGGATTGCATTCACGACGATAATTCCAAATGCAAGAGCCGAAATTGTATCCATTGTTAAATATCCTTCCATAAATCCTTTGAAAATTGGAGAAGTTTGATACTCTTGCATTGCTGGACCGGATTGTCCTAGTGGTGTAAAGACACTTTTTACAAATAATACGAAAATAGAAAATAATAAAATAGGTGTTAACACATTTCCAATGCGATCCACTAGTTTAGAAGGGTTTAAGCTGAGCCAATATACAATGGCAAAGAAAATGATTGTATAAATCAATAATGTGAATCCGCTAGCACGAACTTCTTCTGGTAAAAAAGAACTAACACCCATTTCGTAAGCGACGTTAGCGACACGCGGAATTCCCATCGACGGACCAATGGCAATATAGACAACAACTGTAAAGAAGATTCCGAACATTGGATGGGCATGACTTGCAAGCTGCTGCATTCCATTTCCTGAAAGAGAGATGGCAATAACAGTTAATAGAGGTAGACCAACCCCTGTTAGTAAAAAGCCAAGCATTGCTGACCAAAAGTGCTCACCAGCATTTTGTCCAAGCATTGGAGGGAAAATTAAATTACCTGCTCCAAAAAATAAAGAAAATAGCATAAGACCTGTGGAAAAAACATGTTTTTTTGATACAGTGTTCATTGTTTTCCTCCTTTTTATAAAAATTCATTTGTAAGAACACAAAAAACTCGCCCCTTAATAAAGGGACGAGTTATATTTACCCGCGATACCACCCTAGTTCATACATGTAGAAATACATCTATATGCATGCGGCTTTACAACGTACAACATGATACGTGTTCCTTGTAACGGGGGACGACCGGTAAGAACTTACTACATCGTTCGGTTCTACTTCTCGGAGATGATTTTCGGTTACGCACTGAACATTGGCTTTCAGCAAAATACCAACTCTCTGGGGAACAGCTTTATAACGTACTCGTTCTCGTCAATGAATTTTGTTCAAGTATTCTGAAAGTATTTTCACATGTTTTTTTAATAAAGTCAATAGATTTTTTGAATAAAATTTTGAGGAAATGTATCTATATGAGAAATAGAGCGAATATAATTGGCAAAAGCTTCTTGATCTGTCGGATATTCAGTACGATTTCTTCCTGTTTTAAAAGTTGTAAATTTATCTCTCCCATTTGCTAAATCAGCTAAAGCTCCGTTTGTGTTACCGCCTGTTGTATTACCACCAAGGTGGGCAAGAATAACAAATGCATGAATACCTTTCTTTTGTAGTTGATGTACATAGGAGTTAATGGAAGAAGCTTCATCCAAAAAGAGAATAGAGCGAAAAAAATCAGTTTGATAAGAAAAGGGAGTAATAGAAAATAGTTCATATTAACACCCCTCTATTAAACTTATTTTAGGGTGTAGATTTTACTGGTTGATCGCGTGTTTCTCGTGCGCCGATGGGGAGCAAATATGTAAATTAAAAAACGACATGAAACCATTCTTTTCTTGCCCCGTACGAAGTGAAAAAAGGAGAAAATGAGTATGGTTTTTTTGTTTTTTTCATAGCAGCGATTTATATGCCAGCAAATCAAAACGGATTTATATAAAATGCTTAAAAATTTAGATGGGAGCTGGAGAAAACCTGCATTGCTGAAGTTTCACTTTATTGTATGAGGAGTGGGAGGGAATCTTTTATAAAAAGTACGTAAAAGTATAGAGGAAATGTAAATTTTTTTGATAAATATGACAATTTGAAGCGGAAAGGCAGGAATCTTTTTTATCAATAGAGAATAATACTACAATCCACTTGCTGGAAAGAACAAACCAAGAAGAGGTGACGGAAATGCTTGCGATGGGTGTATTGTTTGGAATTATAGTAATTTGTGGTTTCATATGGTTATATTATTCGCGTTCGTTTAAACAAGCAGAGGTGTTACTCTTTCAAAAAGGAAGTTTGTTGACAAGTCAATCTAGATATTTAGTATGTTCCAAATGTGGAAGTGCACAGGCCAGAAGTGGAGGATATCAAGAGTGTTGCAAAATTAGGTTATGAAAGAAGCCTCACAAAATTATGTGGGGCTTTCTTCAGATTTTGTGGCACTCCAAATGGTCCAGCGATCTTGTTCGATAATTGGAGCTATGTTGTGTAGCTCAGTATGAATATGATGTAGAAGCTGAGAAAGTTCATTATCCGTTAATTCGTATAAAATAGATCGACCTGTTCGTGGTGATAAATCTTGTAGCAATGCTTCAATAGAATCATGGATTTTTCGAACTTCCCATATTGTTTGAAGGGGAAGTGGATGCATACCGTTTTGTGCTATTAATTGCTGTATATGCGTTGCTTTCGGTCTTCGTTTTTCCTCTATTTGAATGAGCTTAGGATAGACGGAGAAAAAATATCCACGAATATGTTCTGGACTTCCAGGAATTGTACAATCTTCGATGGTGCGATCTTGAAGAATAAGTATCCCATTTTTCTTTAAGATACGTGAGGCCTCTTGCAAAAATTTCGGGATGTCTTGTAAATGATGGATAACAGCACGAGAAATGACAACATCAAAAGTTTCATTAGTAAATGGCATATGGTGGGCATCACCGTGAATGAATGAGATATTTTGGATGGAAGTGCAATTTTCTGCTGCTGCTTGCAACATCTTTTCGGAAAAATCGAAGCCAACGACATTGTTAGCTCCCATAAGAGCCAGTTCTTTCGTATAAATACCACCACCGCAGCCAATATCAATTATGTTTTTACCACTTATATCAATAATATTTCGAATCATTTCACACCAAGAAAAATCTGCTTTTCGTGTAGCGTAGGTGTACTTATTGTTCGCGTCATGAAAATTAATGGACATATGAAAACCTCCCTTCGTTTTTAGTATAACTCATTTCATCATACATAACGTTTTTGTTTCATTTTGGGTAACAATAAGTTTTTCTTATTGTGCTAGATAGGAGGATTCGGAGTGAGCAGAAAATGTTTGGTAATGATATTTATTTTTTTATTAGTATCGTGTAGCCAAGTTGAACAAAAAAAGGAGAAAAAACAAGTAGAAGAGACGGTGAATTCTATGCAGGAAAGTATACAAGTAACAATTATGCAGAAAGGAAAGGTCGAAAAGGTTTTCAAACAAGAGGAAGCGAAGAGGATAGTGAATATTCTGGATAATGCTGAAAAACAACAAATAACAGGGAGTTTTGGAGAGCCAGAGTACGAAATTCAAATTGAGAACAACGGAAAGAAGAAAACATATCGTGCATGGTTAAGAGGAGAAGATCGGAAAGGTTGGTTACAAGATGAAAAAGGTACGTATATGCTTACAAAATCTGATACAGAACAACTTTTATCTATACTCCCACTTGTTCCTAAATCAACAAGTGATGATACAAAAGTGAATGTATTAACAGAAGTGACAAAAAAGGATTTGCAAATTACCGCTTTTCATATTAAAACAAATGAAAAGAACATAAATTATACAGTATTTTATACGATTTCGGATTCTTTATATAAAATATTAGAAAAAGAAAGAGAGTACTATTTTCAGTTGATTTTTCCTACTAAAATACAACAAGTGATTGGAAAGAAAACAAGTGAAATAATGAAAGGTGAGAAAGTGAAAGAGGGGTATAAACAATATGAAGTGAATATTGTTGTACCAATAGAGAATGCATCAGCTTCTCAAATAAAAGCATTAGAAACTTACTATGATAATTATGATTTACAAGTATTGAATCATAAAAAAGAAAAAGTAGGTGCATTTCAAAATATTATTCAAATTGTAAAAGATTATGGTGAAAAAATGAATTTACAAAGATAGCGAAACTCTTTCCTAGGAAATGATAATAGAGTGAACCGAAAAGGTTCACTCTATTATTTTGTTTTTGTAGATGGCTCATTTAGTGATTTTCGCGTAATAAGATAGGAAATCATAAGAGCAGAAAGAATAATAAGAATAATAAATAGATGCTTTGGTAACAAATCGAATAGTAAGGCATAGCCAACGGTATAAAAGATTAATGACGAAGCCAAAAAGGAAAGGGTGCTAATCATAAAGGATTGTAATGTCATTTCTTTTCTACCTCCTTTCGTTATTAGTTTTGGCTAAAATTGGATGAAATAAACGTGATTTCCAATAAAAGAAAAAAATATGGCATAATAGAGAAAAAAAGATGAAGGAGAGAGGTATGAAAAATAATACAAAAGGATTATGGGGAATTGTAGCGGCCGTGGGCATATTTTTGCTTTCTAAGTTGAAATGGGTATTTGCGATTTTTAAACTCGCAAAATTTTCAACCGTATTTAGTATGCTATTATCACTTGGGGCATATGCGGCTATATATGGATGGAAATTTGGTGTAGCACTGATTTATCTGCTTTTTGTTCATGAAATGGGGCATTTGTGGGCAGCGAAACGAAAAGGTATACCTACGTCTCCAGCAATCTTTATTCCGTTTATGGGTGCTCTTATTGGAATGAAAGAGATGCCAAAAAACGCAAAGGATGAGGCTTACCTTGCTTATATGGGCCCTCTTTTTGGTTTGTTATCATTTTTACCAGCAATTCCGCTCTATATGATAACAAAGGAACCATTTTGGGCTCTTGTTATTTTACTTGGAAGTATGTTGAACTTTTTTAACTTGATTCCAGTTTCTCCGCTAGACGGGGGACGAATTATTTCTGTTGTAAGTACAAAAATTTGGATGTTAGGTCTCGCTGTATTACTTGGATATTCTATTTTCTTTAAGAGTATCATGGGTGGGTTCATCTTTATAATTGGTTGTATGGAGCTCTATCGGGTGATGAAGCGAAATAAACCAATTGAAGAATTGGGATATAAAGTAGATGTGATGAGAGTTTATCTTGCGAAACTTCAAGAAGAACAAGAGGAAACAGAAGCTGTTCATCGAACGCTCTATATGATCCATCATGAAATGAAGCTGTTAAAGCAAAAAGAAAAAGAGAAGCAACTAGAAGTAGGAGAGCGTCAAAAGATTGAAGTGTTGGAGTACGTACTACCAAAGTTTGAACCGCTTGACTATGTACCATATGAAGATGAAAAAGAAGAATATTTCATTCGGATAAGAGAAGCTTTAGAAGTCTCAGAAAGAAAAATGAACGAATGGGAAAAAGAAAAGAAACAACAAGAAGATTATTATAAAGTAGATGCTAAAACAAGGTGGACGGTGTTTGCTTGTTATATTGGTTTACTTGCGATACTCGGTTACACTGCTTATGAAGGATATTCAGTTTTACAAGAATATTTGCCGCAGCGAAATGTGTAGAAAAACAGTGTCGAAATGGTCCGAAGAATTTATACAGGAATTTTTCTTCTACAAGAGAATGTTACAAATATAACGGCATATAGAAATAGATGTAACATTCATAGTAGAAAAGGAGCTTGGTACATGAAGAGAGTGTGGGCGATACTTGGAATTGTGATTGTGATGGGCATTACAAGCTATAGTTTAATGAGAGTATTGTTACATTATGCAAGTAAACCTGTTGGAATATCTGCACTGCCGCAAGTAGAAGATGTAGAAGAAAAGAAAAAAGTATTGCAATTCATCCGCACGACACACGAAGATTATAACAACCTCTTAAATTATGGAAAAGCTGAGAGATATACAGAAGGGGATTGGAACCATCTCGTGCAGTGGTTTCAAAAACAAGAACCGTCTTTAAAAGATATACATAGGGAAATAAAAGATGAAAAGATAAAGCGAGATGTAAGGAGAAGCTATGAGATATTGAAAAAGGGCATAGAAGTTCGGAAGATTGAATATGTAGTGTATGCTCATCGTGTTTACCACGACTTGGATATTTTAGTAAATAAATATACGGGTGAAACAAATATATGGGGGTATACAGAGTTTGGAAATGGAAAAGATGTAAAAGTGATTGAACAAATTTTGCAAACTTAGTAATAAGCTAGCTAAGATATTGGTTAGCTTATTTTCTTTTGGGAAAGATAGGAAAGTATATAAGGTGAGCATTAAATCAGTGTCTCACTAGTGTACGTAATGAAGGTCAAATTTAAATCGTTCATACATTTTTCACAAAAACACCATGTTTATAGTGATTAAAATCACAACCTTCCATTTTGGCTTCGTTTACAATAACAATATACAAGGAAATAGAGGAGTGGGATATAATGTTAAGTGAAAAAACAATTGAAATTGTAAAATCAACAGTACCATTACTACAAGAAAAAGGTGTTGAAATTACAACTCGATTTTATCAAATTATGTTCTCAGAACATCCTGAGTTATTAAATATTTTTAACCATACAAATCAGAAAATAGGAAGACAGCAACAGGCATTAGCAAGTGCAGTGTATGCCGCAGCAACGTATATTGATAATTTAGAAACTATTATTCCTGTTGTAAAACAAATTGGTCATAAACATAGAAGTTTAGGAATTAAAGCAGAACACTATCCAATTGTCGGAAAATGTTTACTACAAGCAATTAAAGAAGTTGCAGAAGCACCACAAGAAGTGTTAGATGCTTGGGGAGAAGCGTATGGTGTAATTGCGGATGCGTTTATTAGCATCGAAGCAGAAATGTATGAAGAAGCGGCAAAAAAAGAAGGCGGTTGGAAAGATTTCCGTAACTTTGTCGTTGTGAAGAAAGATAAAGAAAGCGATGTGATTACATCGTTCTATTTAAAACCAGAAGATGGAGAGGAGTTATCTTCATTCTTACCAGGTCAGTATGTAACGGTTCAAATAAATATAAACGGTGAAACGTATACACATAATCGTCAATATAGTTTATCGGACGCTCCTGGAAAAGGCTACTATCGTATTAGTGTGAAACGGGAGACAGCTGCAGAGACACCGGATGGAAAGGTATCTAATTATTTACACGATTATGTTCGAGAGGGAGATATATTGCCACTAAGTGCACCAGCAGGGGACTTTGTGTTAAATATGGATTCAAACTTACCAATTGTATTAATCAGTGGTGGCGTTGGTATCACGCCAATGATGAGCATGTTAAATACATTGGTTAAGCAAACTTCAAATCGTAAGGTATACTTTATTCATGCAGCATTAAATAGCAACGTGCATGCGATGAAAGAGCACGTGCAGCAGATAGAGAAAGATTATGAACAAGTAGAAGTATACACTTGTTACTCTTCACCAACAGAACAAGATTTACAAGCGAAAAACTTTGATAAAGAAGGTTTTGTTGATTTAGATTGGTTACAATCAATTATTCCTACAAATGAAGCGGACTTTTATTTCTGCGGTCCGGTACCATTTATGAAGCATATTAATAAGACTTTAGTAGAATGGGAAGTTTCGCCTGAACACATTCATTATGAATTTTTCGGACCGGCAGCAAGCTTAGCATAAGGTAAATAAAAAACGAGGTGTTAGTTCGCCTCGTTTTTTATTTGTTCTCGTAACAAGCGATTTACTGTTTCACGGCGTACGCCGATAAGTTGTCCAATTTCTGTTTGTGTTAAGATCTCATAGATAGGAATTCCATCTAAATACAGTGAGAACCACTCTTGCAAACGATGGAGACGTTCTTTTGGAGAAACAGTTGTTAATTGATCGATTCGCTGTTGCATCATGCGTAATTTTGTTTGCAGCTGCAGAGCGACATTCGCATATAACTCTGGATTCGCTTGTAATTTTTCGTACCATGTAGTTCCTATAATAGGTTCGACCTCTGTTTTAATTAAAGCAATTGCTGTACCATGATACTCTTTCGGTGAAATTAAAGAGTGGTGAGGGATTGTCTCACCAGGAACGATAATGTTAAATAAAAATGGTGTTCCATCTTCCTGTAATCGAACGACTTTTAATAGACCCGTTTTAATAAAGTATAAAGGTCCATCTTCACCTTGACGAAATAATATATCCCCTTTATGTAGAATCAATGTTAGCACCTCGTTTACGTGTTCCTATTTGTTCATTTTACTGATATATGTGTGTATACATATTAAAAGAAGAAAAGCCTACAAAACAGCAATTATATTGACGAAATGTATGCTATTACAGTAGTATACTATTTAGTGTGTAATAGTGCTAGCAATGAATACGCTGTAGGGGGTTTAGTATATTGTTAGATGCGAAGATGACTGATATGAGGATTCCAGCTAATGCCATCATACATGTAGAAGAGATGAAGGGTGGAGTCGTTCTATCAGTTGAAATAGACGGTCAAATTATCTATACAATGGCTTATGATGAAGAAACGGATAGCTACGCTGAATTGTATGATAGAAATGATAAGCGAGCACGTCAAGTACATGAAGATTTTATGGGGTGGTCACTCCTTCATTAGAAAGATGTCAATATGACATCTTTTTTTGTTGAATCGATAGATTATACGAATTCATGTAATAAATGGATGAGATTTGTAATAATTGCTTTTGCATTGTTAGCACTTTGTAACGGCAGAATGTCTCTTTTTTCGCTATTATAGGGATAACAGTCACAGCTATAGGAGTGATCAGCTTGAATAAATTATATATCTCCAACTTAATGTTGTTATGTGTGTGCGCAGTATTATGTGTCGTGTTAGGAACATTTTTATATTCTTGCGTATAAAAAACGCATTCTAAAAAGAACGCGTTATAGAAATGAAGTAATAATTAATCTAGTTCCAAGAATGATTAATGTAATACGTAATAAATTAATAATTGCATTACCGCTTAATTTTGTATTAATGAAAGCTCCAATTTTCCCGCCAATCCAAGCGCCTGGAATAAGAATTAATGCATAAATCCAGCTAACATTTCCAAGAGAAATATGAGTCAAAGAACTTACAATTGCTGATAAAAAGACAATAAACATGGAAGTTGCAACAGCAATTTGCGCAGGGAATGCAAAAAGAAGCATCATTGCTGGAACGAGCAAGGCTCCGCCACCAATTCCAAATAATCCAGATATGAACCCAACTACAAATGCGATAATAATTGAAAGAAACGGTGGAAATTGATAATGAACAGTATTACCTTCAGCATCTGTGAAAGAACGCTTAATAACAGTTGTATTTGAGAGGGAAAGAGGTTTCAATTTATCGCGCAACAAGAGAAGAATTGAGACAAAAATAAGGAAAATTCCAAAGTATAAAGAGAAAGAATCTTGATTCAAAAATTTGTTTGCCCACGATCCAATAATACCCCCAGGACCGCTCCCTATAAATAAAATAAGTCCACTTTTATAATCTACTCGCTTATGTTTCAGATAAGTAAGAGTAGAGGAGAGACCGGTGAAAACGACGGTCACCATTGATGTTCCAACTGCGAGTTGTGGTGATAAACTATGCAGTCCAATCAGTAAAGGTACAATGATAATCCCCCCGCCAAGTCCTACTAGGCTTCCGACTGTTCCTGCGATTAATCCAATAAAAAGTAACATGATGTATTCCAAAATTGCCAACTCCTCTGTATAACTAGTACAACATTTATTATACACACTTTTTCTAGAGAAATAGGATTGTTCACAAAAAAGTCGTCTTCCTAGAAAAATAAGGAAGACGACTTTTAATTAGAAAATTAAATGTAATAGGTAATAGAATAAAGCAGCCAAAGAAGCTGAAATTGGAAGTGTAATTACCCATGTAATTAACATGCGCTTTGCAGTTCCCCATTTTACACCTTTTACACGATGTGAAGCACCTACCCCTAAAATAGAAGAAGAGATAACGTGCGTTGTACTAACCGGTAAGTGAATGAATGTTGCCCCGAAAATTACAAGAGATGATGATAAATCAGCTGCTACTCCGTTTACAGGGCGAATTTTCATAATTTGTCCACCAACAGTCTTAATAATTTTCCATCCACCGACAGAAGTACCAAGCCCCATTGCGATTGCACAAGATAATTGTACCCAGAACGGGATATCGCTAGAAGTATGATAGTTATTTGCCATAAGAGCCATCGTAATGATTCCCATTGCTTTTTGTGCATCATTCGTACCATGTGTATAAGCTTGTAATGCTGCAGTGAAAACCTGGAATATACGGAAGTTTTTGTTCGTTTTCGTTAAGTTAAAGTTTTTAAAGACTACTTTAAAAATACTGTATACGATATAACCAATAACAAAAGCGACGATTGGTGAAATGATTAAAGCTTCAAGGATTTTTATGAACCCTTTAAAATTTAACGAGCTAAAACCAGCAGCAGCAATTGCTGCACCTGCGATTGAACCAATGATTGCATGCGAAGAACTACTTGGAATACCATAGTACCAAGTAATCAAATTCCAAGCTATTGCCGCAAGCAAAGCAGCTAAAATTACAAGAGAACCATTTGGTAAGGAAAATGGGTCAACGATATCTTTTGTAATCGTTTTTGCTACACCTGTAAATGTCATTGCACCTAAAAAGTTCATAATAGCTGCCATAATAATTGCATGTCTAGGCTTTAGAGCTTTCGTCGAAACAGCTGTTGCAATCGCGTTTGCTGTATCGTGAAATCCGTTAATAAAGTCAAAAGCTAAAGCGCAAATGACTACTAAAACAGTCAGTATCAAGAGTGTATCCATGATCAAACTCCTTACGCGTTCTTCATAATAATTGTTTCTAATACGTTTGCAACGCTTTGACAGCTATCAGCTACTTCTTCTAGCTCTTCATAAATCTCTTTGAATTGAATGATCTTAATTGGATCTTTTTCACGAGAGAATAAGTGCTTAATGGCATGGCGACGGATATCATCACACTGTGATTCGTAATCCTTAATTTTAATTGCATTTGTGCGAATGTCTACTAATTTCTTATTCGACATAAGTTCAACGGAATTTGCAATCTCAATCGCACATTGATTGATTGCTTCCACAAATTTAATCATGTATTCATCTGCCTCTGTAATAGAATACATTTCGAATAAACCTGCACTGTGATCTAATCCGTCTAGTACATCATCCATGCTCATTGCAAGTTGCAGGATGTCTTCACGTTCGATAGGAGTAATAAACGCTTTGTTTAGCTCCATAATGATTTCGTGAATAAATGAGTCACCTTTTGACTCATATTCTTTCATGCGCATAGAAAATTCTTTTAAATCGCTAGCATTTTTAATTTTATACTCCACGAAAAATTGCGCGCTTTCTTTTAAATTTTCAGAAACATTCATTAACATTTCAGAAAATTTATCTTTTTTAGATTTAAAGACCATTATTGTTACCCCCACAAAAGTAATATATGTAAAATATATTGGCTAGTCAATTCTAACAAAAAACTGTCGTTTTTTAAAACATTTTATCGAAAAGTTTACAAAAACTTAACATAACTCACGTTGATGTATTAATAATATTAATAATCAATAATGAATATCTTACTTGTAGAATGTCCTTTTCTTGTAAAAAGTATGAATGTGAAAGAAATACTTTACACTTGGCGAACTACTACGTTATTATAATAAATTTAAAAGGAGGGAGTTTCTTCCTTTTTCTAACGAAAGTGTAAACAAATGAAGGAAGTGAATAAATGAAATTGAACAACACTCATTTCAAGAAAATGCTTGAGTGGTTCAACAGGAGGAAGAAACTGCGCAATACATTATACGTTTTTGGTGGTTTTTTCGTTGCTCTATTTATTGTAGTAAATATAATAATCTCCATTCAAGACATATCCGCATTAAAACAGGCTGTTCCGCAGCCAACACTTATTTATGATGCAAATAAAGAAGTGGCAGCAAAGCTATCTTCTTCCAAGGCGGAAGGAGTTAAAAGAAAAGATATTCCTGATATTATGGTTCAAGCGATTGTAGCAGTAGAGGATAAGAAATTTTTTAATCACCATGGTATATACTATAGCGGGATTATGAGTGCAATATTAAAGAATATTACGGCTGGGGAAGTGGTGGCTGGTGGGAGTACAATTACACAACAGCTTGCCAAAAATGTATTTTTAACGCAAGAACGGACATTCTCACGCAAATTTAAAGAGTATTTTCTTACAAAAAAAATAGAACGTACGTATACCAAAGATGAAATTATTGAAATGTATATGAATCAAATTTATTTTGGTGAAGGAGCTTGGGGTGTAAAAAAAGCGGCTAAATCATATTTCGATAAAGAAGTAAAGGATTTAACAATAGCAGAAGCTGCGACGATAGCAGGATTAATTAAGGCTCCATCAACCTATTCACCATATAAAAATTTTAATAAATCCATTGAAAGGCGTAATGTTGTTTTAGCATTAATGAAAGAACAAGGATATATTACAGAAAATCAATACAAGAAAGAAAAAGAAACAGGCCTTGCATTACGCCGAGGTGTTGATGATAAATACAAAGGAAAATATCCACAGTATGTTGATTATATTGTCCGAGAGGCAATGGAGAAATATGAATTGACACAAAATGAAATTTTAGCCGGCGGATATCGTATTTATACAGAACTTGATCCTCAAAAGCAACAAGCGGTAGAAGATGTTGTGAATAATGATAAATATTTCCAAGGTGGTAATGCAGATCAGCTTATGCAAACAGGAATTGTGTTGATGGATCCGAAAACGGGTGGTGTACCCGCACTTGTCGGCGGGAGGGGGACGTATCAATTTCTACAATTTAATCATGCGACGCAGTTAAAAAGACAACCAGGTTCAACATTAAAACCTCTTGCAGTTTATGTACCCGCATTAGAGCAAGGTTACGAAGTGTATGATGTTTTAAAAGATGAACCACTTAATATAAAGGATTATACCCCTCAAAATAGTGACCATACTTTTCATGGAGATGTTACCATGTATGAAGCAGTTGCAAGGTCTTATAATGTCTCAGCTGTTTGGCTGTTAGAACAAATTGGATTAGAAAAAGGTTTGAAGTCATTAGAGCGTTTCGGTATTCCCTTGCAGGAGGAAGACCGCACTCTCCCTATTGCTCTAGGAGGAATGCATAATGGAACTTCTCCATTTGTAATGGCTCAGGCTTATGCAACATTGGCAAATGATGGAGTACAAATTGAAGGACATGCAATTCGTGAAATACAGAATGCTGAGGGAGAAATTGTAGGGAAATGGTATAAAAAAGAAACCCGTGTAACGAGTGAGAAGGTTGCTCAAAAAATGACGTATTTATTAAAAGGCGTTGTTGAAAAAGGAACGGGCGAAAAAGCAAAGGTGAAAAATATTGATACTGCTGGTAAAACAGGAACTACTCAGCTTGTAGATGGTCCAAGCAGTGGAGCGAAAGACTCATGGTTTGTTGGCTATACTCCGGATCTTGTTGGCGCAATTTGGGTCGGATATGATAAAACCGATAGTGAACATTATGTTTCAGGTGGTAGTCAAATTACAACGACAATGTTTCGAGATATTATGAAAAAGGCTGCCGGAAATTCCGCTCAAAAAGCATTTCAGTTGTCACTAATCTCAGAGGCTGACTATTCAAAACAATTAAAGACAATTGAAGAAGAAAAAAGAAGAAAAGAAGAAGAGAAAAAGCGTCAAGAAGAAGAAAAACTGAGAAGAGAACAACAAAAAGAGTGGATTGATAAAGTGAAAGAGTGGATTCCATTTTTGTAAAAATAAAAAGCGGCGAATGATTATGAGGCCACTGAAAAACATACGTTTTTCAGTGGCCTCGATTTTTTATGAACTGAAAGTTTTTTCAACAGGTGTAGTATTATTCATTGAGACGAACGGTTGCCTTGGAATGAGATTGTGAATTGTAAATAATCGAAATTGTTCCTTTACTGAGTGGCTCATAAGGTAGGTCCTCTTCATATCGTCCAGTATTTTTATTGTGAATAGATAATATGATTTCATCGATTTTCTGGTTTTTATATTGTTCTTTAATCTTTTTTGCAATCCGGTCCAGATCATGATGAGAAGAAGCTTCTGTAATCATCATCCCTTTGATAACTCTTTTTTCTTGAGATGAAGATAATTGGGGTACTGTATTTGGTGTTGCATATAGCAGTTTATATGGTGCTATACTACTGTTCTCTGCTGCTTTTGATGTAGAAGTGTATTCTAAAGTTAAAAAGAGTCCTGAACATAAAATGATGCATGACATAAGGGCGATCCAAAAGCGAATTGGCAATAAGACTTTCATTTTCATCCCTCTTTCATATCATTGTCTTCATTATCTATCATACAAAATAAGCATTAAGCTAGAGTAAATTTGAAGTAAAGAAAAGTAAAGAAGGAGATTAAGTATTTCACATATAGACAGATTGAAAAAACGAGATAAAACCTTTCCTTTTAGGTAGGAGAGAGTATCTGTCCATGCATAGAAGCGGTAGCCTCATGCCGTATGAAACCAAAAGGAGAAAACGAGTAGGAATCTCTTTTTATTTTCATAGCCATGACTTATATGTCGGAAAAACAAAATGAATATATATAGAATGGATAGTCGCTAGTTATTTCTTACTGTGTATACTGAATTTGGAATAGAGGAAGAGACATTGTTTAAGCGTGTGCTTACAGCTAGAGTGGTTATATTGATATGTTGAAATAAAGTGAAACCTTAATCAGTGGGGGTTTTCCTCATCCCCCACTGATTATTAGCCCTCACCAATCGGGCCTTTACGGGCAGTTTATCTCCCACCTAACTTCTTTAGAAAAGCGGAAGCGGCTCACTCAGAATCGCAGGACGTTGGAGCCCCCGACAGAGAGGCGCTTTTTGCCTCGTCCGAGGGGGCGAAACGACCGGAGATTCTAGCCGCTAGAGCTGGACTTTGCTCCCACCGAATTTTGAGGTGGGAGTATTACTGCCCGTTAGTGCGGGATAAATGAAAGAGTTGAAGAGACAGTGAGCCCTAATGAAGTTTTATAGTATTTCCTATGAAAGAGGAAAGGGAATTATAACACATGTTGGTTAGGGGACAAAATAGTGAAGAACTTGGGTCCTGTGCTGGAAGTTAATGAATCGTATATTTTGAATGTATTCACTTAATTATATCAGTGGGGCTTCATCCCCACTGATGGAAGTTTCTCTTTACTTTTAGGAAAAAACTATAAGCTCGGTATTTTTTTTGTTAACGGAATTGAGATGATAAAAGTTGTGCCATTTTCATTACTAGAAACTTTTAAAGTTCCATTGTGATTTTGAATGATTTTTTTTGTTACGGATAATCCGAGTCCAGTTCCTGCATCTTTTGTAGAGAAGAATGGATCAAAGATATATTCTTGAATCGCTGGAGGGATACCGGTTCCGTTATCTTGGAAAGTAATGCGAGCAAAATTATCTAAGCGATGACTAGCGATTCGAATGGAAAAAGGTTTATCACTTTTTGCATCCACAGCATTTTGAAATAAGTTTAGGAAAACTTGAACGAGCTCATGTCGATCAATATTCACTAATATGTCTTCTAAATCGGAGGATAAATTATATTCAATAGAAATGTTATGCAAAAATACTTCACTAGCTAGTAGTTGTTGGATATATTCACGTAAAAAAGTATTGATGGGAAAGGGCTCTCTTTTAAATTCGTGTGCTTTGGAAATAGATAAAAATTTAGTGATGATACTATTTGCACGATCTAATTCAGGAATGAGCAAATTTTGAAAAAGTTCTTTATTAGAAGGTGAGACACCTTCTTGTAAAAATTGCAAATAACCGCGTACTGTTGTAAGTGGATTACGAACTTCATGTGCAATTCCAGCTGCAATTCGACCAGCTAATGCGAGTTTTTCAGCATCGCGCTCGGTATTTAAATAATGAAAGACGCTAATCACACGGAAAATATCTCCATTATAATCACAAATAATGCGATTGTTACAAATACCGTAGTTCACGTCTAATACTTCTTCGTTGTAAATTTCTTGTCCGCTTCGTAATGTTTCTAAAGCTTTAATTTTTTCTTCTGGTAAGTTTAATAATTGTTGGATGGGTTTACCTATTATATCATTGCGTACTACGCCAAAATCATCTGCTGCAGATTGATTGCATAATGTAATGATACCTTTATTGTCAATGAAAGTGACATGGTGCGAAAATGCATCAAAAATATGGACAAAGTGCTTTTCAAGTTGTTCAAATAGAAATAAGGAATCACAATTTAGTACAAAGTTTGATTCTATATCTTCTTTTGGTATGTGAGTAATGGAATGAGAATTCCCTTTTTTATGTAATTGTAAACCTAGTTGTGAGTTTTCATATGTAAAATGATGTGGTAATTGATTCACCAACTGCTCATAAAACTGTACTTTTTTTTCTAATTCTTTTATTTGCTTTTCATGAGATAAAGTAGTATCCTCTTGAATCATAAATAACTCCTCAATTTAAAAATTCTTCCATCTAGTATATCATATTTTATAAAGATGCTCTTGAAGAAAATTGAAACTTTGTTCCGTAGGCTCAAGCGTTTGTTATCTTTAATTAGGTGTGTGCTGATTAATAGAAATAGGATAAGGAGGGGTAAGAGTGATTTCTATTGGATTAACAGGATGGGGAGATCACGATTCTTTATATACAGATTCATATGAAAATAGAAATAAGTTGCGAACATATAGTGAGTATTTTCCTATTGTTGAAGTCGATAGTTCGTTTTATGCTATGCAACCAGTTCGAAATTATATGAAATGGGCTGGGGAAACGCCAAAAGATTTTTCGTTTGTTGTTAAAGCGTATCAAGGGATGACGGGACATATGCAAGGAGAGATTCCATTTTCAAATGTCGATGAGATGTTTGAAACATTTAAACAATCGATTGTTCCCCTGCAAGAAGCACATAAATTAAAGACGATATTATTTCAATATCCACCTTGGTTTGATTGTCAAAAGAAAAATGTAGACTTACTTCGTTATACAAAAGAAAAAATGGAAGGATTACCATGTGCCATAGAATTCCGAAATCAAACGTGGTTTCATCCTAATATGCATGATAAAACATTACAATTTTTAGAACAGGAAGAGTGGATTCATACGATTTGTGATGAACCACAAGCTGGAATTGGTTCTGTTCCACTAGTATTAGAAGCAACGCATTCAGAAACGGCACTGATTCGATTTCATGGGCGCAATATTCATGGGTGGCTTGATAAAGGAGAAAATTGGCGAGCAGTTCGTTGTTTATATCGCTATAACAAAATAGAGCTTGAAGAATGGGTGGAACGATTAGGGAGATTGCAGAAGAAGACGAAGAACATATATGTTTTATTTAACAATAATTCAGGTGGAGATGCTGCGGATAATGCCAAGCAACTTATGCAAATGATGAATATTACATATGGAGAACCAAAGCCGGAACAGCTCAATTTATTTGAATAAATATAAAGTGAAACTTTAAATCAGTAGGGGATTCTTCATTGATTATTAGCCCACACCAATTAAGTTTTTACAGACAGTAATAAAATAAAAAGAAAAACACTGTACAAACAGGGGGAATGTACAGTGTTTTTCTATATGAAAAAGAGGGGTAACAATGTTACTGAGCGTTTGGTTGATTCATCAATTGTTGGCTTCATAATAAATGATAATGGTTATCATTATCATTGTCAATAGTTTTTCAGAAATAAAATAAAAAAATATTTTATCCTGCATTAATGGGTACTAAGACCTCAGCTTAAGATTCAGAGAGAAACAAGGAAGATAGGTAGGGGCAGTTCAATTTGCATACGTAAATAAAAATAAGAGTCTAGGTAAAAAGTGGGAAAGTTAGGAGGATATATAATGGATTATGTACGCAGCAAGGGAAGAAATTGAAAAAGAACAGCTACTAACGCTGTTCTTTTTCAATTACATATTGTTGTAGATCAAATGGAGTTATTTCTTGAATAAACTCTCTTGAGATAAGAGATTGAACGAGTGTGCTTTCTGAAATTGTAGTACCTGTTTTCTTTTGATAGGCTTGTTTTAACAATCCAAGTTTTTCTGCAGTTTCTTTTGGTAATTCAATTGTGAATGTGTTCATAATTTCTCCCCCTTATTACTAGAGTACCACTACAAAATAGGAGAAACAAGAATATGAAATATAAAAAAGGTTACCAAGTTTAAAGTTGGTAACCTTTTTTATGTATAAGAATGTATATTCTTTTATGCAATACCGATATACTTTAAAGTTTTTGATGGGGTGCTATGGTCAAAGAAGTGTTGTAAAAATGCAATGTCAACACCAGATTTGTATGCACAATATCCCCAAGTTTTGCGAAGTGTATGTGAGCTAATCCCTTCTAAACCAACTTCTTTTGCAGCTTTGTTTAAAATATACCATGCATGCTGTCTTGTAATGGATTTTGTTCCTTTTTGCGATTTCAATAAAGGTTCATTTCGTTTCCACGTTTTACGTTCTCTCATATAATCTTCGATTGCATGCTGTAAGTCTTCGTTTACAGCAAACCATTTATGTTTTTTTACTTTTTCATTGTAAAATAAAATGGAGTGACGAACATTTTCATTTTCATCGATAACATCACCGACTTTTAATTGTAAAATCTCACTTACTTTTAGACCAGAATTTACAGCTAATACGAATAGTAAGCCATCACGTTTCGAAGATTGTAAAAGTATATTTTTGATTTTTTCTAATTGTTTTTCGTTTTGAATAGGTTGTCCTGCTTGTTTCATTTCACGCACTCTCCTCTTTTGTATGTGTAAAGGAAAGGATTAACTTGTCTATTACTATAAAGGGAGAGTGTGAATTTCATGTGAACTCCTCGTGAAATTAAGACAAATTATTTGACTTCTTTTACTTTTTGTAAATCGAAATAAAAGACGACACTATTATCTGTATTATAAACACCATATTCGGCATGATGAAGTTCTAAAATGTTTTTTACAATAGATAGACCAAGTCCAGTTCCACCAGTATGACGGCTACGGGAAGCGTCTAGACGATAGAAGCGATCCCATATTTTTTGCAAACTTTCGTCTGGAATTGGATTACCAGTGTTCTCAATTTCTACTTTTACCTTTTGTTCATTTTCGATGACGCGAATACGAATCGCTTTGCCGTCAGGTGTATAGCGAATTGCGTTGCTGAGTAAATTTACAACAACTTGCTCAATGCGGTTGCGATTTGCCTTAACATATATAGAAGGATTTGCATCGATTTCTACTTGTAATTGTTTTTCTTCCATACTAAATAATAGCTTCGTATACACTTGTTGAACAAGTTCACCGATTGAAAAAGAATTCATTTCTAGTTTATACGTGCCAGATTCTAGTTTTGCTAATTCTAACATTTCGACGATGAGTCGATTCATGTTTTCGGTTTCCTCTAAAATAACATCTGTATAGTAAGTAGTATCTTTGCTGACACCATCTTTAATCCCCTCTGCAAAGCTTCTAATCACACTCAGCGGTGTTTTTAATTCATGGGATACGCCAGAAATAAATTCCTTTCTCGTTTTTTCTAATTGGCGTTCTCGTTCGATATCTTGTTGTAATTTTGTATTTGCAACATTTAATCGATCTATCCGATCTTTTAAGTTTACTGATAATGTATTAATGCTACTAGATAAACCGCCAATCTCATCATCTGCTGAAACTGGTAATTTTTCAGTGAAATCAAAATTAGCCATTTTTTTTGTAACACGATTCATTTTAATAAGCGGTTTAACAATGATTTTTGAATAATAAAAGGATAACAAAATAATAACAAGAAATACGATAATTAAAGCATAAACGTAATAATCTTTTAAAACGAGCATTGCTTCATTAACAGGCTGTAAGGAGGTCATTGCGAAAGCAAATTCTTTAATCTCTCCTTTTTCAATAACTGGCTGCACAAAAATTTGACTTTTGACTTCATCGTCCCCACCTATTGTATAAGTAGTCAATTTGTTTGAATTTGTTTTACCGAGTATAACAGACAGTTCCCAATGTTGAACGCCTTGTAAAGTTTCCAAGTTATTCGCAAGGCGAATGTCATTTTTTGATGGTAGGTGTATTTTAGATACAGTACCTTGAAATTTATGAATGCCAAGTTTTGCGTCTTTTGTATACCTGTTTCTTTTTAAAGCGCCCCAATCGATATCAAATAATTTAAAGTCAGAAATGATATTATCATTTTGCCATGAATTATAGCGATTTGTTAGTGTAACAGGAATAATCACGTTTTTCTTTAAAATACCTTCTATGAGGAGGACATCATTCACCTTTAACTGTAGGTTCATAAATTTCGTGTATTCATCGTTTGTTAAAATGTTGTTGAGTGGAATTGAATATGTTTTATTTGATTCATCTACAATTTCAATATAGTAATTATTTTCATCTTTTATAATTCCATATGGATCTAATAAAACAACGTCAGCGTTTGTTTTTTCATGAAATTCTTGTTTGAGTTTTCTTATTTCCTCAAATGTTTTATCACTTTTTTCATAACTTGATAAAAACTTTTCAAAAGCAGTTTGAACGGTTTGAACCTTCTTATTAATATAAAATTTTTCTAAAAACAACGATTGTCCTACGAAAAAAAGGAGGAAGGTCACCGTAAATAATGTTGATGTTAATAAAAATAGTTTAAAGACAATACTTCTTTTTTTCACTTCTTCACCTCACAACAGAGTGCTCGCATAAATATTTTCTTTATTATAACAAATGATAAAAGACAGTAGGGACTAAAAATCTGTCTCTATATGGAGCGGTTTTTTATAAAAAGTCATATAAGCTAGATAGTTAATTTAGAATAGGATAAGAAAAAAAGAACTCGCCAGACGTATGACAAGTTCTTTTGTGCATTATTGTTGGATCGCAGCATCTAAAGCGATTTCAATCATTTCGTTGAACGTAGTTTGACGCTCTTCAGATGTTGTTTCTTCTCCAGTGAAAATGTGGTCACTTACTGTTAATACAGATAATGCATTTACACCGTATTTCGCTGCTAATGTATAAAGTGCAGTTGTTTCCATTTCTACAGCTAATACACCGTATTCACCAAGTTTTTTCACCATATCCATACTTTCACGATAGAACACATCAGCTGTTAAAACATTACCAACTCGAACGTGTAATCCTTTTTCTGTTCCAGCGTCATACGCTTTCTTTAAAAGATCAAAGTTTGCTGCTGGTGCAAAGTCAAATCCAGGGAATGTTAAACGGTTCATGTTAGAGTCTGTACAAGCAGTCATTGCAATAATTACGTCACGCACTTTTACATCTTTTTGAATCGCTCCACATGTACCTACGCGAATTAAATTTTTCACTCCATAGCTTTGGATTAATTCGTTTACATAAATAGAGATGGACGGAACCCCCATACCTGTCCCTTGAACAGAGACACGTTTTCCTTTATAAGTTCCAGTGAATCCTAACATGCCACGTACGTTATTATAGCAAGTTACATCCTCTAAAAATGTTTCTGCAATATATTTTGCACGTAGTGGATCGCCAGGTAGTAAAATAGATTCAGCAATTTCACCTTGTTTTGCTTCAATATGAACGCTCATAAAAATCCTCCTTATTATGTATAGATATAAATTAACATCATCTGCATTATACACTAGGAATCCTGCCAATTAAAATCTTTTTCTTGTTTGTAGTATATACAAGATACACTGTTTTCAGTAATTCGTTATTCGTTTCCCGATTTATGGTTATTCTTTCTTTAAGTGGAAACTTTCCTTTATTTTATAGAGGATTTTTATAGGAAAAATAGAATGAATTTTGTAACAATATTCTATTTACAGGCATAGTTGTATGAATTGTTTCACGACTTATAAAAAGTATAGCAGGTGATGATTTGAAAAATCTTGTCATTGGAATAGTTGCTTTACTACTTATTGTAGCTGGTGGATTCTACATGCAAAAGTTTAAAGGAACAACAGAAACAGCAGGGGACATTCGAGAAGTAAAATGGGAGATGAAAAATAGAATAGGAAATGAAAAAATAGATATTACATTTCAACTGTTTAATAAAAATAAAAATGAGATTCGTGGAGTGAACGATCGTATTAGAGCGATTATTGTGGACGAGCAGTTAAAGGAAATTCAGCAAATCAACCCTGCATTTGCTGGAAATGGGTCTTATAAGCTAGCTTCAAAAGGAACGAAAGGTAAAGCTTATACGGTTTTCTTATATGAGGATCATGGTAAAACAGAACAGTCCTTTTCTAAGAAAAATTTTGGGGAAGAGGAAAAAGAGAAGAAACAAAAGAATTTAATAGAAGACACAGTGCTTACAAAAAAAATTGGCGATTACCAAATGTCGCTTTTATTTGGAGCGTTACACCCAAATGAAGCAGCTACACTTACATTTCAATTGCAAATGAAAAAAGGAGCAAGGGTGAAATTCGGCTCGAATACTGGGGAACAGGGGGCGCTTTATATAGTCGATGAAAAACGAGAACATTTTTTATATGCAGTCCCTGTAAATGAAGAAGAGCAACTACAGTATCGTATTACTTTCCCAGAAGAAGGAATATATAAAATATGGGGTACATTTTATATAAACGGAAAAAAGTATGAAAAAGAGTTTATCCTCCAAGTTCAGAAACGAAAAAGCAGCTAGTGATACTAGCTACTTTTTCGTTTTCCTATTAATTTTGTTACAGCAAGCATTGTAATTGGTAAGGAATGATTTTTGCGGAATGCTAAATATTTGCCGCTCCACGTAGGCTTATATTTTTCTTTAAAGTGCCGTAAACCGCTAAAACTATACGTATAACGAACGTTATTGAAAATTGCTGCTGCGACGCGCTCGGACCAGAAAGATTGTGTAGATAGACCAACATTAGAGAGCGGAGCCATACCGATATTGAAAGAATGATAATCGTTTTCTTTTGCCCATTGGAATAAATGGATGAAAATCGCATCCATAATTCCACCAGGTGCATCAGGGTAATAGCGCATTAAATCAACAGAAAGTTCACCAGCTTGGTAAACAGGCATAAAGGTTGTAAATGCGATGATTTTTCCTTCAGCATCAGATAAAGTTGCAATAGGGGCACGATTTATATAGTCACGATCAAAGTATCCAAGAGAAAAACTTTTTTCTTTTTTTCCTCCAAGCCAAGCATCTGAAACTTTTTTTAATTCCTCATATAACTCGTCTGAAAATGGTGGTTGATGAATGGAAAATGTATAACCTTCACGCTCAAAGCGGTTAAGAGTTGCACGTAATCCAGCACGTTTTTTACCTGATATAGTAAAGGTATTTAAATCAACAACAGCCTCTTCACCAAGTTTAAAGAAGTTATAGCCAAAATCATGATATAAGCTCATCCATTTACTTTCAATTTGATAGAAAACACAAATGTATCCAAAGCGATCTGCTTCAGCTAGAAATTCTTGTAGTACCGTGCGGAAAGAAGACGGATCGCCAATTGGATCACCGAGTATAACAAGACGTTTTCCTGTTGTTGAAAATAAAAGAAGTGCTTTTCCGTCGCTACTGAAGAAAAATTGTTTATCTCCTAAAAAACCTAAATGGCTTAGTACATTTCCGCCATATTCATCTAAGAAGTTTTGCAAACGTTTATCGTTTGCTGGTTGCCCAGGAAATACACTACGGTAGCGATTTGCAATAAGGGAACCGATAAGTAAAAAGGTTGGGACAAAGAAAGCTGCTGCAAGTGCGCTACGTTTTACTTGTGTAATATTACGAACAACAAAATCAGGTTTAAAAGCTTCCTTTGCTCCAGCAAATAAAATACCTAGGTTTTTGTACAAATATAATGTTAGTAATAAAAATATAAATACTTTGACTACATCAGAGAGTGATACTTCCATTTTCTCACGCACAAATCTTTTACGGAGCATATATAATACTGCCAGTACAATTAATAAAATAAAAGTCTCTTCAATATCAATTCCTTTTAATGTGTTAAAGATTGCTGCTCCAATTAAAGAAACAATCGTCATATAGTAGGAGCGTTTCGTTCCGTAATAAATCCCTCGTGATAGAATTAGAAGAAGGATACCAAAGGTTAAAGATAAGCTAAAAGAAAATTGAATGAGATGTTTTGGAGCTAAAATATGTAACGCGTGAGCACGGTTTATGCTTGTTGGTAAAATGGTTGATAAGATAACCATTAAGCCAGCAAAAACGGTTAATGCAGCGGATGCCCATGATCCTAATTTCCCTAAAAAATCACGTTGCAATGTCCAAATGACACCTGTTGTTTCTAAAGCAGGTGCGATAAATGGTTTATCTTCAATCTTTTTCAGTGCAGCTCCTGTCATTTCAAAAGCTGCAAAAATTAAACCGAGGCAAAACGGTAAAATATAGTATACAAGGCGGTATAGTAACATAGCGGGCAGTAATACGCCTGTATCAATACCGTATTGTCCTAAACCAGTCAAAAAGACAAGATCAAATGAACCAAGACCACCTGGTACAAGACTAACAACGCCAGCTAAAGCCGCAATGACATAAACTCCTAAAAACTTCCGGAAATCGATCTCAATTCCAAATAATATTAAAATAACATACATGACGATACCGGCAGATAGCCATTCCACTAAAGAAACAATGGAGTATAAAACAGTTGGGTTTTTCTCTTCCTCTTGTCCGTCTACGTTTTTTTGTTTTCGATTTTTAAGTTTAGAAAACCCGATATATATCGGTACAAAAAGAGCAAAGAAGACGAGTACAGGCCATAGCCAAGGTTTTTCATGCAGAATAAAACGTGTATCTAGTATTCCGATAAGACCGAGGAACGAGAGAAGGGCTAATCCGTTAATAAAGGCGGTTGTCATCCAAGCGATACTTTTGATAAGTTTACCATTCTCTTTTATGTGAGGCCGATATAACATTGTTCGTACGCCCGCTCCAACAAGGCCACCAAAGCCGAGAAATCCATTTAACGTGTTTGCAGTCCATGAAACCCGGAAAATCTTTTGAATAGGTACATCTGCTTTTAAATAGCGGAGCATAACAAAGTCATAAAAGAACATTGTTGAAACAGCAAATGCACCGAGCGTAATAGCTAAAAAGACTCCTCCAGTTGGAATGTTTTTAATTGTTTCAATTGCTTCTCGAAATGAAATACCAGATAATTCTTTTCGAGCTTGAAAGAATACAATTGTCAAGACAACAAATGGGAAAATAATTTTTCCGATTTGTAAGAAACGTTTCCACGAAAACGACATAAATACAACTCTCCTTGCATAAGAAAACTGAGACAATATTCTTATTATGACAAACTTCATGAAAAATAAAAAGGTAAATTGCAGGATATAAAATCTATTTTTTATATAAATATGGAAATATCATATATATTTTAATAAGAATTAATGAAGAATTAAAATTTTGTTTATTCAGAAAAATGAGTTAAAATAAAACAAAATAAGGAAGAGAGGTAAAGAGGATGGTTATAATAGGTTACGCAGGCTATGAGCTAGAAAAAGCACAACCTAATACGTCAGAAGATTTCTTTAATCGATCTGAAGTAACTTATATGTTGAATGAACAAGAAAAAACATTTTCTGTATTATATGTCCGTTATTTTGAAGAAATTTTGCAAGAAATTACTCCGTTTGAAGGAAATCCAGTTTTTAAAATAGAAGAACAAGACATATATTTACGTGATATCGTTGCTCTAGCTTGTTTTGTTAAAAATAAAGAACTTCGTGGGCAAAAGCGTGTGTATATTAATGGAATAGAAGATTTTCAAAAATATTTTGATGATAAGACAGTGGTAAAAGTACAAAACATAATGGCTGAGTTACATAAAAATAAAAAAGTAGAAATAGCGTAAAATGGCAAAGGAGAGAAAAGGGTATGTCTAATTCAATGGTTGAAAATCAAACGCATCAAATTTCGGGATTTTTAGAAGAGGTTATTACTTTAATGACTGATTTTGTAAATTATCATACATTACCTTCTTTATTAGAAGAGTCACCAGAAGGTAATAAGCATTATTATGAAGGTTTGTTATCGGCGTTAAGACGATTACTTGTATTTTGTGAAGAAGGATTGGATGCGTGCCTTGTTTTATTAAGTAGTCAACCATTTCGAAAAGCGGCTGCTGAGAAAACATTATATAAAATCTACCATCAAGTAATTGCTGAATTCTTTTCACCAAAGAGTGATCAATGGTATGAAAATAGTCGCTCAGCATATACAGGAAAAAATTCCATTGCTTTTCAGCAAGTACCACCTTACTCAATTGAAAAAGTAATGCAAGAATTAGAAGGTAAGTTTCAAACAATGCGTGAGGAATTGGAATATTATGAAACGGACTATCAAACGAAGATGTTACACAAGTATTAAAATAAGATTGAAAGAAACCTATAGATGGGAGAGAGGATCCGGCCGTGGATAGAAGCGGTCAGATCCTTTTTTAATCCCATGCGATGTGAGAACAGAAGGAAAGAAAGAGTGAAGGATTCTTTTGCTGTTTTGTACGGTATATACAATGCGGGAACTGAATATAGTTAAAGTGGATAGCATCAAGGAGGTGTCGCGTTGTATGAACCAGCAAAGTGTATTTACAGATTACTTTCATGAAGTAGAAAATTGGTGTGAAAGTGTTCTTCACGTACTAGATAGTCGTGCAACTGAAGTGTATGACGTTCATATGCTTGCCTATAAAATCCAAATACTATTAGACCGTATGAAAGAAAATGAATATGAAACAGATGCTGAATTACTGTATGAGATAAGTGAAGATGTGGAGCACATTCAAAATCATTTACAAGAAGTATTTATGTACGAAAATGAACAATATGAATTGTACGAAAGAGCGTATACGGAACGATCTGTTCCGATTGGAGGTCACACGCTCCCGCCGTTACCCTATCCATACAATGCTCTAGAACCATATATTTCTCGAGAAATTATGATGCTGCATCATGATAAGCATCATCGTAGTTATGTAGAAGGACTGAATAAAGCAGAAAAAATGATGGAAGAAGCAAGGAAAACAAACAAATTTGATTTAATAAAGCATTGGGAAAGGGAAGCGGCTTTTCACGGTTCAGGCCATTATTTACACACGATATTTTGGAATAACATGAAAAAAGATGGGGGCGGAAGTCCAAGAGGTGCATTATCTCGACAAATTGAGAAAGATTTTGGAAGCTTTTTACGTTTTCAAAAGCATTTTACAGAAGCTGCATCGAAGGTAGAAGGATCTGGATGGGCGATTCTTGTGTGGGTACCTCGTTCGGGAAGATTAGAGATTTTACAGAGTACCCTTCATCAATTATTCACACAGTGGGATACGATACCGTTACTTGTGCTTGATGTATGGGAACATGCATATTACTTGCAGTACCAAAATCGAAAAGATGAGTACATTAAAAATTGGTGGAATGTTGTAAATTGGCCAGATGTGGAAAAAAGATTTGAAAGTGCGAAGCAGCTTGAGTGGACACCGTACTAGACGCATATTTGTGCGTCTTTTTTGCTGGTATAGAATAGAATGTTTCGTTCATATTTTATAGGGCCAAGCATACACTTGTACAAAAAGTGCCAAAAGGACGTGGTGGGGGAATATGAGACGAACTTGGATTGTAATTGCACTTATTGTAATGTGTGCAAGTATTATACCGATTCATACATATGCACAAATGAATGATGTAAGCGCCCATAATGCCGTATTGATGGAAGAACATTCGGGTCGAATTTTATATGGAAAATTAGAACATGAACCACAGAAGATTGCTAGTATCACGAAAATTATGACCGCCTTACTTGCTGCTGAATCAGGAAGAATGAAAGAAGCTGTACCTATTAGCGATAAAGCTGTTCGAGTAGAGGGTTCGGCAATTTATTTAAAACCTGGAAACAAAGTGCCGCTAGAAGATTTAGTTTATGGTTTAATGCTTCGTTCAGGTAATGATGCAGCCCAAGCAATTGCTGAAAATGTGGGAGGAAGCATGGAAGGATTTGTGTATTTGATGAATGAAAAAGCGAAACAAATCGGAATGGAAGATACACATTTTTCAAATCCACATGGTTTAGATGGGGATGGTACGCACTATTCGTCTGCATACGATATGGCACTTTTGACACGCTATGCAATGGGGAATGAAACGTTTCGGAAAATTTTTGGAACAAAAACATATCAATCGAAAGCATGGGATTACCCGTGGAAAAACAAGCATAAACTTGTAACATCTTATTATGAATTTGCGACAGGAGGAAAGACGGGGTTTACAAAAAAAGCTGGGCGTACACTTGTTACAACAGCTTCGAAAGATGGATTAGATTTAATTGTAGTGACGCTTAATGCATCTAATGATTGGGACGACCATATGTATTTGTTTGATCAGGGATTTAAACAATATGAGTTAACGAAAGTTCTAGAGCAAGGAGCGCTCTCTGGACTGAAAGAAAAGAAGTATACAAATCACGTTTATACCAAAAATGATTTTTCTGTACCTTTAACAGTTGATGAGAAAAATGAAGTTTTATTAAAAGTTGAACTTGATAAAAATGTAAAGTTAAAAGATGGAGAAAAAATAGGGAAAACAAGTATTTATGTAGGTAACGAGAAAGTAGGCGAGCGCAATTTATTTTATAGCAAACGAAAGCTAGTTGCCACAACTGGAGTATATTGGAATGATGTGAGAGAGATTTTTTCTCATATGTTAGGTGTTAGAACAGATGGTTAACCTCGTATGGGTGGCGATGGCGATCATTGGGATTGTATATGCGATGGTGAACGGAACGATGGAGGAAGTGAATAAAGCAGTTTTTGAAGGATCGAAAGATGCAGTAACAATTTGTATTGGGCTGATTAGTGTTTTAGTCTTTTGGCTAGGTTTAATGAAAATTGCTGAAGAGGCAGGTTTATTAAAGAAATTAGTCTCATTTTTTATGCCGGTCGTGAAAAGGTTGTTTCCAGAAGTACCAAAAGACCATCCTTCGATGGGGTTTATTTTATCAAATATGATGGCAAATTTTTTTGGATTAGGAAATGCAGCGACGCCACTTGGTATTAAAGCCATGGAACAGCTTAAGGAACTGAATGGGGGAAAGGATTCGGCAAGTCGTTCTATGGTGACATTTTTGGCTTTAAATACATCTGCAATTACATTGATACCGACTACTGTAATTTCAATTCGGATGACGTATGAGTCGGCGAACCCGACTGAAATTGTTGGTGTTACGTTTATTGCACAAGTATTATCGATGATTGGAGCGATTTGGATTGACCGCTATTTTTACCGAAGACGGAGTAGAAAGGGGCGGAAAAAATGAGTATTGTTAATACAATTTCATTATGGGTGATTCCATGTGTTATTGGTTTTATTCTATTGTATGGGACGATAAAAAAAGTTCCAACGTACGAATCATTTGTAGAGGGCGGAAAAGAAGGAATCCAGATTGCTATTTCTATTTTACCATTTATGGTAGGGATGCTTGTATCTATTTCTATTTTCAGGGCATCAGGGGCGCTAGATGCTATGATTTCCGTCATGAAGCCAATGTTAGATATGATTCACGTGCCGGCAGAAATTGTGCCGCTTGCGCTTATACGTCCCATTTCTGGCTCTGCAGGATTAAGTATTACTACAGATTTAATTGCTACATATGGGCCGGATTCATTTATTGGTAGGCTTGCTTCCACGATGCAAGGAAGTACAGATACAACGTTTTATATTTTAACAGTGTACTTCGGAGCTGTTGGGATTCGTAAAATGGGAGATGCCTTAAAGGTAGGATTGTTTGCAGATTTAATTGGGATTATTTGTTCCATTGTGTTCGTTTCTTTATTGTTTCAGTAATCGGTATTCATTTTTTGCGTCAATTCGCTTATAATACGTATACGACCGCTATTAAGAGTAGGCTTAATAGTGGTTTTTTTGTGGAGTATTTTTGACAAAATAATGAACTTTTGTTGTGAACAACTGTATGAACGTAAACAATAATAAAGGATAAAAGTAGCATTCGACCTTTAAAAGTTTGCACTATAGCTATGTTGTTTATGATAGACGAGGAAAATCGCTTTAAACCTTAGGCGGTTGCCAAGTCTTTCTAATGAAGGTAAGATAAATTTGAGGTGAATTAAGGAAATGGAACGATTACAAAAAGTGATTGCGCAAGCTGGAATTGCGTCAAGAAGAAAAGCTGAAGAGCTTATTCAGCAAGGAAAAGTGAAAGTTAACGGTAAAGTAGTGACTGAGTTAGGAACAAAGGTAACTCCTCAAGATAAAGTAGAAGTAAATAATATTCCTCTTGAAAAAGAAGAACCTGTGTATTTCTTACTATATAAACCAACTGGTGTTATTTCGAGTGTGTCAGATGACAAAGGAAGAAAAGTTGTTACAGACTTTTTCCCTGAAATCACACAGCGTCTATTCCCAATTGGTCGTTTAGACTATGATACGTCTGGCGTACTCCTTATGACCAACGATGGTGACTTTGCAAACATATTAATGCATCCAAAATATAAAGTTGAGAAAACATATGTTGCAAAAGTAAAAGGACCATTAACAGGAGAGAAAATTCGAATGTTAGAAAAAGGTGTTGTATTAGAAGATGGAAAGACAGCGCCTGCACGTGTGAAAATTCTTTCTTGGGATAAACGTAAAGAGATGGCAATTGTTCAATTAACGATCCATGAAGGACGTAACCGTCAAGTTCGCCGCATGTTCGAAGCGCTTGGCTGTAAAGTAATGAAATTAAAACGTGAACGTTATGCTTTCCTAGAAGCAGGAAGCTTACGTCCTGGTGATGCGAGAGAGTTATCACCTCATGAAGTAAAACAACTACGGGCGCTTGCTTCTACAAAACCAAGATAAGTGGTAAAGTCAAACTTTCATCCGTGGGGAGTGTTATCTCCCGCGGGTGATTATGGATATATACATGAAAATAAACAAATGCTCCAAGTAAGGGACAAGTTAGTAGTTACAGAAATTGTTTACATACAAATTCATCGAAGAGAGGGGAGCGAGTATGAATAAGAATCGCTTACTATTTCGCATTGTTATTTTGCTTATTTTAAGCGTAGCAGTAGGATTTACACTCTATCAAGGCTTTTTTGTTGATAAGGAAAAAATGCAAATTGGGAAAAAAGCACCTAACTTTGTTGTTACAGATCTAGAAGGAAAGAAAATTGAGTTGGATGACCTGAAGGGAAAAGGAGTATTTTTAAACTTTTGGGGAACGTGGTGCAAGCCGTGTGAAAAAGAGATGCCTTATATGAATGAATTATATCCTAAATATAAAGAAAAAGGCGTTGAAATCATTGCGTTAGATGCAGATGAAACGAATATTGCAGTGAAAAATTTTGTGAATCAATATGGATTAAAGTTTCCTGTTGCAATTGATAAAGGGCAAGAAATAATCGGTACATATGGCGTGGGCCCACTGCCAACATCATTTTTAATTGATAAAGACGGAAATGTAATTGAAAAAATTACGGGTACACAAACGAAGGATCAAATAGAGGGATATTTAAAGAAGATTACTCCTTAATAAAGAAAGCCTTTACATAATGTGATAATCAATGTGTTTGCTAGGTGAAGGTGCTTTGCTTCGTCTTAGTACCTCTATTGAAAATTCTGAGTATTGCGGTAACTTGCGGTTGCAGGATACAATGATAAATAGAAACAAGAGGCGGTGAGAATATTGGAACAGATAAAGTGTGAATGTGGGCATGTAAATCCAATTGGTACAATTTTTTGTGAAGCTTGCGGTAAACCTTTTGAAAATAAGGAAGATACGAGATTACTAGATATGCGATATGAGGGAAGTGCTCGGCGTTCTCTTACTCATACGAAAACGATCGTGGATAAGATTTGGAGCTTCTTTTCTTCTGTTAAAGTAGGAGTATGGCTTATTGTTATCACTCTATTAGCATCGGCAGTTGGTACTATATTTCCGCAAGAAATGTACATACCTCCAGGTGTCACGCCGAGTGAATATTATGAACAGGAATATGGTTTTCTAGGACAACTATATTATCAATTAGGTTTTAATAAGTTATATAGCTCATGGTGGTATATGATTTTAATTGCTTCAATTGGTGTATCACTTGTGATATGTAGTTTAGATCGTGTAATTCCGCTTTATAAAGCTTTAAAAAAGCAGGGGGTAAAAAGACACCCAAGTTTTTTAAAGAGACAACGGTTGTACGGGACCGGCTCTCCGAAAGAGGGGGATCTAGAACAGATTCAAGCTAATTTAAAGAAAAAAAATTATAATGTAAGAGTTGATGGTGAAAATATTTTAGCAGAAAAGGGCAGATTCTCTCGCTGGGGTCCATATGTAAATCATATCGGTCTTATTATTTTTCTGTTTGGAGCAATGCTACGGTTTCTTCCAAGTATGTATGTGGATGAATCGCTATGGTTACGTGATGGTGAAACGAAAGAGATACCAGGAACAGATGGAAAGTATTATTTAAAAAATGAAAAATTTATAAAAGAAGTTTATGACAAAAGTAAAGATAATCAAGTATTTAATGATGCAATTGATCGTGTGGGCGATAAAATGATTGCAAAAAACTATCAAACGAATGCCGTATTATACAAAACTGTAGGGGAAAGTGTTGCGGGACAAAAACCAAAGTTAGAGAAAGTAAAGGAAAGTGAAATTAGAGTAAATGAACCGCTTAAGTTTGATCAGTTTGCTCTATATCAATTAGATTTTAAAGAAAATGAATTTAGTAGTATGTCTTTTTCCTTACAGAAAAAAGATAATCAGCAAAAATGGGAACCTATTAAAGTTAACCTAGAAAATCCAAAAGAAACATATGATTTAGGAGATGGGTATTCTATAAAATTATTAAGTTATTTTCCTGATTTTTATTTTGATGAGAATGGTCAGCCGAATACAAAAACAAAGATTCCGAACAACCCAGCTTTCGTTTTTAAAATGTTTACACCAGAGACGCCAAAAGGAGAAGTGAGCTTTGTAGGTATACAACAAAACATAGAACCTGAGGGGAACAATCAATATAAAATGACCTTTGCAGGAGTAGAAATGCGAAATGCAACGGGGTTGATTGTAAGAAAAGATTTGACACTGTGGATTCTTGGTATTGGAGGGTTTATCTTCATGGTTGGCGTGATTCAAGGTATGTATTGGAATCATCGTCGCATTTGGATACAACGTGTTAAAGATGAATGGTGGATTGCTGGTCATACAAATAAAAACTGGTTTGGCTTGCGGAAAGATATTGAAAAAGTACTTGAAGGAACAACGATTCCACAACCATACGACAAAGTAAATAATCAAAAAATTAGTTAAGGTGGGGAGAATATATGGCGCAAATAAGCAGTAATTTCCTATTTACCGCTTTCATCTTATATTTAATTGCAACGCTGTTCTTTGGAGGAGCAATTAAAGAAAAAGGTCGGAAATGGGCGAATGTAGGCATAACCATAACAATTTTAGGATTTGCCGCTCAAACGGTGTACTTTGTAACAAGGTGGATAGCTTCCGGGCATGCGCCAGTAAGTAATTTCTTTGAGTTTGGTACATTCTTCGGTATGATGCTAGTTGGTGCTTTTATTGTTATGTACTTTATGTATCGTGTAAGCATAGTTGGATTATTTGCTTTACCAGTAGCGCTATTATTAATTGCATATGCTAGTATGTTTCCAAGAGAAATTTCACCGCTTATTCCATCATTGAAAAGTAATTGGCTACATATTCATGTAACAACAGCAGCAGCTGGACAAGCTATTTTAGCAATTAGTTTTATTACAGGAGTTATGTATTTGCTTAAAAATGTAGATCAATCAAAAAGGTCGAAACGGACATTTTGGTTAGAAACAGTCGTTTTTACACTCGTTTGTGCGGTTGGATTCATAGCGGTAACAACAGTTTATTCGGCAACGAAATATGAAGCGAAGTTTCAATGGGTGGATAAAAATGAACAAAAAGTAGAGATGAAATATAATCTTCCTGCACTGGTTGGTCCCCATGAAGGGAAGTTACTAACAACTGAAAAACTTGAACCGATTGCAGAAATGCCTGCTATCATAAATGCAAAGAAATTAAATACAGTGATTTGGTCATTGCTTATTGGAACAGGACTTTATATTGTATTAAGATTAATCTTACGAAAAAGGGTATCTGCGGCCCTTCAGCCAGTAGTGAGAAATGTTAACAGTGATTTACTCGATGAAATTGGATATCGCTCTATTGCGATTGGATTCCCAGTCTTTACATTAGGAGCGTTGATTTTTGCGATGATTTGGGCGCAAATTGCATGGACGCGTTTTTGGGGATGGGATCCAAAAGAAGTATGGGCACTTATTACATGGCTCTTTTATGCTGCATTTTTACATTTACGATTATCTAAAGGATGGCATGGTGAGAAGTCGGCATGGCTGGCGGTAATTGGGTTTGCGATTATCATGTTCAATTTTATAGTCGTGAACTTAATCATTGCTGGTTTACACTCATATGCATAAGATAGCATGTAATTCATTTAAGCATGATAAAATAGGAAAGTGTTTGTCACTTTCCTATTTTATTTTTGTCAATTTCTTTTCTTTTTTGAGAAAAACATGGCAAAATAAAGGTTGATTTTGTAAAATGATGTCGGGGCCTAAATGTCCTGTTCAAGTAAAATACATATTTTTGGAAAAGAAATGAACAAACTTTATTATTCTTGTGAAGTATAATGTCTAAGATGGAAGACTAACATTTTAGAATTATCTATTATGAGATAAGAGTAAAAACAGTATTACATTGTAGAAAGGTAGGTGTGAACCGTTGTCATATTTTTTATGGGCAGCGGGAAGCAATGGAAAACGAACCAAGAATTTTAATTGTGGATGATGAAGAGCGTATTCGTCGTTTATTAAAAATGTATTTAGAAAGAGAACAATATACGATTGATGAGGCTGATAATGGTGATACAGCGTTAGAAAAAGCATTGCAAAATGACTATGATTTAATCTTATTAGATATCATGATGCCTGGAAAAGATGGAATTGAAGTATGTAAAGGCATTCGTGAGAAAAAAGCAACACCAATTATTATGCTGACAGCTAAAGGTGAGGAAGTAAACAGGGTGCAAGGATTTGAAGTTGGCTCCGATGATTATATCGTAAAGCCGTTTAGTCCACGTGAAGTAGTTCTTCGTGTAAAAGCAGTATTACGCCGTTCTGTAACAACAACATTCTTTACACAAGATACAACAACAAAAGATATTATTGTATTCCCACATTTAACAATTGATAACGATGCGCATCGCGTTACAGCTGATGGTGATGAAGTCAATTTAACACCCAAGGAATATGAATTATTACTATTTTTAGCAAAGGCTCCTGATAAAGTATTTGATCGTGAACAATTGCTAAAAGAGGTGTGGCAATATGAATTCTTTGGAGATTTGCGTACAGTAGATACACACGTAAAGCGTTTGCGTGAAAAGTTAAGTAAAAAATCATCTGATGCAGCGAAGATGATTGTAACTGTATGGGGTGTTGGTTATAAGTTTGAGGTTGTGAACGACTGATGCTTTGGAGAAGTGTAGTAGGAAAGCTATGGATGACAATATTGCTTCTTGTTTCATTTGTTCTTGGCTTTGTTGCCATTTTGCTTTCACAGTTTTTTGATAATTACTATATTGAAATGAGTGAAACTCGGCTTACAAAAGTAGCGACAAGTGTTTCGGAATTAATTGAAGAAGGTGCAGACGAAGAAACGATTGAGAATATTGCATATAAGTTTGCTGATCCGCTCTCACGAATTATTATTGTGAAAGGGGATCATGAAGTTTCTTCTTCACCGAAACAAGAAGGACTGGTAGATCTTACAATAGAAGATCTGAAAAAGGATAAAGATTTAGCAGCTGTTTTTATAGATAAAAAAGAAAATAAAGAAAAAATAAAAAAAGTGTCTGATGACAAGACGAATAAGAATTCTGAAAATGATATTATGATTGTTGGTAAACCACTCCAATCATCAAATCATAGTGCGGTGTTTGTATATCAATCATTGCAAGTTCCAAAACAAGGTATGGAAAAAGCAACTGATTTCATTTTTCTATCAGCGGGAATTGCAATTATTTTAACAACTTTCTTTGCGTTTTTCTTATCGACACGAATTACAGCTCCTCTTCGTAAAATGCGTGAAGTAGCCTTTGAAGTGGCGCGCGGAAAATTTGATACGAAAGCACCTATGGTTTCGCAAGATGAAATAGGAGAGCTAGCAACGGCATTAAATCAAATGGGAAAACAACTGAAGTTTAATATTAATGCGCTGCAACAAGAAAAAGAACAACTTTCTAGTATTTTAAGTAGTATGGCAGATGGTGTTGTAACACTGAATCAAGAAGGTGAAGTTGTTGTTATCAATCCACCAGCGGAGCGCTTTTTACAAGTTTGGCAAGAAGAAAAAGAGTTAGAATTAAGTAGAAATTTACCACCTGAGCTTGTTGAGTTGTTCCATCTTGTAGTAGAGAGTGAGCAGCAACAAGTTATTGAAATTAATTTACAAAAGGGTAATTACGTTGTCCTTATGACTCCGCTATATAATCAAACAAAGATTCGTGGTGCTGTCGCAGTCCTTCGAGATATGACAGAAGAACGTCGTCTTGAGAAAATGCGTCAAGATTTTATTGCGAATGTGTCTCATGAATTGCGTACTCCGATGGTTATGCTTCAAGGGTATAGTGAGGCCATCTTAGATGATGTTGTTCAAACGAAAGAAGAAATAAATGAGTTTGTACAAATTATTTATGATGAGTCTGTTCGTTTAGGGCGCCTTGTAAATGAACTTTTAGATTTAGCTCGGATGGAGAGTGGTCATGTAGAACTACATATATCTGAAGTGGATATTCATCCGTTTGTTGAGAAAATTGGTCGCAAGTTCCAAGGAATTGCGCAAGATAAAGAAGTGCAGTTAACCGTTGATTTCCGTAATCCGATTGAGGAGCATCCGTTTGATCCGGATCGTATGGAACAGGTATTAACGAACTTAATAGACAATGCAATTAGGCATACAAACGCAGGTGGTCAAGTTAAGCTTATTATTGATACGAAAAATAATGGGCTTGTTTTTGAAGTGCAAGATTCAGGTGTAGGTATCCCTGAGGAAGATATTCCGTTCTTATTTGACCGCTTCTATAAAGCTGATAAAGCAAGAACACGTGGAAAAACAGGTGGGACTGGTTTAGGGCTTGCAATTGCTAAAAACATTGTGCAAGGTCATGATGGTAAAATTTCTATATCAAGTGTTGTTGGAGAAGGGACGACATTCTCTGTATATTTACCAGGTCAATCCATATAAGTGATATTGCTGTGAGTGAATATGGAAGTTCTAGTATTTTTTATTCCTTTTGAGTTTATAATATTCTCTCAATGGAATGAAGAATATTAGAGCTTTTTGTTTTATCCCATAAAATCCCCACTGTTGGAAACTTCGCTTTATCGTGCTATTTGTAAATGGTAGTCTCTCTATGAGAATTGAACGAAAGACAAAAAGGTTAGAGTAAGAAAAGAATAAATCCATATTGATTTGCTGACATATCATTCGCGGCTATGAAAACAAAAGGTAATGACTACTCATTTTCTCTTTTTGTTTTCACATGGCATGGGGCTAAAAAAGAAAGGTTTTAATTCGTTTTAAAATGTATACTTACATTTGTAATAGCTACTAGTGTAATGAATAAAGCTTACTTAAAAAGAGAGGTGTAGAAGATTTGAAATTATATACAAAAACAGGAGATAAAGGACAAACAAGTATTATCAGTGGGCGAGTTGATAAAGATCATATTCGTGTGGAAGCATATGGAACAATTGATGAGGCAAACTCTCATATTGGATATGCAATGACTATGATGCGAGAAGAACGCTTTCAAGACATATATGATGAGCTTGAAAAGATTCAGCATGAGTTGTTTGATTGCGGTGGGGATTTAGCAATTATGCAGCAAACAATGCCGTATAAAGTAACGGAAGAGATGGTTATATATTTAGAAGAACGAATTGATTGCTACATAGAAGAAGCTCCGCCGCTAGAGCGTTTTATTTTGCCTGGTGGGAGCGCAGCGTCTGCGATGATTCATGTTGCGCGTACGGTAACGAGAAGAGCTGAGCGTCATATTGTATCGCTAAGTAAGCAAGAAGAAATAAATGAAGTTGTATTACGATATGTCAATCGATTATCTGATTATTTATTTGCGATTGCTAGAGTGGTAAATGCTCGTCTTAATGTGGACGACGTTGAATATAAACGAAGTGCAATTGTTTTTCGTAATAAGGAAGTGGAGTAATTCACTTTCTTTTTTTGTATACTTTTTTCCGTAATATACCACAATAGAGAAAGTGTGACGGTTATTATAAAACGGAGGATGCATATGAAAGGCTTAAAAATCGGGATACTTGTCTTTGGGTTGTTTTTTAGTTCTCAAATATATGCTTTTGCTGAGGACGGGCGATGGACATGGCCTGTAGATGGAAGAATTAGTGATTATTTTGGAACAAGAAGTGGAAAACACTATGGTATTGATATAGCTGCTTCAATCGGAACCCCGGTTGCAGCGATTCGGAGTGGAACGGTAACAAAATCCTACTTTTCAGATAGTTATGGACATGTAGTGTTTATTAAACATGGAGAATATGAAGCTGTTTATGCTCATCTAAATAAGAGATATGTACTGCAGGGGGAACATATTACAAGAGGTGAGGTAATTGGTGAAGTAGGTAACACAGGTGAATCAAGAGGAGCACATCTGCACCTAGAAGTTCATAAAGGTGCTTGGACGTTCGGGAAAAGAAATGCAATGGACCCGTTGCTTGTTTTAAAGGAAGAGATGAATCAAGTAGCATCAGCATCACTATATGTTGTACAAAAAGGAGATACTTTGGTTAGTATTGCACATAAGTTCGGTATGACAGTTCATGAAATAAAAGTGAAAAATGCATTGAGGAAAGATCGGATTTATCCAAATCAAAAATTATATATAAATTAAAAAAGGGCTAGTCGAACTAGCTCTTTTTTACCAAAAAATAAAGACACATATAAATCCAGAAATAGCTAAATAGCTATAATAATAAAAGACCTTGGCCCTCGTTTTTTCGGTTGTTCGAAATAATACTATGGTTGGTTCGATTAGTCCAATTGTCAAACACAGTAGACCAAGGAGCATACAACCGATAGAAAAAGAATACAAGGCAACTTGTATTTGTTGGAATGGAATAATCCACTTTAATAAAAATGCAATAAGTGCTGTATAACAGATGCTGCCAATGTATTTGTTTAAGATTGTATTAGAACGAAAACCAGGAAGTTTTTTCAAAAAGGATCGAGAAACAACTTCTGTTTGTAAAGAAGTATGTTCTTCAATTATTTTTTGAGCTTCTTTTCCTTTATGAAAGAGAGAGAGAATCCAATTTCGTTTTCCTTGGAAAACAAATTGCGATGTTGTTAAATAGTGATCAATTTTCACTTTATCCCAACTGTTCCAAGGGTGACGTTCACATAGCTTTAGTTTACTTTCTGTTGTTTTATCATACTGATAAACACTAATCCCTTCTTCGTCAAAGGTAGCATAGTATGTTTCTTTTGAAAATGTGCCTAAATCAATTGGGCAGTAGAAAAGTAATTCTTTTTTTAAATAAAAGTATTCTTTTCTTAAGTTTTTTTTCATTGTTTCTTGAATAGAGTGTCTTTTTTCTTTCTTCATGACATTTCCTCCGTATTAAGAAAATGCTCTTATCTTAACAATTCAACATCTTATCACTTTTCTGTATGGATGACTAGGGAATTGCGAAGGAAAAAATCGAATTGTAAAAAATATGGATTGTGTTGTCGTATAATCCTATGACTGTTTTTATGTTGTCTTTATCCTACTATTCGTGTGCTGCCCGTAAAAGCCCGATTGGTGAGGGTTGATAATAAGTGGGGGATGAAGAACTCCCCCCACTTATTAAAGTTTCACTTTATAATGAAAATATTACTTACTATTTATAAGTTATAAACATTTTTGTTCACAACTGTATGATGATGTTGTATAATGGTGGAGAAAATAGAATATCGGTCTATCTTCGGGGCAGGGTGAAAATCCCGACCGGCGGTGATGAACAGTTTCTTTTCGTTCTAAGCCCGCGAGCCGTTAAGGCAGGATTTGGTGAGATTCCAAAGCCGACAGTATAGTCTGGATGGGAGAAGATGGAGGTTCAAGCGTTCAAAAAAGATAAGTATTTGAACGTCTGTTTGATGTGCCTAAAAAATTCTCCCTTTGTGTTTTACACAAAGGGTTTTTTCATGATAGGAAAAAATAGGCATAGCAGAACCTTTCCACTTTCCATGAGATGATCGATGGAAAAGGAGAGAGAAGGATGAAACAAAAAAACAGTGTAGTACAAATGGTGAGTGTAGCGATGCTTAGTAGTATTGCGTATTTGCTTATGATGTTGGATTTCCCATTCCCAGGACTTCCACCGTTTTTAAAAATTGACTTTAGTGATGTGCCGGCTTTAATTGCAGCGATTATTTTTAGCCCGATTGCAGGTGTAGTTGTAGAAGCGATAAAAAATATTCTTCATTACGGAATTCAAGGCAGTTTAACGGGAGTTCCAGTTGGAGAAATAGCAAATTTTATTGCAGGGTGTCTATTTATTGGACCAGCAGCTTTCCTATTCCGGAAGTATCGCACAGTAAAAAGTTTAACAACAGGGTTAATGTTAGGGACGGTTACTATGGCGGTAATTATGAGTGTGTTAAATTATTTCATCATTTTACCAGCTTACACTTGGTTTTTAAATCAGCCTGCTATGTCTAGTAGTGGTATGCGACAAATGATTGTAGCGGCAATTCTCCCATTTAATTTAATTAAGGGAATTGTTGTAACAGTTGTATTTGTAGCACTGTTCTCACGCTTAAAAGTGTGGGTATTTGCAAAAATGAAAAATGCATAGAAACTTTGGTCATCAGTGGGAGAGTACCGCTGATGGCTTTTTTATTTGTGAGTTAGATGAATAACAAAAAACCCCCCTCATAAAAATGAGGGGGGTTTTTTGAAGTTAATAAAAAGACTATTCGAATTTTAAAGCGTCGCCATCGAATGCTTCGTCAGCAACTTTAATTGAGTCAGTTGGACAACCTTCAAATGCATCCATCATGTCGTCAATTAATACGTCTGGAATTTCAACGATACCTTGGTTATCATCTAGTGTTACAAATGCAATACCTTCATCATCGTAGTCATAAATGTCTGGTGCAGCAGCTCCGCAAGCTCCACATGCGATGCAAGTGTCTTTATCAACAATTGTATATTTTGCCATATTTTTTTCCCTCCTGATAATATGTATGTGAAAATAGTCGCTATAAAAATTATAATCTTATTGTAAAACGGTTTTTCAAACTTTTCAACATAAAATTATAATGATAATGCTTATCAATTAGGGTGTCAACTTATTTTTGATTTATTTCATAAGATTTTCAAAATGCCTAAATGCTGTACAGTTTGATACAATAGAAAATATAGATGTAATTGAAAGGTGGAAGCGGCAATGCAGTTACAATATACTTTATTATATTGTATAAAACAATTAAATGGTGAACGAACTGTTTCTTCCATTTATCACCTTTTAAAAGGGAAACGTTCTTCACAAACATTACAAGACGGAAATATATTTCGCATTTCTTTTCTGTTTGGGATATATAAATCATTACAACGTTCTGATTATGATCAGGAAATTGAACATGTATTACATAAAGAATGGATTCAGAGCGTGCATGAAAATACGTACATTTTAACTGAAACGGGAAAACGACAGCTGGGAACTTGGGAAGAAACACTTTTTTTTCCGCAGTATTTACACGGTTTGCACTATGGTGATCTTGGTGAAATGTTTTGGAAACGACTTTCGTTAATTATTCAAACCGTATCAAATTTACAACAGCAAAATGCAAAGTTTATTCCAATCCAACAAGATACTGAGGTAATGATGTGGGTTAAGCAGTTTCTCATTGGGCTGCCATATGCAAGAAGTGAACTTGCAAAAAGTTTATGGAAAGAGATGCATATGCTATTACAAGATACTTTACCGATAGAAGCAACAATTTTTACATATCGATTAACTGGATATGAAAGGATTGGGTATACATTAAAGCAACTTGCGGAAATTACAAGTCAAGATGTATTTCGCGTACATCTTTTATTTTGGGGCACGGTTCATTTCTTTATTCAATCTGTTCGAGAGAATGAAAAAGAATTCCCGCTATTAACAAAAATTATTGCTTATCCGAATGAAAGAGCGGATTTGTTTAGTTTATCAACACAAAAAACATATCAACTTTGGAAACAAGGACGTTCTTTGGATGAAATTGCAACAATTAGAAATTTAAAGGTTGCAACAATAGAAGATCATTTTGTTGAAATTGCATTACGAGAAAGAGATTTTTCCATTGAAATGTTTATGGAAAAAAATAAAATCAAGCATGTGCAGCGCATTATTGAAACGTTACAAACACGTAAGTTGCGTGTGTTAAAACAAGCAGTAGGAGAAGCGATTTCTTATTTTGAAATTCGTCTTGTGTTAGCGCAGATGGGGGTTGTAAATGAGGCTTGAGGATTATTTGCATAAGTGGTTTGGTTATAACGAATTTCGTCAAGGGCAGAAAGAGGTTATTGCGGATTTATTACAAGGAAAAGATGTTGTAGCAATGCTTCCAACTGGAAGAGGAAAATCAATGTGTTATCAGCTTCCGGGCCTTATGCAAGATGGAACAGTATTAATTGTTTCACCATTACTATCCTTAATGGAAGATCAGGTAGCGCAGCTTAAATATGTAGTGAAGGACCGTGTGATCGCGTTTAATAGTTTTCGTACCTTGATTGAAAAAAAGAAAGCGATAAAAAGATTATCTTCTTATAAATTTGTCTTTGTCTCGCCTGAAATGTTGCAATCTGAAGTAATAGTAAGAGAACTAAAAAAGATTCATATCTCACTATTTGTGATAGATGAAGCACATTGTATTTCGCAATGGGGCTATGATTTTCGAACAGATTATAAAAAATTAGACCAAGTTATAGCAGGTATTGGACGTCCTCCTGTGTTGGCATTAACAGCTACTGCAACAAAAGAAGTATTGCAGGACATTATAAAAAGTTTAAAACTTACGAATGTAGCAGAACATTTGTATTCGATTGATCGCCCAAATATTGCAATGGAGGTACAATTTGTACAAACAATAGAAGAGAAAAAAGAAGCGCTTCTCAAGCATGTTACTTATTTGCAAGGACCAGGAATTATTTATTGTTCGAGCAGAGCTTGGACGGAGCGTCTGGCAGAATATTTAAGGAGTAAAGGTATAGCAGATGTTGCATTTTATCATGGTGGAATGGAACATGAAGAGAGAATGTTAATTCAGCAGCAATTTATGAATGATCAATTGCAACTTGTTATATGTACAAGTGCATTTGGTATGGGGGTAAATAAGTCGAATACAAGGTATATTATTCATTTTCATTATCCAGCAAATATTGCTTCTTATTTACAGGAGATTGGTAGAGCGGGAAGAGATGGAGAGGCGAGCATTGCAATTCTACTTTGTAGTCCGCTAGATCATGATCTACCGGTTTCTATCATTGAAGATGAATTACCAAATAAACAACAAATTCAATTTTTATTCTCCTTACTACAAGAAAAGATGTTTCACACGAAAGTATTGCCAATAGAAGATGTGGAAGAAATTTGTTATAATGCTGCAAGGTTTAGTGAGCAACATTGGCGTTTTGTACGTTATCACTTAGAAAAGATGAAAATCATACAACAGAAGAAGCTCATTATGGAATCCTTGTCAGATGAGACAAGGGAAAAAATAATGTTAGAAGTAGATGAGCGTCTTCGGAATAAATATAGTCAACTAGAAAATATGAAATCATGGCTACAGTATAAAGGGTGTAGACGGGAACAGATGCTACATCTATTTGGATATAAGAAGGAAGCGCAGGTAAAAAATTGCTGTGACTACTGTGGTATTTCAAAAGAAGATTACAAAAAAAGACGAGCAAGACAATCAATTTTCGACTATAATTGGGAAGCAGAGTTACAATTTCTCTTTGGTATGAGAGAACGGAGGAATGATTAACATTCAAAGACGTAGTATTGAAGACATAGGTCCGAAAGAAATACGGCTGAATCTCTATATAACACAATTAATAATTATAGGTGTTGGCTGTGTGTTAGCCTATATATTATTTCCAAATAGGAGTGAATTTTATGATTTGTGGAAATGGGAACCCATTTCAATTCTTGTAATAGGTAGTGTGGTTGCGGGCATTGTTGTGTTATTTGATTATATTGCTATGCAAGTGCTACCAGAATCGTGGTTTGATGATGGGGGAATTAATGAGCGAATGTTCCAAGGAACTTCTGTAATACAATTATTCGGTATTACGTTTGTTATTGGATTTGCTGAAGAGTTTTTATTTCGAGGTGTATTACAGACGCATTTTGGACTTGTAGTTGCAAGCCTTATTTTTGCTGTTTTACATATTCGATATGTGAAGAAGCCATTTCTGTTTTGCTTTGTATGTATGATTAGTTTTCTATTTGGATATGTGTTCCAATGGACAGAGAATTTATTTATAACAATATTTGCACACTTTCTTGTTGATTTTATAATGGGACTTCAATTAAGAAAATAAGTGGAAGGTGGTGGTGAACAACATGAGAAAACAAATTCCTGATTTTGAAGAAGAGTTGGAAGCAGAGTTGGAAGAAGAGCAAACAGAAGAAGGTTTACCGCCGCGAAGTGAGATTCATAGAAATAAAGAGAAGAAAAAATCTAAATTTAAGATTAACCACTTTTTTGTTCGGGTTTTAACATTTTTATTTATTTTGTTGCCGCTTAGTATTTTATGGTATACAGATAAGTATATCGAAGTAAAAAGTGCAAACAAGAATGATACCTCTGGAAAAAATGCGTTTGAAGTGATTTTTTTCGATTCAAATAAACACGGTGAAGGTGAAAAGAAGCAGCTAGAAAAGTTTGAAACGCACATTGTAAAAGAAGGGGAGACATTTGAAAGTATTGGGCAACAGTATTTTCCAAATGAAGATGGGGCTACAATTATTAAAAGCTATAACAATTTACAAGATGACCAATTAGAAGTAGGAAAAGAATTAAAAATTCCTATTAAAGAAAAGATAGAGAAGGAATAGCAGCAGTAAAATAATTGTTGTATGAGTGAACTGAAAAAGGTGAATAAAGCCGTTCATATTTGATAAGGCATTATTCACCTTTTCGGCAATTTAGCCTGATGGGATTATATTTTTTGAGAGGGAAGTTGAGAAACGTATATGTTATGGATTGGATTAGGCGGCACATTCATATGTATTGGTTTCATTTTTCTTTTTTTGATGTATAGAGAAGCAGTGCGTAATACGTTGCTAGAACATACTTTATCATTTGTGAATTTCCCAGAAAGTTTTGGGAAAGTTAGGATATTTTTTATTTCAGATATTCATAGGAGAGTTATCGCACCTTCCTTAATTGAAAATGTAAAAGGAAATGCTGATTTTGTTATTATTGGTGGTGATTTAGCTGAGAAGGGTGTATCGTTATCACAAATTGCGGCTAATATTCAAACTCTAAGCGAAATTGGTCCTATATATTTTGTATGGGGAAATAACGATTATGAAATTGACTATCATGAATTGGATGCGTTATTACTAGAACATGGTGTGAAAATTTTAGATAATACACGAGTGCTGTTTGAATCAGAGAGTGGCGATAAGCTTTGTTTATTAGGGGTGGATGATGTTGGGTTAGAACGAGATCGTTTAGATTTGGCGCTAGCGGATTGTCAAGAAGATGGTTTTCGCATTCTTATTAGCCACAACCCTGCTATTGTAAACGAAATGTCTGGACAAGAGCAAATTTCTCTTGTATTAAGTGGTCATACTCACGGAGGACAAATTCGTTTATTTCATTCTAAACGTTACCTAAAAGGCGGCGTATATGAGTATCCATGTACAACTTTATTTGTGAGTAATGGGTATGGAACGACATTAATACCACTACGGTTTCGAGCCCCAGCTCAAACACACTTAATTACATTGCAAGGAGAAAATTAAGAGATATTCGGTTTAAAGGTGGGGAAAATATGCCAACTTTAAAAGGAAAGTATAATATAAAAGCTGTTTCGAATATGCTTGGGATTCAGCCAAGTACACTGCGGGCTTGGGAGAGACGATATCATATTATTGCTCCAAAGCGCAATGATGCAGGGTATCGTTTATATACAGAAGAGCATGTGAGAATCTTAAAATGGTTAATGAATAAAGTAAATGAAGGATTTACAATTGGTCAAGCAGTCCAGCTATTAGAAAGCAATCGATTGCAAAATCACAATCCAGCTGAGATGACGTATAGTAAAGAAATTTTATTAGTGGACGATATCCTTGGTTATTTGTTAAAATTTGATGAAATACATGCCCGTGAATTATTAAACGAGGCATTTGTTATTTATACAATAGAAAAAGTAATCACTCATATATTTATCCTGATTGCTGATAAGTTAGAGACTATGCGGAAAAATGATGAGATAACAGCTGTACAAGAGCGGTATGTGGAGGCGTTTTTATGTTCACGCGTTGGAATGATTTATCATAATACGCAAACTCATTTTACATTGCCAAAAGCTTTGTCAGTATGTGCACCAGGAGAAATGAATGCATTACATCTGTTTCTTTTTACAATATATTTACGTTTGAAAGGTTATCAAGCGATATATTTGGGGACAGGCCTAGAGGAAAATGAGATCTGTGCAGCCATCGAGCAATTCACACCTAAATATGTATTTATAGCATGTTCAAAAGAACGATATTTGAAAAGTTGGCTGAATTTGATTAAGAAGTTGCAAAGTCAGAATCCGAAGATCTGCACTGGACTTATTGGGTTTGCAAGCCAGCTTGTTTCAGATGAAGACGAGGCTGAACTTCAAAATATATGTATTGGCGATACAAAAAAAGAATGGGATGAATGGTTAAAAATGTCAGAATAGTTGTTCGAAAAGAACCATCTATTTTCTATTTCATATAATAAAAATTAGATACAACGGTTACGTAGGGAGGTTACAAGATGAGGTTGGAACGATTGAATTATAATAAAATTAAAATTTTCCTAACATTTGACGATTTATCTGAGCGAGGGTTGACGAAAGAGGATTTATGGAAAAATGCTCCAAAAGTGCAACAGTTATTTCGTGATATGATGCAAGAAGCAAATAAAGAACTTGGGTTTGAAGCAGATGGTCCAATTGCAGTTGAAGTTTTTTCTTTACAGGCACAAGGAATGGTTGTGATTGTTACAAAAGAAAATCATGAAACGGATACAGAAGATGAGTTTCGTGATGAGTTTATTGAAATGCAAGTAACTCTAGATGAGAGTGAGCATATATTGTATGAATTTGCAACGTTTGAAGATGTGATTACTTTGGCAAGTCGTTTGTATAATCTCGGTGTAACCGGAGGAAAACTTTACACATGGGATGGGCGTTTTTATCTTTGGATGGAAGAAGAACCAGCGTTATTAAAGGCGGATATTATTGCGATTTTAGCGGAATACGGTAATTCTTCTACAGTAACAATTTATCGTATTATGGAATATGGAAAAGAATTAATGGATTCTCAAGCAATTCAGCAAATATACAAGTATTTTATCTTAAAACAAAACCTCAGCTAATGTAATTGGCTTGAGGTTTTGTTAGTGTTTTATGATATTCGAGAGATTAAAATACATTATAGTATAAAAAATATTTAAATATTTAAGTATTTTACTTTTCTAAAAGTGATAAAAGGACTATAATGATATTGAAAACGCTTGCAATAAAAATAAGTTTGTATATATTTGTTAGCGTTTTCTATTGCATTCCAAATTTAACGGTGTATACTAGGCAATGAAGGTTTACTAAACAAGTGAAATTACAGGGGGTTTACTTACTATGGTAGCCGAAAAGGGAGCTCAAACACAAACACAAAAAAGGGAACAGCACTTTGAATTATTAAATTCAACACAAATTGTTATTAGTGAAGCCCTAGAAAAATTGGGTTATCCAAACGAGGTGTATGAATTACTTAAAGAACCAATTCGTATGATGACAGTGAAAATTCCAGTTCGTATGGATGACGGGACTGTTAAAATATTTACAGGATATCGCGCACAGCACAATGATGCTGTTGGTCCAACGAAAGGTGGAATTCGCTTCCATCCAAACGTAACAGAAAACGAAGTGAAAGCACTTTCTATTTGGATGAGTTTAAAATGTGGTATTGTTGATTTACCATATGGTGGAGGTAAAGGTGGTATCATTTGTGATCCACGAGAAATGTCTTTCCGTGAATTAGAAAGATTAAGCCGTGGATACGTACGAGCAATTAGTCAAATTGTTGGTCCAACAAAAGATATTCCTGCTCCAGATGTATTTACAAACTCACAAATTATGGCATGGATGATGGATGAATATAGCCGCATCGATGAATTCAATTCACCAGGATTTATCACAGGTAAACCACTTGTATTAGGTGGATCTCATGGCCGTGAAACAGCGACTGCGAAAGGTGTAACAATCTGTATTCGAGAAGCTGCGAAAAAACGCGGTATCGACATTAAAGGCGCTCGCGTTGTTGTCCAAGGGTTTGGGAACGCTGGTAGCTTCTTAGCTAAATTTATGCACGATGCTGGTGCAAAAGTAATTGCGATTTCTGATGCTTACGGTGCACTGCATGATCCAAATGGATTGGATATCGACTACTTACTTGATCGTCGCGACAGCTTCGGAACAGTAACAAAATTGTTTAACAATACAATTTCAAACAAAGAGCTATTAGAACTTGATTGTGATATTCTAGTTCCAGCTGCAATCGAGAACCAAATTACAGAGGAGAATGCTGCGGATATTAAAGCGAAAATTGTTGTAGAAGCAGCAAATGGTCCAACTACATTAGAAGCAACTAAAATTTTAACAGAACGCGGTATTTTACTTGTTCCTGACGTATTAGCAAGTGCTGGTGGTGTTACGGTATCTTACTTCGAATGGGTACAAAATAACCAAGGTTACTATTGGACAGAAGAAGAAGTAGAACAACGCTTAGAAAAAGTAATGGTAAGATCATTCGATTCCATTTATGAAACATCACAAGTTCGTAAAGTGAACATGCGTTTAGCAGCTTATATGGTTGGTGTACGTAAGATGGCAGAAGCTAGTCGCTTTAGAGGTTGGGTATAATAGAACGAGAAGTTTAGAGAGAACGTGGTTTCCTTCAAGGAAACCACGTTCTTTTATTGTTTAGAGTATGTATTGTTGGACCAGTGATTGCTATAGTCTAGAAATTATAATATTACTTTTCAAGTGGATTGGATAAAGTGAAATTTCTATCAGTCTGGGTCTTACTGCCTGTTAATACGGGATAAATTGTGACTCTTAATAGAAGGGAATATGTTAAGAATGGAAGTGCGTTCATAAAAAACAAAAAAGAACGCTTGTTCTATACGAACATTCGTGCTATACTCTCCTTAGATAAACAAAACGGAAACAAAATAAGGAGAGATTGATAATGAAAATGACAGCAAACCAAAGATTTATGATGCCAACAGATGTTATGGAACGGGTAGAAGTTTTACGAGAAAAACATGTGAAACGCTCATCTTTGTTACAATCCGTGAATAAATTTTTCGGTTTAGATACAAAAGAAGACTGTGTTTGGTTTTATGGGTTTTATGGAACTGCTGTAAGTATTTTATTATTTATGGTCTTTACTTCAAATATTTTTGATTTTCTCTTTGCGTAAGAAATGTGCCATATAGATATCGAGGTTGAATACATATATAAGGAAGAAAGGTAATTTTCTAGAGCGGAGTTGATAGACATGGTGATGTTCCCTATAGAGCGAAATTATATTGGGTACGGAAGCTCAAGGCCAGGAATCCGCCTTTCAAAGGTAAGATTTATTGTAAGCCATGATACGGGGAATCCTGGTAGCAATGCGATAGGAAATCGTGATTACTTTAACGAAGTACAACCGAAAGCATCGGCGCATACTTTTGTAGATGATACAACTATTTTAGAAATTATCCCAATTAATGAGGTAGCATATCATGTAAGATATGGCGTACCAACAGATAACGATTTGTTTGGTTATGATGCGAATAAAGCGTCAATTGGTGTTGAAATGTGTTATGGAGGTAATGTTAGTTTTTGGGATTCTTACACGCGGTTTACATGGTACCATGCTTATTTATGTCATACATTTAATTTAAATCCTAAAACGGATATTGTATCTCATAAAACACTTGATCCTACGAGAAAGATTGATCCGGAAAATGTATTTGGACAACAAGGAATAAGATTTAGACAGTTTTTAGCGGACGTCTATCGAATGTACGTATCGTTTAGATGACAAATATATGAAAAATGAATACAATAAAGATAGGTGCCTACTGCTGAAAGTAGGTTTTTTCTTGTTTTTTAATAAATAGAGATTGAAGCATAAGACTAGGAGTGAACCGAGTATGCAAAAAGAAACAGCTATAATAATCGGGGGCGGACCATGTGGGTTAGCGGCGGCGATTTCACTGCAACAAGAGGGAATCAATCCACTCGTAATTGAAAAAGGAAATATTGTGAACGCGATTTATCATTATCCAACTCACCAAACATTTTTTTCCTCTAGTGAAAAGCTTGAGATTGGTGATGTTGCGTTTATTACAGAAAACCGTAAACCGGTGCGTAATCAAGCACTTGCATACTATCGCGAAGTGGTAAAACGTAAAGGTGTGCGTGTCAATGCATTTGAACGTGTAGAACAAGTGCAAAAGGACGGAAACTTCTTTAGAGTAAATACGACGAAGCGTGATGGGAACAAGGAGACATATACTGCAAAATATATTGTAGTGGCAACGGGATATTATGATAACCCCAACTATATGAACGTTCCTGGAGAAAATTTAGACAAAGTATCCCATTACTTTAAAGAGGCACATCCGTATTTTGACCGTGATGTAGTTGTGATAGGAGGGAAAAATTCAAGTGTAGATGCGGCGTTAGAACTTGTAAAAGCTGGAGCACGTGTAACGGTGTTGTATCGCGGGGGAGAATATTCAAAGAGTATTAAGCCGTGGATTTTACCTGAATTTGAAGCATTAGTGCGTAATGGTACAATTCAAATGCAGTTCCATGCTCATGTGAAAGAAATTACCGAACATACACTTACGTATACAAGTAACGGAGAGTCATTTACAATTCAAAATGATTTTGTATTTGCGATGACGGGATACCACCCAGATCATAGTTTTCTAACAAAAATGGGAGTAGAAATTGATAAAGAAACAGGGCGCCCACTATTTATAGAAGAAACAATGGAAACGAATGTTGAGAATATCTTTATTGCGGGTGTTATTGCAGCTGGCAATAATGCGAATGAAATTTTTATTGAGAATGGAAGATTTCATGGTGGAGCAATTACACAAACAGTTGTATCAAGAGAACAAAAATAAGCTGTCGAATTTCGACAGCTTATTTGTTAATCCTGCATAAACATTTGTTGGATTTTTTCTTTAGAGTGCGCACATTCTAAAGCGACAAGTAGTTTAATACGGGCTTTTTGAGCGTTTAAACCGTATGTGAAAACAATACCCATATCTTTTAATTGCTTTCCTCCACCCTCATAGGAGTATACGTCTTGGACAATTCCATTAAAGCAGCGGGAAACGAGAACAATTGGAATGCCTTTATTTATTAAGCGTTGTAAACTAGGGAGTGTTCTTGGTGGTAAATTACCTTGACCAAGTGCTTCGATTACAATTCCGTCTACTGGTAAGGTTTCAATTGCTGCTAATAGTGTATCATCCATACCAGCGTATGCTTTTAACACAACAACGTTTTTAGAAATTTGTCCGACCACATATGTTTCATGATGTACGAGAGCGTGATGAAAGACAACGCCGCGCTTTGTCACCATACCGATTGGTCCGTATTGAGGACTTTGGAATGTTGCAACATTACTTGTATGCGTTTTTGTTACATTTGTTGCGCAATGAATTTCATCATTTAATACGACAAGAACACCTTTTCCAAGTGCTTCGTTGCTATTTGCAACCTTTACAGCAGATAAAAAGTTATATAAACCGTCAGCACCTAATTCGTTGCTAGAGCGCATTGCCCCTGTTACAACAATTGGAATGTTCGCTTGTACAGTTAAATCTAAAAAGTATGCAGTCTCTTCTAATGTATCTGTACCATGTGTAATGACAACACCATGGATGCCTTCGTTTTTTACTCTTTCGTCAATAATGACTTGTAATTGTAACATCTCACTAGGAGTCATATGAGGTGATGGAAGATGAAAGACATCTTCAACAATTAAATCAATATCATCCTCTAAATCAGGAATGAATTTTAAAAGAGGATTTTGTTCCCCTGGTTGTACAACCCCAGTTTCTTTATCTTCTTCCATTGAGATTGTTCCACCTGTGTGTAAAACTAGGATTTTTTTCAATGCTTATACCCCTTTCCATTCGAAAAAATACATTTAGAACATAACATGTTTTTACTAGATTCGACAATGAAAATGTATAAAAGTTTGTATTAGAAATGAAAATAAAGTTAGCTACTTTATACTCGGAAAGAATTGAAGTGATAGTTTTTTCTATCATAAGCTGTTGCAATGAGTGAGAAAAAATGAAAAGAGGATATTTTTGAAAAAAATTGAGGGAGTTTTAATTCGTATATTATTGGTTCAATTTATTTGTCTCTGTATTATTCAATTGCTTTTTATGCAAGAATCCACAGTGAAATATATATCAAAAATCGCATATTATGAAGGAGTTACAAGTAAAAACAAAACGGATATTTTACAAGTGAATAAGTAGTTTTCATTTCCTTCTAGTAAGGATTATGCTACAATAATTGAGGATTTAATCGACATGGAACAGGCACAGAGAAGCAGGGGATTTGTACCTGCTTTTCATTTTGTTTTATAAGTGAAAAAATGAGGTGTTACAATGGAAAAACGAATTTCAATTGCGATAGATGGTCCAGCAGCTGCTGGGAAAAGCACAGTTGCAAAGATTGTTGCGAAAGAACTTTCCTATGTTTATATTGACACAGGTGCAATGTATCGTATACTTACATACGCTGCTTTGGAGCAAAGTGTAGATATTGAAAATGAAGAAAGCCTAATGGCAGTTTTAAAAAATGTAAATATTGAGTTTCAACAAGGCGAAAATACACAATTAGTTTTCTTAAACGGCCAGGATGTATCTGAAGCGATTCGTACACCGAATGTAACAAATCGTGTATCAATTGTTGCCAAGCACCGTCTTGTTCGCGAAGAGATGGTACGTCGCCAACAGGCTCTAGCAGAAAAGGGCGGAGTGGTAATGGACGGTCGTGATATTGGTACGCATGTGCTACCTAATGCGGAAGTGAAAATTTTCATGCTTGCTTCTGTTCAAGAGAGAGCGGAGCGTAGACATCTTGAAAACACGAAAAAAGGTTTTGCTTCTAGTTTAGAGCAATTGAAAAAAGAGATTGCTGAGCGTGATAAGCTGGATTCAGAACGTGAAGTTTCTCCGCTGAAAAAAGCGGATGATGCATTGGAATTAGATACAACTTCTTTATCAATTGAAGAAGTTGTGCGAAAAATTATGGATATTGTTTCTGGAGCATTTGCAAAGTAAAGAAAGGGGAGTCCCCTTTCTTTTTTATTAGAATCGTGGGGAATGGTAGGACACTTTTCTTGACAAATAAGTCAATTTGTAAGAAGTTAGTAAAAGAAGAGGAACTGTCAGAATATATTCGCTATTATATTTTAAAACATACTTTATTCAAGGAGATTTTGCTGTATACTATTTATATAGGTTTCTATACCTTCTATGAAGTGTAGGACAAACAATAGGTTAGAATCGAGTATGTGCTAAAACATTCTTATAACATGCAAATGAAAACATTTGTTTTCATTTCGTATATACATAAAAAAGCTTTGTCAATTCTGTAGGGAGGTATTTCCATGGTAGAGAAAATGAATGAAGAAGTTGTGGATTCAAAAGCATTACAAGTGGGTGACGTTGTTACAGGTTCTGTAACGAAAGTTGAAGAAAAGCAAGTTCTTGTAAATGTTGGATACAAAACAGATGGCGTTATTCCGATTAGTGAATTAGCTAACGTTCATATTGAAAAAGCCAGTGATGTTGTAGAATTAGACCAGACTCTTGAATTAAAAGTTATTAAATTAGAAGATGATGATCTTGTATTATCGAAACGTGCTGTTGATGCAGAAAAAGCATGGGTAGAATTGCAAGAGAAGTTCACTTCAGGTGAAGTGTTTGATGTTACTGTAAAAGATATTGTGAATGGTGGTTTAGTTGTAGACCTTGGTGTTCGCGGATTTATTCCAGCTTCACTTGTAGAAATGCACTATGTAGAAGACTTTACTGAGTATAAAGGAAAAACATTAGCGGTGAAAATCGTTGAATTAGATCGTGAAAAGAATCGTGTTATTCTTTCGCATAAAGCAGTTGTAGAACAAGAATTAGAATCGAAGAAAAAAGAAGCGATCTCTTCTTTAAAAGAAGGAGATGTTGTGGAAGGTACAGTTCAACGTTTAACTGACTTCGGAGCTTTTGTGAATGTTGGTGGCGTAGATGGTTTAGTACACATTTCTCAAATCTCTCATGATCGCGTTGAACAGCCGTCTGATGTGTTAACACAAGGGCAAAGTGTAAAAGTCAAAGTGTTATCGGTTGATGCTGATACGCAGCGCATTTCTTTATCGATTAAAGCTGCAGAGCCAGGACCTTGGGAAAATGTTGCTGCTGAAGTTAAAGCGGGTGATGTTCGAGAGGGTATAGTAAAACGTATTGTTACATTCGGTGCTTTCGTTGAAATTTTACCAGGTGTAGAAGGACTTGTGCACGTATCACAAATTGCAAATCGCCACGTGAAAAATCCAAATGAAGTATTAGAAATGGGACAAGAAGTGAAAGTGAAAGTACTTGAAGTACATGCAGCAGAAAAACGCATTTCTTTAAGTATAAAAGAAGCTGTTGAAGAAAATAATGAAACAGAAGATTACAGCCAATATGAGCCGACTTCTGAGTCTGCAACTTTCCAATTTAGTGATATTATTGGTGAACAACTGAAAAAATTAAAGAAATAAAGAGGGGTACAAGTGGTAAGGGCAAAACGGAAATTAGAACATATTGAATACGCTCTTTCCACCGGACAGTCTCGTATACATGGCTTTCATGACATTGCTTTTGTCCATCAAAGCTTGCCAAATTCAAGTTATGAAAGTATTACATTTGAAACGGAAATCGGCGAACTTTCATTAAGTTCGCCGATTTTTATCAATGCGATGACCGGTGGTGGTGGAGAGCACACATTACATATTAATGAACAGTTGGCACATGTAGCCAAGCATCATAACCTTGCGATGGCTGTTGGTTCTCAAATGGCTGCTTTAAAAGATGAGAGAGAAGCGTCCTCTTATCGAATCGTTCGAAAGGTAAACCCAAATGGCATCGTTTTTGCAAATTTGGGTAGTGAAGCGAGTGTTGATCAAGCAAAGCGAGCAGTTGATATGATCGAAGCAAATGCTTTGCAAATTCATTTGAATGTCATTCAAGAACTAACGATGCCAGAAGGTGACCGGGATTTTACAGGTGTATTAAAGCGGATTGAGCAAATTGTTATAAGTTCTCAAGTTCCTGTTATCGTGAAAGAAGTAGGATTTGGTATGAGTAAAGAAGCAGTACAGCAACTTACTAATGTTGGCGTTTCAGCTGTAGATATTGGTGGTTATGGTGGCACAAACTTTGCTGCAGTTGAAAATGAGCGAAGGCAGCGAATGCTTTCTTATTTTAACGATTGGGGCATTCAGACTACAGCCTCTATAATAGAAGCATCCTCTACAAACAATAACCTCTCTCTTATTGCATCTGGTGGTATACAAACGGCACTTGATGTAGCAAAAGCGATTGCACTTGGGGCACAGGCAACGGCCTTTGCTGGCTATTTTTTACGTATATTGATGAATGATGGTACCCAGAAATTAATCGAAGAAATAGAACTTTTACACACGGACTTGCAATTTATTATGACGGCTCTTGGAGCGAGTACGCTTTCTGAGCTTCAGCGAGTGCCGCTTATTGTGAAAGGTGATACGTACCATTGGCTATCACAGCGCGGGATTGATACTAAAAATTACAGTATGAGATAGGATTTAATAGGAGATGTAAGGGGGAAAATCAACCATTTGGTTGGTTTTTTCTTTTATATGTACGGGAAATTGATCTGTATAAATTATTTTATACTATCATTAATCTATAAATTTGGAAAAGCATTTGAGATAAAGTGAAATATAGAGGTTATTTATTTTAAAATCAAGTAGTTTAAAATGCAACGCATTAAAAAAATGAGAAGTTTTCTAATATTTTTAAGTAATAAAAAGATGGTTTTGGTGTTATACCGAAACCATCTTTTTTTGCGTTCATTGAGAATGTAATCTTACACTAGATTTTCGTAAAGTAAGAACTATTTTACTTTTAATGCTGATTTTGTTTACGTGCTTGCTCCGGTGTATCAAGCCCTGTTGCACCAGGATATTGCAATGATTGATCACGATCTGATTCAACGCGGCGTGATTGTTTTAATTTTTTTTCTTGGCGGTCTTTTCCCATTGTTGTTTGCACCCCCTCAATAGAAAGTGTTGCTGTTATAAGAAAAAACTATGCAAAAAGAAGAAAAGGATTAGTTTTCATAAAAAGTTCCCATAATGGAAATGATAGGAGGGCGAAATATGGAGGGAAGTTATTTTTATTTCGTAGCATGGATGGGTTGGATTGTTACAACATTTTTTTTGGGAAAAGATGAAATTCGTTGGAAAGTCAGTGCTGTTATATTGATATTTATTATTTGTTCACAAATAACGGTATCTATTGCTTCGGTCACTGTATCAGTAAATGCTCTTATAGTTGGAGTTATTTCTTTTTTAGGGATTGCTCTATATTCTATATGGAAAAAAATATATGCTTTATTGTCAGCACTTATTATTGCTATGTTATACACAAGCTTTCATTTATTAGAGGTGTATGACCCGATTTGGATTGTCATTAATCGAACTTGGATGTTGAGTGGTGCTCTTGTATATGCATCAATTTTATTACATCGAGATCGTTTATTACGCCTATGTTCTTTATACGCGGGAGCATTACAAGGAGAAATATTAGTAACATTTATTTTTGGCAGGCTTCATTTTCCGTACGAATTTGGTAGTTTGACATTTCTTGATATCATTGCTGTTTCTACGCTATTGATTACGGTGATGTTTTACATCGTAAAAGCATCTTCGTATAGAGGGCAATTTAGGAAAAAACATGTAAAAGAAAGGCAAGGATAATACATGACTGAATATACATCAGCCATTTTATGTGGCGTCATTGCTGGAACAATAACGCGAATTTTGATGCTTCGTACAGATACGAGGCAGTATCCGACACGTTTGCATGGGAAAATCATTCATATTGCTATGGGGCTGATTGCAGCAGCTTTAGGGGCGATTGCTATTCCGTCTATTTTGAAGAAGGATTTTTCAGCAATTACTTTCTTAACATTGGCTGCATCTCAATTCCGAGATGTTCGAAATATGGAGAGGAATACACTGCAGCAATTAGATGGGTATGAGCTTGTACCACGCGGAAACACATATATTGAGGGGATAGCCCTTGTGTTTGAAAGTCGTAACTATTTAGCGATGCTAACAGCATTTGTGACGACATTTACATATATAGGGTTTCATTCATGGATTGCTGGTGTAGTGGCTGGTATAGTGGGATTTTTTATTGCGAAAACATTGATGTCTGGTAAAAGGTTACGTGATCTGGTAGATATTGAGCATGTTCCTCTCCGGTTTGAAGAGGCAGGATTATATATTGATAATATTTATATTATGAATATTGGATTGCCAGCAAGGCAAGAAGAAATTATGAAGTATGGAATGGGTTTTATTTTAAAGCCTAAATCTATTGACGCAAGAGTAACGATCTCGAACCTTGGACAACGACAAGCAATATTGCATGATGTTTCTGTTGCATTAGGCATATTTAGAGATTCTGGAACTCCGGCGTTAGTTCCGTTAGCTAAGCGTGATTTAGAAGATGGAAGAGTAGGGGTATTTGTACTCCCGCAAGATCAAGATGTAAAAAAAGCGATTGCTGTAATAGGAAATGTACCAACATTAGAAAGTGCAGTTCATATGTCATCAGAGGCTCCAAAAGGAAGGGGAGATTTGTGATGATGTTAGAAAGCTTTATTCTTGCTGTAATTACAACAACACCAGAAAAGTTTGGTGGTGGAGCACCTTTGTTTATATGTGAATCGAAAGAAGAAATGGAATTTGTAGCAAATAATTTAGAAGCGATTCTAGACGGCATTGCCCACCGCTTACAAGAGAATGTATATATTATTGTGAAACATTAGTAACGTGTGATATAATATGAGATGTTTTGATATGATGAGAAATATTCTGGAATGCAAATCCCTTCTTGCACAAAGAAGGGTTTTTTACATAATAAACAGAAGCAAGTTGAAAGGATGAAATGATATGCCGAAACCAGTAGTGGCAATAGTAGGGCGCCCGAACGTAGGAAAATCTACTATTTTCAATAGAATTGTTGGAGAGAGAGTTTCAATTGTAGAAGATATCCCCGGGGTAACACGAGATCGTATTTATAGCGCCGGTGAATGGTTAAACCATGAATTTAACATTATTGATACAGGCGGAATTGATATTGGAGACGAGCCATTTTTGACACAAATTCGTCAACAAGCAGAAGTTGCGATTGATGAAGCGGATGTTATCATTTTTATGACGAATGGCCGCGATGGTGTAACAGCTGCAGATGAAGAGGTTGCAAAAATTTTATATCGTTCTAAAAAGCCGGTTGTACTTGCAGTAAATAAAGTAGATAATCCTGAGATGCGTAATGATATTTATGATTTCTATGCATTAGGATTTGGTGAGCCATTCCCAATTTCAGGTACACACGGATTAGGTTTAGGTGATTTATTAGACGAAGCAGCAAAGCATTTTCCAAAAATTGAAGAGGAAGCATATGATGACGAGACAATTCGTTTCTCATTAATTGGCCGCCCAAACGTAGGGAAATCTTCACTAGTAAATGCATTGCTTGGTCAAGAACGTGTAATCGTAAGTAACGTAGCGGGAACAACACGTGATGCTGTCGATACACCATATAGTAAAGATGGTCAAGATTACGTTATTATTGATACAGCTGGTATGCGTAAAAAAGGAAAAGTATATGAGAGTACAGAAAAATATAGTGTACTTCGTGCACTAAGAGCGATTGAACGCTCTGACGTTGTCTTAGTTGTTTTAGACGGTGAAGAAGGAATTATTGAGCAAGATAAAAAGATTGCTGGTTATGCACATGACTCAGGACGAGCTGTTATTATCGTTGTGAATAAATGGGATGCAGTTAAAAAAGACGAAAAGACAATGAAAGCATTTGAAGAAAATATTCGTGCGCATTTCCAATTCTTGGATTATGCACCGATTGTATTCTTATCTGCAAAAACGAAGAAACGTACACAGACATTATTACCGGTTATTAATGAAGTAAATGAAAGTCATAGCATTCGCGTACAAACGAACGTATTAAATGACGTAATTATGGATGCGGTGGCAATGAATCCAACACCAACACATAACGGTAGTCGTCTGAAAATCTTCTATGCAACACAAGTTGCGGTGAAACCACCGACATTTGTTGTCTTTGTAAATGATCCAGAATTAATGCACTTTTCATATGAACGTTTCTTGAAGAATCGTTTACGTGAGTCATTTGGTTTTGTAGGAACGCCAATTCGAATTATTTCTAGAGCAAGAGACTAATGGAGAGGATGTGATTTTATGAAAAAAATCACAGTAGTAGGAGCAGGTAGCTGGGGAACAGCGTTAGCGATGGTATTAGCTGACAATGGTCATGATGTACGGATTTGGGGAAATCGTTCCGAGCTCATGAATGAAATCAATATGAAACATGAGAACAGTCGATACCTTCCAGGAATTACATTGCCAAGCACAATCGTAGCCTACTCTTCTTTAGAGGAAGCATTAGTAGATGTAAGTGCAGTACTTTTAGTTGTACCGACGAAAGCGTATCGAGAAGTATTGCAAGATATGAAGAAATTTGTTTCAGGACCGATGACTTGGATTCATGCAAGTAAAGGGATTGAACCAGGAACTTCGAAACGTATTTCGGAAATGATTGAAGAAGAAATTCCGGCGCATCTTATTCGAGATGTCGTTGTTTTATCAGGACCGAGCCATGCAGAAGAGGTAGGACTTCGTCAAGCTACAACGGTTACTGCTGCAGCGAAGCGTATGGAAGCGGCTGAAGAAGTACAAGACTTATTTATGAATAGTTATTTCAGGGTGTATACGAATCCAGATATCGTTGGAGTAGAACTTGGTGGAGCGCTAAAAAATATTATCGCATTAGCCGCCGGCATAACAGATGGCCTCGGATTAGGTGATAATGCAAAAGCAGCTCTTATGACACGTGGTTTAACGGAAATTGCGCGTTTAGGAAGAAAGATGGGCGGTAATCCGTTGACATTTGCTGGTTTAACAGGAATGGGCGACTTGATTGTAACTTGTACAAGTGTCCATAGCCGAAATTGGCGCGCGGGAAATATGCTTGGTAAAGGATATTCATTAGAAGAAGTATTAGATAGTATGGGTATGGTAGTTGAAGGTGTACGAACAACGAAAGCGGCATACGAAATGGCTGAGAAAATGGAAGTTGAAATGCCGATTACGTCAGCTTTATATGATGTGCTATTCAATGGAAATAATGTGAAAGATGCAGTAGGATCATTGATGGGGCGTGTTCGTAAACATGAAGTTGAAGCAATACCCGATTTATTATAACAAAAAGCTGTATGCGTGCAAAAAAGCACGTATACAGCTTTTTGGTTTTTCTAGGTCTTTTCACCATTTGATTCTTTTTGCATACGATGGAGTGTAAATTGAAGAGAGGGTGAAGGGAATGGATAACAACATTTTCAATAATATTGAGAAAGAAGCGAAAGTAAATAAAGACGATATTTTTAAATTAGCATCATCTGTACAAAACGCAAATTTACGTGATGAAAAAGTACTACGTCAATTAATTCATCAAGTTGCAACAATGGCGGGAAGAGAGGTGCCAAAAGAACAAGAAGATCAAATTGTAAAAGCAATTATTAATAATAATATGCCAGCGGACTTTAGCTCGTTAAGTAAGATGTTTAAAAAATAAAGTATGAGAAACAAAGGATTCGAGGATTGCATACGATAGCTATGAAAATGGAAATGGAGCTGTTTGTGGGCATATTTGGTCAACCGAAGCGAAGGGGATACATTCGCTTCGGTTTTATTTTTGTTTCAAAGTTTATCAGAAAGTAAGGGAGTGAGGAGATTTACGTCAATTAAAGCTTACTTTTGGTAGTTTTATTTACTTTGGAAAATCCCGGTTGGTGATGACAAATCATTAGTGGGAGAGAAAGAAAACACTTATTGATTAAAGTTTCGCTTTATCCCGCATTAACGGGCAGTAAGACCCCCACCTCAAGATTCAGAGAAAAACGAGGAAGATAGGTGTGGGATCAACGGCCTGGAAAATCCCGATTGGTTCAACTAATAATTAGGGGGGATGAAGAAAACCCCACTGATTAAAGTTTCGCTTTATATAAAATAATTTTACTCTTCCAGTATATAATTTGTTTTAACAAAAGCAAAAGGTGACTCGTACTCATTTACTCTCTTTGCTTTCACATGACATGGGATAAAAAGAGGGTCTGGGCGCTTCTATGCATGGTCGGATGCTCTCTCCTACCCTAAAAAGAAGGGAGGTATATTATTTTTTTATTTGTTTAAAATTTTTAATTTGTTAAAATAATATAAAAATAGATTAATAATTAAGGAGTGTGCCTATGTCTGAAGGACTTATAAAAATGTGGTTTTCTTTAGGGGCTATGGGATTTATGTTTATTGCGGTAGTTTTTATTTTATTAAGTAGACATAAAATGAAGAATAAAATTTTGAAAGGGATTACAGCGAGTATTGCCTATACGCTTATGATTGTATCTGGGATTGTTATTTTCCTTGTAGTGTTTAGTGGACCGGTTGAACAATAAGAATGAATAATCAGTACTCTTTATTTTCATTTTCGGATAGATTGTGAGGAGATAGGCGGAGATGTGTAAACGAGTTGTAATGGATGGGATTGAGAAAATAAAGGATGGATTATCTGTGAAAAAACCATATATTATTTTAATATTTTGTTGTATAAGCCTTTTATCAGGATGTATGTATCCTAGAGAAAATATGAAACAAAATGCTGTCCCTTATGAAGATCAGTTGCAAGCTGTTCAAAAGGCAGTCAATACATACAAGGAACAAAATAGTGGCTTATTACCAATTAAAACATGTGATATGAATACACCAATTTATCAGAAATACCCCATTGATTTTCAAAAAATTGCACCACGTTATATACAAGAAGCACCTGGAAATGCATATGAAAGTGGTGGAGTGTATCAATATGTATTAGTAGATGTAGAAACAAATCCAACGGTAAAGTTACTTGACGTCAGAATGGCGGAACAAATACGAGATGTCAAGTTGAAGTTGCGAATGTATCGCGATGATCATCAATATCCTCCTTTTAAAAAGGTTATTGCAGATGGTGTTTATGAACTGGATTTTAAAAAAATGGGATATAAAGATGTGCCGCAAGTGACAAGTCCATATTCTGGAAGAGGGTTGCCGCTTGTAATCAATGAAAAAGGAGAGATTTTTGTTGATTATCGAATGGATTTATATGAAATGTTACAAAAAAATGGAGAAAAAATAAAAGAGGGAGAAGATATTCGGAATATGCTTTTAAAAGATACACCATTTGTGCCTGCGTACTCTTTACCGTATACAGTAAAAAACGGAGAACCAATTTTTTTTAAATGATAAGTCATGAACCTTTCTTTTAGCGAATAAGTTCTAGAAGAAAGGTTTTTTTCATGTAATACAACTTATGATGAAAACAAAAAGTTCTTTTTAAATAGTCATATGAATTTAGGACAAAATCATATGATATATTGTCCGCACTTCTAGAATATTTTATATGATAAGAAACATCAATGAAGGCTATTGTATGTGAATACAAACTTGTATTATTCCCAAAAATTTTGAGGGAGGGAATCACTTGGAAAAGGTCGATATTTTTAAAGATATTGCTGAGCGCACGGGCGGTGATATTTATTTAGGGGTTGTAGGAGCTGTTCGAACAGGAAAATCAACGTTTATTAAAAAATTTATGGAACTTGTTGTTATTCCGAATATCGAAAATGATTCAGATCGTCAAAGAGCACAAGATGAATTACCTCAAAGTGCCGCTGGACGTACGATTATGACAACAGAACCAAAATTTGTTCCAAACCAAGCGGTTTCCATTCAGGTTGATGACGGTCTTGAAGTAAATATTCGATTAGTAGATTGTGTAGGTTATACGGTTCCTGGAGCGAAAGGATACGAAGATGAGAATGGCCCAAGAATGATTAATACACCTTGGTATGAAGAGCCTATCCCGTTTCATGAGGCTGCTGAAATTGGAACGCGTAAAGTAATTCAAGAACATTCTACTATTGGGGTTGTCATTACAACTGATGGAACGATTGGAGAAATTCCAAGACGGGATTATATAGAAGCAGAAGAACGTGTTATCAATGAATTAAAAGAAGTAGGTAAACCATTTATCATGATTATTAATACTGTACAGCCTTATCATCCAGATACAGAACAGTTACGTCAAAGTTTATCAGAAGAGCATGATATTCCTGTATTGGCAATGAGTGTGGAGAGTTTAAGAGAAACAGATGTTTACAATGTACTTCGCGAAGCTTTATTTGAATTCCCTGTTTTGGAAGTGAATGTGAATCTACCAAGCTGGGTCATGGTATTAAATGAAGGACATTGGTTACGCCAAAGTTATCAAGAAGCTGTTCAAGAGACAGTTAAAGATATAAAACGACTTCGCGATGTAGACCGTGTTGTCTGGCAGTTTAGTCAATATGAGTTTATTGATCGGGCGAGTCTAGCTGGGATCGATATGGGGCAAGGTGTTGCAGAAATTGACTTATATGCACCGGATGAGTTGTACGATCAAATATTAAAAGAAGTTGTAGGCGTAGAAATTAGAGGGAAAGATCATTTGTTAAAGTTGATGCTTGATTTTTCTCATGCGAAAACGGAGTATGATCAAGTTTCAGATGCTTTAAGGATGGTCAAACAAACAGGGTATGGTGTGGCTGCACCTGCATTAGCTGATATGAGTCTAGATGAGCCGGAAATTATTCGCCATGGATCGCGATTTGGTGTGAAATTAAAGGCCGTTGCACCGTCGATTCATATGATTAAAGTCGATGTTGAATCTACTTTTGAGCCAATTATTGGTACTGAAAAGCAAAGTGAAGAGCTTGTCCGTTACTTAATGCAAGATTTTGAAGATGATCCGCTTTCTATATGGAACTCTGATATCTTTGGACGTTCGCTGAGTTCAATTGTTCGAGAAGGGATTCAAGCAAAATTGTCTTTAATGCCTGAAAATGCACGTTATAAATTAAAAGAAACGCTCGAAAGAATTATTAACGAAGGATCTGGCGGATTAATTGCCATTATTTTATAAACAAAAGCTCCCTGCTCGCAGGGAGCTTTTGTTTTTTATCTCGTATAAGATACCTACCGAAAAGGAGGATATATGGAGAGATAACGGTCTAGAAGTGCTCGGTTCGTGATAGAAGTTTCGCTTTATAGGGGAGTAGCTAGCAAATAAATAGCCATTATCTAACACTTTGTAGCATATTGTCAAGTTTCATCGTTTTTTCACATTTTCGTAGTAACAATTTCTTTAAAAATATTGAATTATACAGGAGAATCGTATAATATAGGCGTTGATAATGATTTATCTACATCTTTGTAGTATAGAATTTGTAAAAATTGCCTACAAATGAAAGTAAGACTCATTTTATGATCATTATACAGTCTTATCTTTGGGAGGAGGTGAATGGCATGAACAAGACAGATTTAATCAATGCTGTTGCAGAAGCAAGTTCCCTTTCTAAAAAGGACGCAACAAAAGCAGTTGACGCTGTTTTTGATTCTATCTTAGAAGCTTTAAAACAAGGTGATAAAGTACAATTGATCGGATTCGGTAACTTCGAAGTTCGTGAGCGTGCGGCTCGTAAAGGACGTAACCCACAAACTGGTGAGGAAATTGAAATCGCTGCAAGTAAAGTACCTGCATTCAAACCTGGTAAAGCGTTAAAAGATGCGGTTAAATAATCCTTACATATTAACAGGGAAGAAGAGTTTCCTTTTTTGGGGAACTCTTCTTTTTGCTTTTAAAATCATAAATATGCTAGAATGTGTTCGTATCACTTTTAGGTTTTTCGGGAGGGTTAAGCGGATGGTAAAAGTTAACTTAGAACAAATTGAACAGGCGGTGCGCCTCATTTTAGAAGCGATTGGGGACGATCCTAACCGTGAGGGTGTACTAGATACACCAAAACGTGTTGCGAAGATGTATGCAGAAGTATTTTCAGGTATGCACGAAGATCCGAAGGAACATTTGCATAAAGTGTTTGGAGAAGATCACGAAGAACTTGTATTAGTGAAAGATATTCCGTTTTATTCGATGTGTGAGCATCATCTCGTTCCTTTTTATGGAGTTGCTCATGTTGCATATATTCCACGTGGTGGAAAAGTAACGGGTTTAAGTAAATTAGCTCGTACTGTAGATACAATTGCACGTCGTCCACAACTTCAAGAGCGTATTACTTCAACAGTAGCTGATTCTATTATGGAAGTACTAGAGCCACATGGTGTGATGGTAGTTGTTGAAGCAGAGCATATGTGTATGACAATGCGCGGCGTGAAGAAACCTGGTGCAAAAACGGTAACTACAGCAGTGCGCGGTGTACTAGAAAATAACGCAGCGGCACGTAGTGAAATTTTGTCTTTTATTAAGGAGAAGTAAAGGAAAGCGGGAAACTGCTTTTCTTTTTTATTTATATCATTTTATGAATGGTTACATATCGTCTTTAAAAAGTTACATATATTTTTTGGGTTGTCCATGAACTTATGGATGAGTGATTTTTTGTTTTTTATGCATATTATATGAATAGAAATCTAAATTGTAGTTTGTTTTGATTCCCCAAGTTTTGGTTATAGAAAATAGAATGTATGTGTTATAATAGGTTTTATGAATTAGAAAACAAGGGTGATTTTTTGTGTGTGACATCTACGGAAGGTATGCGGATATAAGGGAGCAGTTGCTAGCAAAACTGCGCCATCCTTATTTTATAAACTATATTGAAGAACCATTTATTGATGAAGAAAAAGTAGTGCTTTTATATGCTGCTTTAAAAAGTACAAATTTACATAAAGAGCAAATTGATCATTATGTAGTAACGATTATGCTTGTGCAGATAGCTCTCGATACACATGAAAAGGTGTCAAACAAAGCAGATAAAGAAACGAGCGGATTTCATAAGCGGCGTCAACTTACAGTCCTTGCAGGTGACTATTATAGTGGGTTGTATTATTATTTACTTTCAATGAATTGTGATATTGTACTGATTCGTGCGCTGGCTGAAGGAATTAAAGAAATTAATGAACATAAAATTATGTTATATCAGAAGGCATATCAAACAGTTGATGAAGTTATTGAAAGCATGATGACGATTGAGTCCGCACTTTTGCAGAAAACATGTGATCATTTTCATGTATCATATTGGAAGCCGTTTATAGCGTATGTATTAGGGAGAGAGCGTCTTCAAAAAGAGTATCAATTGCATGCTGAAAGACAAAATGTACCTGTTTTTCAAGCGGTTCAAGCGACTCTATCAAATGATGATGACAGAAACGTGGAAACCGTCTGTAAAGAATGGTTGGAAGAAGTGGACAAACAAGAACGTACATTTCTACAAAAGCATAAAGAAATTGGGGATCTAGTTTCTACTTTAAAAGGTAAATTGAAAACATAAGCAATTTTATATTGGAAGAAGGGTAAGAGCATGCAGCAATCAAAAGAAGAAAGAGTACATGATGTATTTGAGAAAATCTCTGATAAATACGATGTAATGAATTCGGTTATAAGTTTTCAAAGACATAAAGCATGGCGAAAAGAAACGATGCGAATTATGGATGTGCGGCCTGGAAGTAAGGCGTTAGATGTGTGTTGTGGAACTGCTGATTGGACAATTGCAATGGCGGATGCAGTTGGAACGACTGGAAAAGTATATGGATTAGACTTTAGTGAAAATATGCTATCTGTCGGAAAAGAAAAAGTAAAAGCTTTAGAATTAAAACATGTAGAACTTCTGCACGGGAATGCAATGGAACTGCCATTTGAAGATAATACATTTGATTATGTAACAATTGGTTTTGGATTGCGTAACGTTCCAGATTATATGCACGTATTAAAAGAAATGACACGTGTGGTTAAACCAGGTGGAAAAGTAATTTGTTTAGAAACATCTCAACCAACGATGGTTGGTTTTCGTCAGATGTATGTTTTATATTTTAAATATATCATGCCGTTATTTGGAAAGATGTTTGCCAAAAGTTATAAGGAATATTCATGGCTTCAAGAGTCTGCCAGCACATTCCCAGGGATGAAAGAATTAGCAAGTATGTTTGAGACCGCTGGGCTTGAGCGTGTACAAGTGAAACCATTTACTTTTGGAGTAGCAGCTATGCATTTAGGGTTTAAACCCGAATCAAAATAGAAAAAAGACGTTTTAGGTTAAGGTGAACAATATGAAGTTACAACTTATGTACTCTTTTTTACGATCGGATATTAATGTGATAGAAAAAGAATTAAAGAAGGTTGTTGCCTCAGAACAACAACTAATAGAAGATGCGGCATTGCAACTTATTGAAGCTGGTGGGAAACGAATTCGTCCTGTTTTTGTGTTGCTTGCAGGGAAATTTGGGGACTATAAGTTAGATGCAATTAAGCATGTGGCAGTTGCGCTAGAACTTATTCATATGGCTTCTCTTGTTCATGATGACGTAATTGATGCAGCGCTATTGCGACGTAGTAGCCCAACGGTTAATGCGAAATGGGGAGACCGAATTGCGATGTATACAGGAGATTATTTGTTTGCGAAGTCTCTTGAATGTATTACCAATTTAGAAGTTCCAGAAGCACATCAAGCCTTGTCGTATACAATTTTGGAAGTTTGTAAAGGTGAAATTGAACAAATTAAGGATAAGTATAATTACAATCAAAATTTAAGAACGTATTTACGAAGAATAAAGAGGAAAACAGCACTATTAATTGCGGCAAGTTGTCAGTTAGGTGCTATTGCTTCGGGAGCGAATCGTGATACGGTGAATCGTTTGTTTTGGTATGGCTATTTTGTTGGTATGTCTTATCAAATCATTGATGATATTTTAGATTTTGTGTCAACAGAAGAAAAGCTTGGAAAGCCTGCAGGTGGAGATTTGTTACAGGGAAATGTTACACTGCCAGCGCTGTATGCTATGGAGGATCCGAAACTCCGAGAGAAAATTGTAGCAGTTCATGAAAATACAACGGCAAGTGAAATGAATGAAATTATTCATGGGATTAAAAATAGCCCAGCAATTGACCAAGCCTTTGCGTTTAGTGAACGTTATTTACATAAAGCATTAGAGGTAATAAAGCCATTGCCACGTGGGCAAGCAAAATATGCATTGCAAAATGTCGCAAAGTATATTGGAAAACGAAAATTTTAATGCATTTCTTTTACAAATAAAATAATCTCTCTATTTCAAAACTATTGCACAATTGTGATAAGGGTGTTAATATGTGTGTGGGGATATACAATTACATACATAATTCAGAAGTGGAGAGATTTTTTATGGAAAAAACATTTCTAATGGTAAAACCAGACGGTGTACAACGTGCCTTCATTGGGGAAATTGTAGCTCGCTTTGAGAAAAAGGGCTTTCAATTAGTTGGTGCGAAATTAATGCAAGTGACTCCAGAAATTGCAGGACAACATTACGCTGAGCACACAGAAAAACCTTTCTTTGGTGAATTAGTAGATTTCATTACATCTGGTCCTGTTTTTGCGATGGTATGGCAAGGTGAAGGTGTAGTAGATACTGCTCGTAATATGATGGGTAAAACAAGACCTCATGAAGCGGCACCAGGTACAATTCGTGGCGATTTTGGTGTAACAGTTGCGAAAAATATTATCCATGGTTCTGATTCTCTAGAAAGTGCAGAACGTGAGATTGGTATTTTCTTCAAAGAAGAAGAGTTAGTAGATTACTCAAAATTAATGAATCAATGGATTTACTAATTATTTTAAAATAATTTGTAAACGCTTTAATCACTGTGATAATAGTGAAAAGTGCAAGGGGATAATTACTTCCTCTTGCACTTTTTTAGTTTCAAATAGTTACGAAGGTAAGCTTGGTATGATATATTGATACATAAAGTAAAGTTTCTATTAATTAAGAAACTTTACTTTATGTATCAACAGAATGGCAAATGATGTTTAAACGAATAGTATGTGTTCTGCCCTGCTATTTTCGTTTTTAGTATGATGTTGTAGTATTGCTAGAGCAAATGAAATAAATACAAGAAAAGAGGAATAACCGATGAGATATATGACAGCTGGTGAGTCTCATGGTCCGCAACTTACAACGATTTTAGAAGGAATTCCGGCAGGTTTATCTCTAGTGGCGGATGATATAAATGAAGAGTTAGCGAGAAGACAAAAAGGATACGGCCGCGGAAGACGCATGCAAATTGAAAAAGATCAAGTGCAAATTGTCAGTGGTGTTAGACATGGACATACACTCGGGTCTCCAATTGCGCTCGTTGTAGAAAATCGAGATTTTACCCATTGGACAAAGATTATGGGAGTAGATCCGTTGACTGAACAAGAAGCAAAAGAGATGAAAAGACAAATTACAAGACCAAGACCTGGTCATGCTGATTTAAATGGTGCCATTAAATACGGGCACCGTGATATGAGAAATGTACTTGAACGCTCTTCGGCACGTGAAACAACAGTTCGAGTTGCAGCAGGTGCTGTTGCAAAAAAACTTTTAGCAGAGTTAGGTGTCAAGGTTGCAGGGCATGTAATTGAAATTGGTGGTGTGCAGGCAGAAAATCTTACATATGACTCAATAGAACGACTACAAGAAATTACAGAAGCGTCTCCTGTTCGTTGTTTAGATGAAGAAGCAGGAAAAAAAATGATGCAGGCAATTGATGATGCGAAAACAAGTGGAGATTCTATTGGTGGCATTGTAGAAGTGATTGTGGAAGGAATGCCAATTGGAGTAGGAAGCTATGTCCATTACGATCGAAAACTTGACGCGAAATTAGCAGCCGCAGTAATGAGCATTAACGCTTTTAAAGGTGTAGAAATTGGTATTGGATTTGAAGCAGCGCATAAACCAGGGAGTCAAGTGCATGATGAAATTCTTTGGGATAAGGAAGATGGATATACAAGAAGAACAAATCATGCGGGTGGATTAGAAGGCGGTATGACAACAGGAATGCCGGTTGTTGTTCGAGGCGTCATGAAACCAATTCCAACCCTGTATAAACCCCTTCAAAGCGTTGATATTGATACGAAAGAATCTTTTTCAGCGAGCATTGAACGTTCGGATAGTTGTGCTGTACCGGCAGCTAGCGTTGTGGCGGAAGCAGTCGTTGCGTGGGAGCTAGCGGTAGCTCTAGTAGAACAATTTGGAGCAGATCGTATAGATAGTATTCGTGAAAATATAAAGAAACATAATGAATATGCGAGGGGATTTTAATGGAAAAAATACATATTCAGACGCAGTCTAAAGAGTATGATGTATATATAGGAAAAGATGCGTTGTCACATTTGACAATGCTTGTTCGAAATATGAAGCCAGCTGTTTCTAATATAATGATTATTTCTGATGAATCTGTCGCATCATTTCATTTAGAAAAAGTTATGAATGCATTGCAAGTAGAAAAACATGTTTTTTCATTTGTTGTTCCAAGTGGAGAAAAAGAAAAATCATTTGAAAATTTTTATGCGGCTCATACTTCAGCGCTTGAAAATGGGATAGATCGACATTCTTTAGTTGTTGCACTTGGAGGAGGAATGATCGGTGATTTAGCTGGTTTTATTGCGGCGACATTTATGCGTGGTATTCGCTTCATTCAAGTTCCAACAACGTTACTAGCGCATGACAGTGCAGTTGGTGGAAAAGTTGCCATTAATCATCCATTAGGAAAAAATATGATTGGAGCGTTTCATCAGCCGGAAGCAGTGCTGTATCATACACCGTTTTTAAACTCGTTACCGGAAAAAGAATGGCGTTCAGGATTTGCGGAAGCAATTAAACATGCTTTGATTGGTGATGTGGAATTATATCATTGGTTAAAGCGTGAAGTGAAGACATTAGAAGATATAAGAGATGAAAAGTTAATTTATATTTTAAAGAGAGCGATTCCTGTAAAGGCGAATATTGTAGCTCAAGATGAAACGGAAAAAGGAGTGCGTGCTCATTTAAACTTTGGGCATACATTAGGGCATGCTCTTGAAAAAGAGATGGGATATGGCAACATCACACATGGCGATGGGGTTGCAATTGGTATGCTATTCGCTATATTTTTAAGTGAGCAAATTTATAAGGTGGACCTTGGCTATAAAGAAATGAAGCGTTGGTTTTCTCAGTATGGTTATCCAGATATGCCGATTCATTTAAATGTAGAACGTCTTATACAAGTGATGAAACAAGATAAAAAAGCGAACGCAGGAATAATTCATATGGTACTTATGCAGGAATATGGGGTAGTGAATGTCGTATCTATTTCAGATGAGACTGTTCATGTTGCATTAGAAGCATTTCAAAGAGATGGGGAATCTATTTAAATCACGCAATACGCGGCGCGATTACAGTCGAACATAATGAATCCTAAGAAATATTAATTGCAACAGAGTATTTAGTAAACGAAATCATAAATGAAAATGAAGTTTGCCCTACTGATATCGTGTCGGTTTTACTTTCTATGACGGCAGATCTGAATAATTGTTTTCCTGCAGCGGCATTAAGACGTTTAGAAGAATGTATATATGTACCGGTGATGTGCGTGAAAGAGATAGGAGTACCCAATGCTTTGTAGAAGTGTATTCGTGTAATGATGACGGTCATGACAAAAAATTACAACATGAAGTAAAGCATGTGTATGTAGAAAAGGCAACTATACTTCGGCCTGATCTAGTAAAATGACAGGGGGAATAAAAATGAGAGTAAAAGAGCAATTGTTAACTTTGAAAGCATATGTACCTGGCAAAAACATTGAAGAAGTAAAAAGAGAATATGGATTATCTAAAATTGTGAAATTAGCATCTAATGAAAACCCATTTGGTTGTTCAAAACGTGTAACGGAAGTTTTAGCTTCCTTAAGTACGCAATATGCTTTGTATCCAGATGGAGCAGCTTTTGAACTTCGTGAAAAAGTAGCTGCGCATCTTCATGTGAAAGTAGAACAACTTTTGTTTGGTAGTGGATTAGATGAAGTCATTCAAATGATTAGTCGTGCTTTATTACATAAAGGTACAAATGTTGTAATGGCAAATCCAACATTTTCACAATACTACCACCATGCTGTGATTGAAGGAGCAGAGGTTCGTGAAGTGCCACTTAAGGATGGTATTCACGACTTGGATGCGATGCTTGAGAAAATTGATGAGAAAACACAAATTGTATGGATTTGTAATCCGAATAATCCAACAGGAACATATGTAGAAAAACAAAAATTACTTTCATTTTTAGAGGCAGTTCCGAAAAGGACGCTTGTCATTATGGATGAAGCATACTATGAATATGCAGGAGCAGAAGATTATCCGCAAACATTACCGCTTCTTGAAGAGTATGAAAACCTTATGGTGCTACGTACATTTTCAAAAGCATATGGTTTAGCTGCTTTTCGCCTTGGTTATGCTGTAGGGAATGAAAAACTTATACAGCAATTAGAAGTAGCGAGACTACCGTTTAATACGTCGACTATTGCGCAAGCTGTAGCGTCAGTTGCAATAGAAGATCAGGTGTTTTTACAAGAGTGTGTGAAGCGAAATGCCGAAGGATTAAATCAATATTATACGTTCTGTGAGAAATACGACGTTTTTTATTATCCATCACAAACAAATTTCATCTTCTTAGAGCTTGGAATTCCTGGTAACGAAGCATTTGAAAGATTAATGCGAAAAGGGTATATTGTTCGTTCAGGTGCTGCATTTGGCTTGCCTGAGGGTATTCGAATTACGGTTGGTTTAAAAGAAGAGAATGATGAGATTATTGAATTACTTACGGAACTTGTAAAGAAAGAAGAAACATATTCTTAAAAATGGTAGCGGCTCCTATTAGTAGGAGTCGTTTTCTTTTAGATTAAACATATTTGCATGATGAAGAAAGAAAGAAGTACAATAAAGATATATACATACAAATTGAAAATGGTGATGCAGTTGCTGTATCCTATCCGAATTTTTTTGAGCAGTTAGAATCTCTGTGAAGCAAAAGAATCTTTTCAGTTTGGAAAGATTCTTTTCTGCATCCTTTTAGTTGCTTACATGACGACTGTTGTTTATGATTAATGAACAGAAGAGAATATTATAAGAGTTAAAGGAGACATTTATGCAAAAGTTTGAACAGGCTGTTTCTTACATTGAAAACGGTGAAGCAGAAAAAGGATTAGAACAATTAAAAGAATTGGTAAAACAAGGGACGGACGAAGAGAAATATGATATTGCTCGTTACTACCATACGCTTGGATTTATTGATGAAGCGTTAGCGATTACAGAAGATTTACGGTTGTTATATCCCGAGGAAAGCGAGTTTACAATCTTTTTAGCAGAGTTATATATTGATTTAGATAAAGAAGATGAGGCAATCGAAGTACTCCATGATATTCCTGAAGATGACGAACTGTATGTTCAATCCCTACTACTTGTTGCGGATTTATTTCAAATGCAGGGCTTCGATGATGTCGCAGAACAAAAGTTATTAAAAGCAAAAGAAATGATGCCAGAAGAGCCTGTTATAACTTTTGGACTAGCAGAACTTTATAGTAGCAAAGGTGAAGAGCAAAAAGCAATTGCCTATTATCAGTCATTACTTTCTGAGCACAAGGTAATGGGAGGTGTTGTAATTGCCCTTCGCCTGGCGGAAACGTTAAGTGCAATTGGAAACTGGGAAGAAGCAATTACATACTATGAAGAAGGATTAGAGGAACAGAAAGATATTCATTCTTTATTTGGCTATGCATTTACACTTTATCAAGGTGAAGAGTATCAAAGATCAATCGGGGCTTGGCAAGAATTAAAAGAATTAGACCCGGAATATGCATCCTTATATATGTATTTAGCTAAATGTTATGAAAAAGAAGGAATGCTTCAAGAAAGTTATGAAACACTTCATGAAGGAATTAAAATTGATGAGTTATCCGTGCCTCTTTATGTAGAACTTGCAAATATTGCGGCGAAGATAGGAAAATTAGCAGAAGCTGAAGAATTGCTTCAAAAAGCATTACAGCTTGATCCAGGACATTTAGGTGCGATATTAAAATATGCATATATCTTAAAAGAACAAGAAAAATATGAAGAGTTGATCGCTGTTGTAGAAAATGCAATGGACAGTGGAGAGCAAGATACGCAATTACTTTGGGATTTGGCATTTGCTAAAAAACAATTAGAAATGTATTCTGATGCATTAAAACACTATGAGAGTGCATATACTTCTTTTAAGAATCATCCAGATTTCTTGGAAGAGTACGGCTATTTCTTATTAGAAGAAGGGTTACGAAAAGAAGCGAAAGAAGTATTTACACGCTTATTACAACTGGATCCGACACAAATTCACATCGAAGAATTGCTATATAATTTAGAGGATTTTTCATAAGTTGGAAGGAAAGTGAATGCTGCTTCTTGAATTTAAAAAATAAGAAAAAAGAAAGACAGAGGAGGGACTAAGCGCTATGAATACCCCTGTTTCTGTAAACGAGAAGAAGGATTTCGTAAAATGGTTTTTAAACAATTATCAACTGAAACAGCGTGAATGTGTATGGATTTTAAATTATTTAATGAGTCATGACCAATTAATGCACAAGGTCCACTTCGTAGAACATGCAAAATATTGCCCTCGTGGCTTAGTGATGTCAGCAAATTGCGTGAAAGATACACCGTTTCACTTCTTTAAACAAAATGTTATGACGACGGATGCAGAAAAATCGTTTCATGACATTCGTTTAAATCGAGATGAGGATATTTATATTCAACTTAATTTTAAATCATCGTTTCAAAATGCAAATTATGTAGCGGTATTAGAAGAAAATCCATACTTACCAAAGCATATTGAAGTAAATGAAAAAGATCGTTTACTTGCAGAACGATTTTTAGAAGAGAGTGTATTTTCATTTCGAAGAGATCGACTTTTAAAACAAATCGATGAAGCGCTGGACAATCAGGATAAGGAAGCTTTTTGTAAGTTAACAGAGGAATTGAAAAGCTTGTAAGGAATGTTAATTTTATTTAATTTTGACAAACTTCTGACTATTTGAAGAAAAACTACCTAATATAGGTAGTTTTTCTTTTTTTACCTGTTTTAGTATGGTTTAATAGATATAAAGTGAAAGTTCTGTCATTTAAAATGGAATAAGAGGTAAAGGGGGGAATTATGGTGAAATGGGTTGTAAAAGATGCAGAGCAATTTGAACAAGCTAGAGAATATGTGGATACTGGTATTATACCCCTTCTTTCTATTTCAGTAACAAAAGAAATGAAAAGTATTGTTGCACAAGGGGAATTTATTGAAAATTTAAGCAGGGAGTTAGAAAGAGAATATAAAGGAAGGGTGTTTCTACTACCTCCGTTTACTTATTTAGTTGAACAACAAAAGGGGGAGCAAGAGCGTCTGCAAGATTGGACAAGTCACTTACAAGAGCAAGGATTGAAACATATTGCATATGTTACAAGTGATTTTTCATGGAAAGAGGCTGAAACTGCATTGTCAGGTCATTTGTTTTGGTTACCCGCTCTATCGCTAGAAGAATTTAGTGATCAAGCGAAAAGAGAAATAATTCATGCGCATGTAAAAAATATAATGGCTTTATTAACAGAAAAGTGGGAAAATAAAAAATAACCAGATAGTTCTTATGATTATGAGTAGTATGATATTGACCTGCGCATGTGGGTATTATATCATGATAGTGTCCTAGTTTTTATTTTTATACTGTTTTGTCACGGGGGGACAATTTCTGATAGAGGGGGGAAATTTTCGTGAGCGAGAAAGAACATCGTGTGTCAAGAAGACAATTTTTGAACTACACGCTTACAGGTGTAGGAGGTTTTATGGCAGCTGGAATTTTAATGCCGATGACGCGTTTTGCGCTTGATCCAGTTTTAAGGAAAGAAGCAGGGGGAGATATGGTTGCTGTTGCGCAAGTAAAAGAGATTTCAGCAGAACCAAAACGCTTCGACTTTAAAGTGAAACAAGTTGATGGTTGGTATAAGTCAGAAGAGCCAAAATCAGCGTGGGTGTATAAAAATGAAAGCGGCGACATAGTGGCATTATCTCCGGTGTGTAAACATTTAGGGTGTACGGTAAACTGGAATTCGGACAAGAGTCATCCAAATCAATTCTTTTGTCCTTGTCACGCGGGGCGTTATACGAAAGATGGTACGAATGTGAAGGGAACTCCACCGCTCGCACCGCTTGATTTGTATGAAGCAAAAGTAAAGGATGGAACGCTTTATCTAGGTAAAGCAAAGCCACAAGGGGGTGCGAAATAGATGCTAAATAAAATTTATGATTGGGTGGACGAAAGGTTGGATATTACACCAATATGGCGTGATATTGCAGACCATGAAGTACCAGAGCATGTAAACCCAGCGCATCATTTTTCAGCATTTGTCTATTGCTTTGGAGGGCTAACATTCTTCGTCACTGTGATTCAAATTTTATCAGGTATGTTTTTAACAATGTATTATGTGCCTGATATTAAAAATGCCTGGGAATCTGTTTATTATTTACAAAATGAAGTTGCATATGGGCAAATTGTTCGCGGCATGCACCATTGGGGTGCCAGCCTTGTAATTGTAATGATGTTTTTACATACACTTAGGGTTTTCTTCCAAGGTGCATATAAGAAACCTCGTGAATTAAACTGGATTGTCGGTGTTCTTATTTTCTTTGTTATGCTAGGTCTTGGTTTTACCGGATATTTATTACCATGGGATATGAAAGCGTTATTTGCAACAAAAGTAGGGATTCAAATTGCGGAGCAAACACCGCTTATCGGCCCTTATATTAAAACATTACTTGCTGGTCATTCCGAAATTGTTGGGGCTCAAACATTAACTCGCTTCTTTGCTATTCACGTCTTCTTCTTACCAGCAGCACTTCTAGGCTTAATGGCCTTCCACTTCATCATGATTCGCAAACAAGGTATTTCTGGTCCGCTATAAGAGATTGCTAATTTGAAAGAATAGGAGAAAAATTGAATTAAAGGAGGGAGATTATGCATCGCGGTAAAGGGATGAAGTTTGTGGGAGATTCACGGGTACCTGTTGCACGTAAACCGAATATCCCGAAAGATTATTCTGAATATCCAGGGAAAACAGAAGCGTTTTGGCCGAACTTCTTATTGAAAGAATGGATGGTTGGTGCGGTTTTTTTAATCGGTTATTTATGTTTAACGGTGGCGCACCCGTCACCACTTGAGAGAATGGCGGATCCTACAGATGCAGGATATATACCACTTCCAGACTGGTACTTCTTATTTTTATATCAATTGTTAAAATACTCATATGCATCAGGCCCGTTTACTGTAATTGGCGCGTTTATTATGCCAGGGATTGCATTTGGAGCATTGTTATTGGCTCCATTTCTCGATCGAGGTCCTGAAAGACGTCCATTGAAACGTCCAGTTGCAACTGGATTTATGCTTTTAGCAATTGCTTCTATCATCTTTTTAACATGGGAATCTGTGGCGCACCATGACTGGGAAGCTGCAAAAAAACAAGGTGCGATTGTTAAAACGGTTCAAGTTGATAAAAATGATGAAGGTTATAAGCTTGTGCAAAAAAATACGTGTTTAACATGTCACGGTGATAACTTGCAAGGTGGTGCAGCGGCACCAGCACTGCAAAACTTAACTTTAAAACCAGAGGAAATTGCAAAGATCGCGAAAGATGGAAAAGGTGCAATGCCTAAAGGGGTATTTAAAGGTACGGATGAAGAGCTGAAAAAACTTTCAGAGTTCATTGCGAAATATAATAAAAAATAAGAGAGAGCTGACTGCAATTTTGTAGTCAGCTTTTCTATTTGGAATAAGAAGTTTGGTATAATATATAAATACATTTTGATTTTTTAAGATATCAGTGGTCGCCCCCTTCCAGCCAAAAAGAAAGGGTTTATATCAGTTTTTCAATTTGTATTTATATAGAATGGGTATTTTGATGTAATGAAGAACTACTATATTTGAAAGGTGTTGTACATATAGATTGGTTTATTTGTATGCTTTATTAAGACAGCGTTCCGTTTTATTATTTTTGCTCATCATTAACATTTTAGGGACAATATATGGTTTCCTTTGGTATGGAGATCAACTGATGGAAACTTCAGTGATATTCTGGCCATTTGTTCCTGATAGTCCTATTGCAAGTTTCTTTTTTGTTTTTGTATTATTGGCCTTTTTGTGCAATAAAAATTGGGGGCTAATCGAAGCCTTAGCAATCGTTTCCTTAATGAAATATGGTATATGGGCTGTTGTTGTAAATGGTATTATGTTTATAGTTAAGGGAGACCTTGGGTTTATCAGTTATATGTTGGTATTTTCTCATTTTGCAATGGCTGTACAAGGTTTATTGTATGCCCCGTTTTACCGTATAAAAAAGTGGCATTATATTGTAGCAGTCATATGGACGTTACACAATGATGTTATTGATTATTTATTTTGGCAAATGCCAAGATATGGTATCATGCATTTGTTTATAGAACAAATCGGTTATTTTACATTTTGGCTAAGTGTCGCTGTACTAGCTATTACGTATTATTATTGTTTGAGTAAGAATCGAAAGCAGTTTTCGCTATAAAGTGAAACTTTAATCAGTGGTTTTTTCATCCTCCTACTGATTATCAGTCCTCATCAATTGGGAGTGTTACTGTCCTAAAGTAGCGGGATAAAATTAAATGAAGAATTGGGGAACCGAAATGAATGAAAAGAAGATTGGTGTAAGAGTATTGGATCGATTGATTACTGTTATTGTTTCATACTGTATAGCATTTTTTATTTTTGCGATTGCAACTACCATTGTCGTATACGGAAAATGGCTATACTATGCAGATATACATTTTTTAAATATACCAGATTTAGCGAATATGACAGAGTCAGAAATTAAGAAGAACTATGATGTACTAATTACATACCTTTCTCCTTTTTATCATGGACCATTACAGTTTCCTACATTAGATATGTCAACAAACGGAAGAATTCATTTTGTTGATGTGAAAAATATTTTAGTGAACATTCAATACGGAATGTATATGGCGCTTGGAATCGCTTTACTGGGCGGGGTGTATTTACTACGTAAACGAAAAGTGAAGTTTTTATTACATGGCGCAATTTTGACCATTATATTCCCGATTGCGCTTGTTTTACCTATTGTAATTGATTTTGAAAAAAGTTTTGTCCTATTTCATAAACTTCTTTTTAGCAATGATTATTGGCAGTTTGATAGTGAAAAAGATCCTGTTATTCTCATGTTACCGGAACAATTTTTTATGCATGCAGCATGTGCAATTTTGCTATTCATTTTATGTGGTAGTGCGGTTTGTTATTTTATGTATCGTTATTTACGAAGAAAGGGAAGAGTTTCGATAAAGAGAAATTTTAACTAGAGGAGATTCTTCATCACCACTAGTTATGAGTTTTCACCAATCGAGATAAAATATTTTTCAGCTTCGTTCTGTTCTATTCTTGTCCACCTTAACATATTTTGTACTAGTAGTTATAGGGGGGACCGGAATGAAGAGAGTCTTAATTGGAATGATAGCGTTTATGATCATATTGTTTCCAGTACGCATATATGCTGAAAAATGGAATGAGTTGACGGGGCTATTAGATGATTCCTTACAACTTGTAAAACAAGAAGAATATGAAAAAGCAACGCAAGTATTACAGTATTTCTCAGAGCAATTTGTATTACGAGAGAATGAAAAAGAGAATGAGCTAACACCTATACATTTTCGGGTAATTTCTTTAGCATATGACAAAGCGCAGCAATCACTTGGGGAAGAAAGTGTAGATCGGCAAATAAAAATAGATGATGTATTGGCATTACAACTCGTGGTAGATGCAAAGGTGTCTAAATATCAACCGCTTTGGGTAGAACGAGAGGGTCGTGTTATGGGGGCTTTTGCTAAAGTCGAAAAGGCACTTCAAGTAGAAGATGATGAACGATTCCAACAATCGCTAAATACATTTTTACATGAATTTGATGTGATTTATCCAAGTTTAATGATTGCATTGCCAGAAAATCAATCACAGCGTGTAAATGCGCATTTATCGTATTTGGACGAATTTCGTAATGTCATGTTAAAAAATAAAAGCGGAAAAACGCAATTGGGGATTATAAAAGGAGATTTACAAAAAATATTTCAAACGGCAAAGAAAGATGAAGTGGATTCTTCTCTCATATGGTTTATGACAATTACAGGTGGGCTCATTTTATTCACATTAACATACGTCGGTTGGAGAAAATATAAGGGAGAAAAAGCAAAGCGTACTAGCGGAATACATTCTAAAAATCGATGAGTTTACTAATACAGGCAAGGATTGTAAGGTTTCTTTATTGACAATGTTTAAAGAAGAAAATAGAATGGATAGTACTACAATTAAGACTTCAATGGAGGTTCATGATGGCTTTTTATTTAATTTACTTCGCGATTATTATGATCATACCGTTGTATGCACAGTCAAAAGTCCGCAGTGCTTATAGTAAATATTCACAAGTGTATTCAACATCAGGTATGACAGGAGCGGAAGTAGCTCGGAAAATTTTAGATGAAAATGGATTATATAACATAGCTGTAGAAGAAACGCCAGGACATTTATCTGATCACTATGATCCAACAGCTAAAACGGTTCGCTTGTCAACTGATAACTATTATGGTCATTCAGTTGCTGGAACAGCTGTAGCAGCTCATGAAGTAGGGCATGCGATTCAAGATGCGAAAGATTATAAATTCATGCGTTTTCGTCATTCATTAGTTCCAGTGGCAAACTTTGGTTCAAATATGTCGTGGATTTTTATTCTAATTGGTATGTTTGCACAAATGTCTGGTTTATTGTTACTAGGAATTGTTTTAATGGCAGCAGGTGTCATTTTCCAACTTGTTACATTACCGGTTGAATTTGATGCTTCAAAACGCGCCATGCAGCAAATCGAAGCACTTGGAATTGTATCGACAGATGAATATGGGCAAGCTCGTAAAGTATTAAATGCAGCGGCATTAACATATGTGGCAGCTGCAGCTGTAGCGGTATTTGAATTACTTCGTCTAGTACTGCTGTATACAGGTATGCAACGTAGTGATGACTAAAGACTATCGATTTCGATAGTCTTTTTGTTTTGGGATCTATTTAGGGACTTTAAATGAGAAAAGAGAGCGTAATGAATTTTAGGGAGAAAGTTATAATAAGAAGTATAGGTAAAGTGACTATGAGTGAAGGTGATGAAAATGCAATATCCAGATTCATTAGTGGAGCAGGTGAAAGAGCGAAGTACTAACTATGCATTAGAAGGTTTTTTATGTGGGCAAGGTCCCAAAAAATCGAAACTGATGCTTGTTGGAGAAGCACCTGGAGAAACTGAAATTTATAATGGAATTCCGTTTAGCGGGAGAGCAGGGAAGCAGTTAATGGGATTTTTAGAGCGGATCGGTCTTACAAGAGAAGAAGTCTATATTACGAGCGCTGTTCGGAGTCGGCCTTATAAATGGAGAGAGAAAAGAGAGCGAAGCGGACAAGTTGTTCAGAAGAAATATAACCGAACACCAAATCAAGGAGAAATCCTTGTGCATGCTCCTTTGTTAGATTATGAATTGGAACGGATTCAGGCGCCGGTTATTGTGACTCTTGGAAATATCGCATTAAAACGTTTGGTAGGAAATGATAAGAAAATCACGGATGTTCACGGACAATTATTAAAGCAACCGGTGCGAAAATTGAAGAATAATCAAAGTACAGATTTTATATGGACTGAGAAAGTGTATAGTATTTTTCCAACATTTCATCCTGCCTCTATTTTTTATAATAGAAGCTTGTTGGATTTGATTTATGAGGATTTAGAAAAGTTGAGGAAGTACATATAAATGTAAGAAAGCTATCGGATTCGATAGCTTTCTTATATTTATCCCGCATTAACGGGCAGTAAGAACTCCACCTCAAAATTCAGCGAAAGCAAAGAAGTTAGGTGGGGGATCAACTGCCCGTAAAAGCCCGATTGGTGAGGGCTGATAATCAGTGGAGGATGAAGAAAACCCCCACTGATGGAAGTTTCACTTTATATGTTTGAAAAGGTTACAGGTTTAATCATGTAATGGTTTTTTATTCTCATCTAACGTAAATCCTTCGCCAACGACATCATGAACATCACTTACTGCAACAAATGCATGGGGATCTACAGAAGTAATAATATTTTTAAGTTTTACAATTTCATTTTTTGCTACAACACAATAAAGTACATTTCGTTCAATTTTTGTATAGGAACCAACTGCTTTTAAAAAGGTAGCTCCGCGCTCCATTTCGGATAAAATTTTGGCTGCGATTTCGTCATTCTTGTCAGAAATAATGGTTGCGCCTTTTGCTGCATATGCTCCCTCTTGCATGAAATCAATTACTTTTGCACCAATAAAGACAGCGACTAACGTATACATGCCTTCGCGATACGATAAGTATGTAAGAATTGAAACGACGATGACAACAGCATCAAACATAAACATTGTTTTTCCCATACTCCAGCCAATATACTTATGTGCTAGTCGTGCGATAATATCGACACCACCAGTTGTTCCTCCATACTTGAATATAATTCCGAGTCCAATCCCGATAAATGCTCCAGCGAACAACGCTGCTAATGTCATATCGTTTTGTAAGTTCAAATGTAGATTTAGTGATTCGTAACGCTGGAAAATCCATAGAAATAAGGAGACGCTAAACGTTCCAATTAATGTGTACAGGAAAGTTGTTCGCCCAAGCAATTTCCAACCGACGAAAAAGAGAGGGATGTTTAAGATTAAGTTTGTATAAGAGGGATCGAATGAAAATAGAAAATATAATAATAGCGTAATACCTGTAAATCCACCTTCTGCCAAGTGGTTTTCAATATTAATATTAACGATACCAAAAGAGAAGATAGCAGAACCAATCAAAATAAATATAATGTTTTGAATCCTTAAATTGGTTTTCATGTAGCAAGCCCCCTAATATGTAATTGTTACTTCGCTCCGCTGAAATAGTACATGACGAAGAAACAAAATCAGAACAGTAAGTCACTTGTATGGGTGTATTGATGAGAAGTAACTTTTTACAGGAAGAACGTTTGCAAAAGAAAATTTCACTTTATCCCGCTTAAACGGCTGATAGGAGATAAATCAAGAAGAAAGAACAGACCAGCCGTAAGAGCCCGATTGGTTAGGGCTAATCTTTTGCGAAAAACCACCGTAAAAGAAAGTTTCACTTTATTATAGTCTATCCAAAAAAACGTGGCAAATAGGGATGGAAGTGGAATAATATTTGTCAAATCGCGATGAATTGGCTAACATGAAAGAGGAAGGATTAGAGGTGAACAACATGGAACAAAAAACGATGAAAGATATGCAGAAAGAAGTAGATGCATATATTAGTCAATTTAAAGAAGGTTATTTTAGTCCACTTGCAATGATGGCTCGTTTGACAGAAGAGATGGGTGAACTTGCAAGAGAAGTGAATCACTATTATGGTGAGAAACCGAAGAAAATCACTGAAAAAGAACGAACAATTGAAGAAGAGCTTGGAGATGTATTATTTGTTATGATCTGTATGGCAAATAGCTTACATATTGATTTAGAAACAGCACATAACACTGTGATGAATAAATTTAATACACGTGATAAAGATCGCTGGACACGTATTGACGAGGGAGAGAAAGAATAATGGAAAATATTAAAGTAATTATTGCAGGGCCAAGAGGACGTATGGGGCAGGAGGCAGTCCTTCTTATGGAAAGAACACCACATTTTCAATTAGTAGCAGCAGTTGATTATAAGCACGGTGGTGAAAAAATTTCCAATCTTGCTGGAATGCCTGCATTAGATGCACCAATCTATGCGGATTTACATACTTGTTTAAATGAAGTAGAAGCAGATGTATTACTAGATTTAACAACGCCAGAAATAGGAAAAAAACACGTTACACTTGCTGTTAAACATGGTCTTCGTTCTGTTATCGGTACGACAGGGTTTACAGAAGAAGAACTTCAGCATTTAACAAACACTGCAAAAGAAAAACAAGTTGGTACCATTATTGCTCCAAACTTTGCAATCGGTGCAGTACTTATGATGAAGTTTTCTCAAATGGCAGCAAAATATTTCCAAGATGTTGAAGTGATTGAATTACATCACGATCAAAAATTAGATGCACCATCAGGTACAGCTGTCAAAACGGTAGATTTAATTCGTCAAAGCCGTGAACCAAAACAACAAGGTCATCCAAATGAAACGGAACAATTAAAAGGAGCACGTGGTGCGAATGTGGATGGTATTCATATTCATAGCGTGCGTTTACCAGGGCTTATTGCACATCAAGAAGTATTGTTCGGTGGAGATGGACAGATGCTAACAGTTCGTCATGACTCATTTAACCGAGCGTCATTTATGTCTGGAGTAAAATTATCTATTGAGACAGTAATGAACCTTGATCATCTTGTATACGGTTTAGAGAATATCATTGACTAAGGGGAGAGACAACGGATGAAAATTGCCTTAATTGCACATGACAAAAAGAAAGATGATATGGTTTCGTTTGCATACGCATATAAACCAATTTTTGAACAACATGAACTTTTCGCAACAGGAACAACAGGTCTTCGTATTATGGAAGCGACTGGTTTAGCAGTTACAAGATATCAATCTGGTCCTCTTGGCGGTGACCAAGAGATTGGTGCAATGATTGCCAAAAATGATTTAGACATGGTAATTTTTTTCCGGGATCCGCTAACGGCACAACCACATGAACCAGATGTAAATGCATTGCTTCGTTTATGTGATGTGTATGCGATTCCGCTTGCAACGAACATGGCAAGTGCAGAAATGTTAATGCATGCATTAAATCGGGGAGATTTAGACTACCGAAAGTTAAGAAAATGAGGGGAACAACTATGAGTGGATTACATATATTAGCGTTTGGTGCCCATGCCGATGATGTTGAAATCGGCATGGCAGGCACCATTGCCAAATATACGAAACAAGGATATAAAGTCGGCATCTGTGATTTAACAGAAGCTGATCTATCTTCAAATGGAACGGTAGAATTAAGAAAAGAAGAAGCGCAGGAAGCTGCTCGCATTATGGGAGTTGAAAAGCGAATTAATTTAGCGATGCCGGACCGTGGTTTGTATATGAAGGAAGAATATATTCGTGAGATCGTAAAGATTATTCGTACATATAAGCCGGCGCTAATTTTTGCACCCTATTATGAGGATCGTCACCCAGATCATGCAAATTGTGCAAAACTTGTAGAAGAAGCGATATTTTCAGCGGGTATTCGTAAATATATGCCGGAATTTCCGCCACACCGCACGCAATCTTTTTATTATTATATGATTAATGGTTTTCATAAACCGAATTTCTGTATAGATATTAGTGAACAGCTTTCTGAAAAAGTAGCAGCGTTAGAAGCGTATGAAAGTCAGTTTACAACTGGAAGTGATGGTGTGAAGACGCCATTAACAGAAGGATATGTTGAAACAGTAATCGCTCGTGAGAAAATGTTTGGAAAAGAAGTTGGGGTTATGTATGCTGAAGGATTTATGAGTAAGAAGCCAGTTTTATTACATGCTGATTTAATAGGGGGATGTAAATGAAATTGAAAATAGGTATTACATGTTATCCTTCTGTAGGTGGTTCTGGAGTTGTGGGAACGGAACTTGGAAAGCAATTAGCTGAACGAGGACATGAAATTCACTTCATTACCTCTGGAGTTCCATTCCGCTTAAATAAAGTATATCCAAACATTTATTTTCATGAAGTAACGGTAAATCAGTATTCTGTTTTTCAATATCCACCTTACGATTTAGCATTAGCAAGTAAAATGGCAGAGGTTGCACAGAGAGAAAACTTGGATATTTTACATGTGCACTATGCGATACCGCATGCAATTTGTGCATACTTAGCGAAGCAAATGATTGGAGACGATATTAAAATCGTTACGACGTTACATGGAACGGATATCACTGTACTTGGTTCAGATCCTTCACTAAATAATTTAATACGGTTTGGTATTGAGCAATCTGATGTTGTTACAGCTGTATCGCACTCATTAATTCGAGAAACGAATGAGCTTGTAAAACCAAATAAAGAAATTCAGACTGTATATAATTTTATTGATGAGCGTGTCTATTTTAAGAGAGATATGTCCCAACTAAAAAAAGAGTATGGCATACGTGAAGATGAAAAGGTATTAATTCATATTTCGAATTTTCGCAAGGTCAAGCGTGTACAAGATGTTGTCCAGTCATTTGCTAAAATTGTAAAAGAAGTGGGTGCGAAATTATTACTTGTTGGTGATGGACCAGAATTTTGTACAATTTTACAGTTGGTGAAAAGCTTACATATTGAAGAACATGTTTTGTTTTTAGGAAAACAAGATAATGTTGCAGAGCTTCTTGCCATGAGTGACTTAATGTTACTTTTATCAGAAAAAGAAAGTTTTGGTCTTGTTTTACTAGAAGCAATGGCTTGTGGTGTGCCATGCATTGGAACACGGGTTGGGGGCATTCCAGAAGTTATTAAACATGGTGAAACAGGATATATTTGCGAAGTTGGTGATACGCTAGGGATAGCAAAACAAGCGATACAACTGCTTAAGAATAAAGAGCTTCATCGAAATATGGCAGAGCAAGCGATGGAAGCAGTATATGAGCAATTTCGTTCAGAAAATATCGTTTCACAATATGAGGCGATTTATTATGACATACTAAGGGATGACAAAAATGAAACGATTTAAACAAGCAGGAGCAATTATTGAGACATTGAAACAACATGGGCATGAAGCATATTTTGTTGGAGGAAGTGTGCGTGATTTTATTATCAATAGACCAATTGGTGATATTGATATCGCAACATCAGCCCTTCCAGAAGAAGTGATGCATTTATTCCCAAGGCATGTCCCGGTTGGTCTTGAACACGGTACGGTTATTGTTGTCCAAGAAGGCGTTCCGTATGAAGTGACAACATTTCGAACAGAGGGTGATTATGAAGATTTTCGCAGACCAAGTAGTGTTCAGTTTGTTCGTTCATTAAAAGAAGATTTAAAGCGGCGAGACTTTACTATGAATGCGATTGCTATGAATGAAGTGGGAGACATTATTGATTTGTTTGCGGGGCAAGATGCAATTCGTAAACAAGAAATTGTAACAGTAGGAAATGCTGCACATCGATTTCAAGAAGATGCACTACGTATGATGCGTGGTATTCGCTTTGTTAGTACTTTAGGATTCTCTTTAGAGGAACAAACGAAGCGTGCGATTGAAAAGTATGGGCATTTACTGGAACATATAGCGATTGAAAGAATTACAGTTGAGTTTGAAAAGCTATTAACAGGTATATATTGTGTAAAGGGGCTTCAACAACTAGTAGAAACGAAACTATTTACGCACTTACCATATTTACAAATGTCAGAAGAAAGAATTTTAAAAGCCGCGCAATATAACTGGGGTTCTTTTGAAACTGATATCGAGGCATGGGCATTTTTCCTATATTGCATCGGTGAAGAACATCCATCTGTGTTTTTGCGTCAATGGAAATTTTCAAATAAAAAAATAAAAGATATTGTTGCTGTTATATTAGCAATCCGCTCTAGAAAAATAAATTTATGGGATGCAGTTTCTCTATACAAAACAGGTTTACGTACTGCATTAATGGCCGAAAGAGTATATCAAGCCATTATAGAAAAATATGATATGTCTTCTGTAAATCACGTACAGTCATTATTTGATTCACTATCCATTCATAATCGTCAAGAAATGAAAGTAAGCGGTAATGATTTATTAGGTTGGACAGAAAAAACACCAGGACCATGGGTAGCAGAAGTGTTGCAAAAGATTGAGGAAGAAATTTTACAAGAACGATTAGAAAATGAGAAAGCGAAAATAAGGGAGTGGCTACACGGATGCAATCTACTATAAGAAAGCAATTATTACAAGTTTTTTCTGAAGCAGATGGCGAATTTGTATCTGGTCAAACAATTAGCGACAAGCTCGGTTGTTCGAGAACTGCTGTTTGGAAACACATGGAAGATCTTCGGAGCGAAGGATATGAACTTGAAGCAGTACGCCGCTTAGGATACCGAATTGCAAGTAAGCCAGATAAAGTAACGGCAAATGAAATCCAATTAGGGTTACAAACAGAGTTTATAGGAAGAACCGTGTATTTTGAGGAATCTGTTGAATCTACGCAGCATATAGCAGCAAAGCTTGCATATGAAGGGGCGGCGGAAGGAACAATTGTAGTTGCAGAAGAACAAACAGCAGGTCGCGGTCGTTTAAGTAGGAAATGGTATTCACCGAAAGGAACTGGAATTTGGATGAGTATTATTTTACGTCCAGCTATTCCTGTTCACCATGCCCCTCAGCTTACATTATTAGCGGCTGTCAGTATAGCGCAAGCAATTGAGAAATGTACAGGTGTGAATGTTGGGATTAAATGGCCCAATGATATTTTAATTGAAGGAAAAAAGGCTGTCGGCATTTTAACAGAGATGCAAGCTGACCCTGATAAAATTAATGCTGTGATTATAGGGATTGGAATTAATGCAAATCAGAAGCAAGAACATTTTGCTGAGGAGATACAGCAGATTGCAACATCTTTAGCAATTGAATCAGGAAAACCAATTGTTCGAGCGGAACTTATGCAACAGATCTTTTTACAAATGGAAAAGTTGTATCAAGAATATGTAGAGAATGGCTTTTCAGTTATTAAACTTCTATGGGAAAGTTATGCGATAAGCATTGGGAAAGAAATTACAGCTCGAACGATGAAAGACACGATTACAGGTATAGCAAAAGGAATTACAGCAGAGGGTGTACTTATGTTAGAAGACCATAAAGGTCAGATCCATCATATTCATTCTGCTGATATAGAAATTAAGTAAAGAGAAGTTCCTACTTGGGAGCTTCTTTTTATTTGTACAGTGGATGATGCTTGAAATAGAGTTATTAGTGTTATATTCGTTTTTATTTTTAAAATTTCACATACTGTAATAGGATAGAAAATTATTTTTTCGAAAAAATGTAGCAATTTCATTTCTTAGTTTGCTATAATTAGTTCGAATATGGGCAGTATCTGGATGAACTGCACCATTATTTTAAGCAATGAAGAAAAATAATTTGGATTCTGCCTTGATCCAATAACGGACTGGGACAGAGGGATGAATTTTGCCGACTAACACAACCCTTCTGCCCTTTTATGGCCAGAGGGGTTTTTTATATGATTTCGGCCATCTCCTCTCTCCTGAATAAAGGAGGAGTAATTTTTGAAAACGAAAACAGATTTTTTGAAAATGAAAGAGAAAGGTGAGCCGATTACGATGCTTACAGCGTATGATTATCCATCTGCTAAGTTAGCGGAAGAAGCTGAAGTCGATATGATTTTAGTTGGGGATTCTCTTGGAATGGTGGTCCTTGGATATGATTCCACAGTTCCTGTAACAGTAGAGGATATGATACATCATACGAAAGCAGTTCGCCGCGGTGCGAAAGAGACTTTTGTTGTAACAGATATGCCGTTTATGTCTTATCATGTATCACTGTCAGAGACGATGCATAATGCGCGCCGTATTGTACAAGAAAGTGGAGCACATGCAGTGAAAGTGGAAGGCGCAGGTGAAGTGGTATCAATTATTCACTATTTAACGAATGCAGGAATTCCTGTTGTGGCACATCTTGGTTTGACACCTCAATCTGTTGGGGTATTAGGTGGATATAAAGTGCAAGGGAAAGATGCTGAAAGTGCAAAGAAATTATTGGAAGATGCGAAGAAGTGTGAAGAAGCTGGAGCGATAGCAATTGTGTTAGAGTGTGTACCAATGCAGTTAGCAAAGATGGTATCAGATGAGCTAACAGTGCCTACAATTGGAATTGGTGCAGGAAAAGATGTGGATGGTCAAGTACTTGTCTATCATGATTTAATCTCGTATGGAGTAAGCAGAGTTCCAAAATTTGTGAAGCAATATACCTCGGTTCAAGAAGAAATTGTACGTGCGATCGCGCAATATGTTGCTGAAGTAAAAACAGGGCGATTTCCGGAAGAGCAACATTCATTCACAATGAAAGAGGAAGAGTATGTAGCATTATACGGGGGCAAACAGTGATGAAAATTATAACAACAGTACAAGACATGCAACAAATTGCGAGTGAAATCCGCGCAAGTGGGAAAGAAATTGGCTTTGTTCCAACAATGGGGTATTTACATGAAGGGCATGCAACTTTATTGCGACAAGCGAGAAAAGAAAATGAAGTTGTTATTTTAAGTGTATTTGTAAATCCATTACAGTTTGGACCAAATGAAGATTTAGATCGTTACCCAAGGGATATTGATAGAGATGAAAGAGTGGCAAAAGAGGCCGGTGTTGACTACTTATTTTATCCGAGTGTAGAAGAAATGTATCCGGCAGAACAGACAACAAAAGTTGAGGTTGTCAAGCGTACAGATGTATTATGCGGCAAACAACGACCCGTTCATTTTGCTGGTGTTGCCACTGTTTTGATGAAGTTATTCAATATTACAATGCCAACTCGTGCCTACTTTGGTATGAAAGATGCACAACAAGTTGCAGTTATTGAAGGATTTATAAATGACTTTAATATTCCGGTTACAATAGTGCCTGTTGACATTGTAAGAGAAGAGGATGGATTAGCACGAAGCTCTCGAAATGTGTATTTATCAGAAAGAGAACGCGCAGAGGCTCCTCATTTATATCGTAGCTTATGTATAGCGAAGGAACAAATTGAAGCTGGAGAGCGTAATCCGCAAATGATTACAAGTCTTGTGAAAAAATATATCGAGGAAAATACACAGGGCGTTGTTGATTATGCAGATTTATATGCGTATCCAACTTTAAAAGAAATTGAAACAATTGAGGGACGTATTATTCTTGCAATTGCAGTGAAATTTGATCATGCACGTTTAATTGACAATATTACATTAACGGTTAAATAAGGAGGAGTCATCTATGTTTCGCACAATGATGAGAGCAAAGTTACACCGCGCGACTGTAACAGAAGCAAATTTAAATTATGTAGGTAGTATTACAATTGATGAAGATTTAATGGACGCAGTGGAGATTGTAGAAAATGAAAAAGTACAAATTGTAAATAATAATAATGGAGCTCGCTTAGAGACGTATGTAATCAAAGGGGAACGTGGCAGTGGTGTTGTTTGTTTAAATGGTGCAGCTGCAAGGCTTGTACAACCTGGAGACAAAGTTATTATTATTTGTTACGGTCTCGTAGCGGGAGAAGAAGTATATAAACAAATACCAAAAATTGCGGTGTTAGATGATAACAATCAAATTATTGAAATGTTAGGTGCTGAAAAAGCCGGTACGATTTTATAAAATGAAAGCTATCTCATATGAGATAGCTTTTCACTTTATCTTGCTATCACGAGCAGTAAGGCATCTTTCTCAAAATTTATAGAGGCGTGGCAAATAGATAATTGGGAATAATAGCACGTAAAACCCCGTAGAAGGAAGCTTGTCCAATCTGTAGAATGAATTAATAGGGGGTAAATATTATCGAGAAATTGTTAGGTAAATTAATCAACGAAAAATCTATAGGTAAATGACAGGGTTCTAGTGAATAAATTAACAGTGTAAATAAACTGATTGATAGTATAAACTACTAGATACATACGTTTTATCGTTTACAGGAACAAATTAAAGATTCCTTTGTAATTATATACTTGAATGAATAGAAAGGGGCCTTTTTTCCAACACCAGGCTCTTTTATTTTTTGTACATCTTTTCATTAAGATGATATAAAACGTGGTATAGTAACAATATATGAATTTTTGTTGTTTGAAAGGGTAAGAAATTGAGGTGTTACATATGAGTAAGCGTTATGTCGTTGTCGATCTAGAGACGACAGGGAACTCCTGGAAAGATGGGAAGGACAAAATTACACAAATTGCAGCTGTTGTAGTAGAAGACGGAGAGATATTGGAAATTTTTTCGTCTTTTGTTAACCCGAAGAGAGAGATTCCCCCATTTATTACAGAATTAACAGGGATTGATGAAGATCTCGTGAAACAAGCCCCGCTATTTTGCGATGTAGCGCCGATGGTAGCCGAACTATTACATGGTGCTTATTTTGTTGCACATAACGTTCACTTTGATTGGAATTTTTTGAAAGAAGAATTAAAACAGGCTGGATATGGAGAAGTAAACTGCCCAAAAATTGATACGGTTGAATTGGCACAAATTTTATTGCCGACAGCTGATAGCTATAAATTGCGTGATTTAGCAAAAAAACATGAATTGGAACATGATCAACCGCATCGTGCGGATAGCGATGCTCTTGTAACAGCAGAATTATTTTTACAATTTCTAAATCAATTAGAAAAACTACCACTTGTCACATTACAATCTTTATATGAGCTAAGCGATGTATTCCAAAGCGACATAGCGAATATCATTTCAGAAAATATTTTAAATAAAGTGATACTTGGTACAGCAGAGGAAAAGGAATATGAAGTATATCGAAATATTGCGCTTCGAAAGCGAAATTATTCATTAGCAATTGGTGATGATAGTACATCTAAATTTGATGCTTTTTTACATAAATCAATGGAGCAACTTGAGCTGAAGATGCCAACTTTTGAAAAAAGAGAAAGTCAGCAGCAAATGATGAAGGAAATATATACAGCGTTAAGAGATTCGCGTTTTTCATTAATTGAAGCAGGAACAGGTACAGGAAAGACGCTGGCTTATTTGCTTCCAAGTATTTATTTTGCAAAGAAAAAAGAAGAGACGGTTGTGATTAGTACGCAAACCGTACAGCTGCAACAACAAATGATTGAAAACGAAATTCCTTTATTGCAAAGTATATTGCCATTTCCATTCGAAGTTTCCCTCTTAAAAGGAAGAAAACACTACCTTTGCCTACATAAATTTGAATATGCATTGCAAGAAGAGGAGAAGAATTATGATGCTGCGCTTACGAAAGCAAAAATTTTAATATGGTTACTGCAAACGGAGACTGGTGATCGTGACGAGCTGAATATTCCAGAAGGCGGTAAGTTACTGTGGGATCGTATTTGTAGTGATACGTATAGCCCAGGTGCTATGCAAAGTAACTGGTTTAGTCGCTGCTTTTATCAACGAGCAAAAAATAAAGCGTTATTTGCAGATATTGTTATTACAAATCATGCGTTACTATTTCAAGATTTTATTAGTGAAGATCCACTTTTGGCATCTTGTGAATATGTTATTTTTGACGAGGCTCATCATATCGAAGAAACAGCAACTAGGACACTTGGAGAGCAATTTTCATGTATGTACTTCCAATTGATTTTATCGCGATTTGGTACGTTAGAAACGGATGATGTGCTATCAAAGGTGTATGAAATGATGAAAAAGTCTCATCATTCGTCACGCTCAACCTTTCGAATGGTGAGTCATAGGCTGAAGGAAATTAAATTTGATGCCGATGAATTATTTCAAATGTTACGTACATTTATATTCCAACAAACAAAGCAAGAACAAGGGGCAAATAATATGCCACTTATCTATCGATATAAGGCGGACCAAGAGAATGGGAAGCTATGGAGAAGTATAGCCGAGTTAACAAATCGCTTTGTATACGAATTGAGAAAAATACTTACTGCGTTAGAGCAACAGGGTGACTTATTACAAAGTAAAATCGAATGGGAGATGCATGTTGTTACAGGTGAATTTTTGCATCTAATTGAATTATTACGCAAAATGGTCGACTCATTGCAGTTATTTATATTAGAAAAAACAGCATATGTGACATGGATGGAAACAGAAACGAAAGGTACAATCCACTCCACTGTGCTATATGCACAACCTGTCCATATAGGAGAAAGATTTGCGGATGAGTTTTTAGCAAAAAAGCGAAGCGTTATTTTTACTTCGGCGACGCTAACTGTCAATCATACATTTGATTATATGCAGGAACAACTTGGATTACATGACTTTGCACCAGACACATTAACAGTTCCATCGCCGTTTCATTATGAGGAACAAGTAAAGCTAATGGTTCCGACAGATGTTCCTCTTATTAAGCAAGTAAGTGAGGATGTGTATATAAGAGAAATATCACATCATATTAAGAGGATTGCGAAAGCAACAAATGGGCGAATGCTCGTTTTATTTACATCCTATGAGATGTTAAAGGAAACGTATACAAACTTAAAACAAGCGGATGAATTAGAAGGTTTTGTATTACTAACACAAAGTGTTCATAATCGTAGTCGAAGTCGTTTAGTTCGGAAATTTCAAGAGTTTGATAAAGCGATTTTGTTAGGAACAAGTAGTTTCTGGGAAGGGATTGATATTCCTGGCGAGGCACTAAGCTGTCTAGTTATTGTTCGGTTACCATTTACACCGCCTCATCAACCGATGATGGAAGCCAAAAGTGAATGGTTGAAAAAGAACGGAGAAGATGTATTTACGAAGCTAGCACTTCCGCAAGCAATTCTTCGTTTTAAGCAAGGTTTTGGTCGATTAATTCGTACAATGACGGATACTGGAACAGTATTTGTGTTAGATCGTCGTTTAACCAATTCTTTTTATGGAAAAAGATTTATGCAATCTATTCCCAATGTCCCTCTTTATGAAGGAACGTTGGCAGAACTATTGAATCACTTAGAAGAATAAAGTGAAACTTTAATCACTAGGGATTTCTTCATTCCTCGCGTTTATTACTTTTCAGATAGATTTGAGGTAGGTGAAATTACGGCCTGTTAGTACCAGGGAAAAGTGAGTAAGAAAAAATATGCCTGAAGTAGGACATACTTCAGGCATGAAATGTGGGTAGGAGGAAATTTGTTTTTTTCTTACTTCTTGTATACAAATGTTTCAGTTTTGGGTTTGAAACCTTTTTTTGCTGAACATGTCCTGCTATAATAGATGGGTGATGAAGCAGGGGTTGTAAAGAATGTACTCTTATTGTAACCGCATTGCGTTCTTCTATAATTAGAAATTTTTGTGTAACGGAGGAGTTTTCATGGAGAAGAAAATCGAAGTGCTATCAACGACGCGTATTAAATATTCGTCTGATTTATATAAAATTGTTGATAGTTTGAATCGCACTTTAAAAGAACAGGACCTCATGTTCGGGTTGGCATTAGACGAAAACGAAAAAGAAACAGCAGTATTTACGATATATAGAACGTAGTGATACAATGAAAAAGTGGATCTTTGCCATCATTATCGTTATCGTTGCCATTGGATTGTATGGGGTGCATGTTTATAATGCGACAATGGAAAAGAAAATTCCGAAAGAGTCAAAAGTTGTAGAAATTGCAAAAGAAAAAGCAAAGCTTACAAAGGTAAAAAACGTTGAATATTATAACGGAAAATCTTCATATGCAGTCGTACAGGGTGTAGATGAAAAAGGGGAAAAAATCATTGTTTGGGTACCTGAAAAAAAAGGAGATGTTTTAGTAAAGAAACAGAGCGAAGGTATTTCTGAAAAAGATGCTTTGCAAACTGTTGCTAAAGAGCAAAAACCAAAACAATTCCTGAAAGTAAAATTAGGCGCTGAAAACAATGTACCATTATGGGAAGTTACATATATTGATGATGAAAATCGTTATACTTACTACTATCTTGCATTTCAAGATGGTAAGTTTTTGAAGCGATATAGCATTGAAAAATAGATGTAGGGGGAACCACAAATGAAATTAGCAAAGCGAGTAGCTGCCTTAACACCGTCCTCAACTTTAGAAATTACAGCAAAGGCACAAGCATTGAAAGCTGAAGGACATGATGTGATTGGATTAGGAGCAGGGGAACCTGACTTTAATACACCAGAGCATATTATGGATGCCGCACATAAAGCAATGTTAGAAGGACATACGAAATATACACCGACTGGTGGATTAGCAACATTAAAAAAAGAAATTGCGCAGAAATTTACTCGTGATCAAGGATTAGCGTATGATGGGGCTGAAATTATTGTATGTAATGGTGCGAAGCATGCACTTTATACATTGTTCCAAGTGCTACTTGACGAAGGAGATGAAGTTATCATCCCAACTCCTTATTGGGTAAGTTATCCTGAACAAGTAAAACTTGCTGGTGGTAAGCCGGTTTATGTAGAAGGGCTAGAAGACAATCAGTACAAAATTAAGCCAGAGCAGCTACGCGGAGCAATTACAGAGAAAACAAAAGCTGTTATTATTAATTCACCGAGCAATCCAACAGGAATGATTTACAGCAAAGAAGAATTACAGCAGCTTGGAGAAGTATGTTTAGAGCACGACATTTTAATTGTTTCTGATGAAATTTATGAGAAATTGGTTTATGGTGGCGTGGAATATACTTCAATTGCCCAGCTTTCTAATGCATTAAAAGAACAAACACTTATTATTAATGGTGTGTCTAAATCGCATTCTATGACAGGATGGCGTATCGGCTATGCAGCAGGAAATAAGCAGCTTATTAAAGCGATGACGAATTTAGCAAGTCATAGTACGTCAAACCCTACTTCGATTGCTCAATATGGCGCAATTGCTGCGTATGCTGGATCGCAAGAGCCTGTAGAAATGATGCGTCAAGCATTTGAAGAACGATTAAACATTATTTATGATAAATTAATTCAAATTCCTGGTTTCACTTGTATTAAACCACAAGGTGCATTTTATTTATTCCCGAACGTAAAAGAGGCTGTAGCATTAGCTGGATATGAAACAGTTGATGAGTGGGCAAAAGCGTTGCTAGAAGAAGAGAAAGTAGCTCTTGTTCCAGGAACGGGATTCGGCGCACCAAACAATGTTCGCTTATCCTATGCAACATCTCTTGAACAGTTAGAGAAAGCGTTAGAACGAATTAATACGTTTATGAAAAGTAAAGTACAGGCTTAAATTTTTTCCTGTATAGATTACTTTGAATAAATGAAGATGACCTCCCTATCTATAGGGAGGTTTTTTGACGAATTGTGGTAAAAGGAAATCACAGTAGGTGTGTTATACTAGAAAGCGAGGTGTATGGTCATGAAGAAAAAAATGATGTTACAATGGTTTGAACAAGGCAGCATCGCGATTCCAAAATTGCTTATGATGCATTATAAAAAATTAGGTTTAAATGAGATGGAATTTATGGTTGTACTCCATGTGCATACCTTCTTAGAGTCGGGTAATTCTTTTCCAACCCCTTCAGAGATTGCAGAACGAATGACAATAACGGAAATGAAATGTATGGAAATCATTCAAGTGTTAATTCAAAAAGGTTTTTTAGCATTAGAAGGTAGTCAAAAATCTGAAGCGATGATGTGTGAAAGTTATTCATTACAGCCACTTTGGGAAAAAATCTTGTATTTTTTAATGAATGAAACAATAGAGGAAGAAAAAGAAGAACAAAAACAACTTCAAGTAAACTTATATACAATCTTTGAACGGGAATTTGGTAGACCATTATCGCCTTTTGAATGTGAGACATTAGCGATGTGGCAAGATCAGGATCAACATCATCCAAATTTAATTCAAGCAGCTCTTCGAGAATCAGTAATGAGTGGAAAACTTAATTTTCGATATATTGATCGGATTCTCTTTGAGTGGAAAAAGAATGGAATTAAGACGGTTGATCAAGCGCAAGATCAAGGACGTAAATTTAGAGCAAATCAACAACGCCCGCAGCAAGTAACAAAACAAGAGACAAAATATACAGGGAAAGTGCCCTTTTATAATTGGCTTGAGCAGTAATATAGGAGGAAAAGTATGTTAAACAAGACACAAATTCGTTATTGCCTAGATACAATGGCAGACATGTATCCAGAAGCACATTGTGAATTAAATCATGATAATCCATTTGAACTTGTAATTGCAGTTGCGTTATCTGCACAATGTACAGATGTCCTTGTAAATAAAGTAACGAAAAGTTTATTTCAAAAATATAAGACACCCGAAGATTATTTAAATGTGTCTTTAGAAGAATTACAACAAGATATTCGTTCAATTGGGTTATACCGAAACAAAGCGAAAAATATTCAAAAATTATGCCGGATGTTACTTGAGGATTATAATGGGGAAGTACCACAAGATCGTGATGAACTAACAAAACTACCAGGAGTCGGTAGAAAAACTGCAAATGTAGTTGTTTCTGTAGCATTTGGTATCCCAGCTATCGCTGTGGATACACATGTAGAACGAGTAAGTAAGCGCTTGGCTATTTGCCGTTGGAAAGATTCAGTCCTAGAAGTAGAAAAAACGTTAATGAGGAAAGTACCGGAAGAGGAGTGGGGAGTTACACATCACCGTATGATTTTCTTCGGACGTTATCATTGTAAAGCGCAGCGGCCGCAATGTGAAGAATGTCGGTTACTAGAAGTGTGCCGTGAAGGGAAGAAGAGAATGAAGGGGAAGTAAAAAATGGAACAAGTTGTACAAATACCGGATGAGTTTCAATGCTCTCCTTTTTTTGGACGTAATATAAGTAAAGTGACATATGATACAGATCTATCTTTTGAAAAATTGCTAGAAAGTATTTATTTTTTATTTGATATAGAAAAGCGTTATGAACCATGGAGCAAAATCGAAAAAACGATTCCAGCAGTCTTGAATGTATGGAAAGTGAAGAAAGAGGATATTTCTATACTTTTTCGGAATCGAAAGCGAAAAGAAGCAAGAGAACCAATGATTCGCTTTGCAGCTCATTTATTATCGATTTTATATTGGTTAAATGGACAACCTGTGCCAGGGTTAAAGAATATGAAGGATAAGGTTGATGAGCTACAGATCAAACCAATTAACTTTATAGAACGTTACTCATTTATTACAGAGCAACCCAATCATTATCATTCCTATATTCAATTGGAACAGTTGTATGTAGAAATAGAAAAGCTGTATGCAAAAAAAATAATCCAAAAAAAGAAGTCACCATCTCTTTAGAGAAAGGTGACTTCTTTTTTTATTAGTGTGTTGGATTGCCCTCTGGTATTGGATTAACCTCTCCGCCATCATTTGTTGGTTCGTCCGGTTTGTCTGGTTTATCCGGTTTATCTGGTTTATCTGGTTTATCTGGTTTGTTAGCTTCTTCAGCCTTCTTAGCTTCTTCAGCTTTCTTAGCTTCTTCAGCTTTCTTAGCCTCTTCAGCTTTCTTAGCTTCTTCAGCCTTCTTAGCTTCTTCAGCTTTCTTAGCTTCTTCAGCCTTCTTAGCTTCTTCAGCCTTCTTAGCTTCTTCAGCCTTCTTAGCTTCTTCAGCCTTCTTAGCTTCTTCAGCCTTCTTAGCTTCTTCAGCCTTCTTAGCTTCTTCAGCCTTCTTAGCTTCTTCCTCAGCTTTCTTCTTAGCTTCTTCGCTCTCACCAGGAACAGTGAAAGATACCCCAGCTGCATCGCTTGTGCCGGTTCCTTTTTTTGCTACTACTGAGAAGCTGTAAGTTACACCTGGTTTTACGCCACTTAGTGAAGCGCTTGTACCGCTTACGGATAGGCCGCCGCTAGAGCCGTCGTTAGCTTTATAGCTTGCAGAATAAGACGTAGCATCTGAAGGGCCAGACCAGCTTAGCGTAATAGTGTTAGACGCTGCATCATAAGAAGGTGTTACACCAGTTGGTGGATCAACTTTGATTTGTTTAACAGCATCCTTTTTCGCACCCTTCACATAGAGTTCTTCATTTAAACGTTCTACAGAAGAAGGTTGCTCAAAACGAGATTTATCTGTAGCAAATTTACTCATCATTTCTTTGAAAATATGTTGTGCAATTCGAACTGATGATGATTTATCTGCAATGTAATTTTCTTCAGAGTCTTTTTCATATCCTGTCCATACTGACATTGTATATTGTGGTGAATAACCAGCAAACCAACTGTCCCTATTGGCGCTTTCTGGAATATTATATTTTTTTAATACACTTGCATCATAGTTCTGCGTTCCTGTTTTACCAGCAACATCTATTCCTGATACATAAGCAGTTGGACCTGTACCACCAGCACCTGGTTTTACAACATCACGAAGAACGTCAGTAATCATATATGCTGTGTAGTCTTTCATTACTCGTTTTTCTTTTGGTTTAAAGATTTTCTCTTTACCATCAGGAAAAACAACTTTTGTCACAAAATGTGGTTTGTTATAAACGCCATTATTTCCAAAAGCAGCATATGCACCAGCAACTTGTAAAGGAGTAGCATCATTACTACCAATCGCGTTAGATTCTACTGCTTTTCCTTCACGGAATGTCATTCCAAGTCCTTCAGCAAATTCTTGTGATTTATCTAAACCGACTGCTTGTGCTGTTTTTAAAGCAGGAATGTTAAGTGATTTTTTCAATGCTTCACGTAAAGAAACATCACCTTTATAGCTGTTTGTTGCATTTCGAATTTTTTTACCATTAGAATACGTATATTCTGAGTCATTTAATTGATGATAGGTTGACCATTGCATATATTCAATAGCAGGGCCGTAGTCAAAGATTGGTTTCATAGTCGAACCTACTTGTCGTTGCATATCAACAACCATATTATGCCCTTTAAATGTTGTTTTGCTTTCTTTACGCCCAGCACCAATTGCACGAACCTCGCCAGAATGGGTATCCATGAATACGAAAGCGCCTTGGAAGCGATCGTTTGGATAATCAATAATATCTCCATCTAGTAATTGTTCTGCATAGTCCTGTGCTTTTGGATCAAGATTAGTATAAATTTGTAAACCATCAGATCCGATATTTACATCCGGCATTTCTTTTTCAATTTCTTTTACAACTGCATCTAAGTAGGCTGGATAAGGCATTTCAGTGACTTCTTTAGATGGAAGAAGTCCTTCAGTTACAGGGATTTTTATCGCTTCATCCATTTCTTGTTTTGAAATAAAGCCATGTCGATTCATTAACGTTAATACAATGTTACGACGGTTTGTTGCTCGGTCAATATTTTCTTTTTTTGTTGGGTCATAAATGTTTGGACCTTGAGGTAATCCAGCAAGCATCGCTGCTTCGTGTAATTTTAAATCTTTTAAGTCTTTCCCGTAATAGTTTTGTGCTGCTGTTGCGACCCCATAAGAACGATTACCGAGGTTGATTTTGTTCAAGTACATTTCTAAAATTTCATGCTTGGAATATTGTTGCTCTAATTTATAAGCTAAATACCATTCCTGTACTTTACGTTTTGATGTTTTTTCCATTGTTAGAAAATAGTTTTTAATGACCTGTTGGGTAATTGTACTACCACCTTGAGAACCAAAACCACCAGTGACATTTTCAAGAATTGCTTTTCCAGTACGTTTAAAGTCGATTCCATTATGTTGATAGAATCGAGCATCTTCTGTCGCTAGGAATGCACTTTCAACCACTTTTGGAACTTGATCGTAAGTGATATTTGTTCGCTTTTCGGCACCATATTCATAAAAGAAGTTCTTGTCTTTATCATAAAATTTAGTTGATAGTGGATTGACAAGTTTTGCTTTATCTAGCTTTGGAGCATCTTTTACCATTACAAAAAAAGCGGAAACTCCAGCTATAAGACCAACAATGCCAAGAAGGAGACAACCAATTAAAAATTTCTTAAAAAAGGAGCCTTTTTTCTTTGGTTTCTCCGTTTGTTTTTTTTCTTGTTGTTGATGTTGTGCATGTTTTCGTTCTGTACGAGAACGATAATTTTCTGACATTATACTTTCTCCTACCTTTCATTTTCTCCCCAAAAGTCGAAAAAAGAGCCTTATTGTTGACTCTATCACGAAAAATAAGCCATGTCTAGTACACGAATATAATCAATTCGGGGGTGATAACCGCATGATAACAAGTATCCGTGCTCTTCGATTTCTTGTTTTTTAATCGATTTGCGTCCACCAGCATCTTGACGATTCCAAAATGAAATGACATGTTTTGCATCGAGTAAATAAAATTCATCATAAAGCGTAAATTTAATAATAACAAATGCAATTCCATTATGAGCTATTACTTGTTCCATATGCTTAATTTGATGAAGATGGAAATTTTGCAGCGGAAAACTTGTTTTATTTTTTGTTTCTTTCGCTTCGAAGTCAATGTATTTTCCTTTGTATACACCGTTGTAGTCTGTTGTAGAAGGCTGCTTAAAATAAGCTTCTCTCACAACTGCAGCACTTCGAGCAGGGTAATCCACTTTTACAATTTGAAGAGGGGTGGGTTTTTTATGTACGCATGCGATATTATGGGTTAAATAATATTGATTTGTTTCATTTAGCTCCTCTTCAAGAGACATACCTCTATTACCATAAGTATGTTTTTTAAATTGTGTTTTTTGAGGTTGTAATGCTTGATTATACCTTTTTCCGTTTGGATAACGAATGGTCATAGTTTGTCCACTCCAACTTACCTAGAATTACTTACAAAGGTGATTATATCAAAAAAAGCAAAAAAGATGCGATTTTTTTCAAGAGAGATGTGGTGATTCAAGTATGCTTATGCAGAATGAGTATGAGAAAATAAATAGAGAGCGCAGAGGGGGGGGATGTACAAAAGAAGAGAAGCGCTTAATAGCGCATATTAAACAACAAACAGCTCTAGCGAACATAGATAATATTTCACGTACATATACGTATCAAGAATATTACTTGAGAAATAAAGAAATCAGGTGGTCATTTTTGGCGAGTATGGTTTCGAGAAATTCTGGGTGGAATATGACAGATTTAGCAGGGAAATATTATCAAAATGTTTTATCTGAAAGAATAAGACAGCAACTCTTTCTTACGTATGAAAGTGCAAATTGGCTTATTTTTTCAGATGCATATCCACAATTATTGTTATACGAATACAGTAAAAAAACGGCTAGACCTCTTTTTCATTTATTACAGTTTTTTAACGTATCTATTTTTATGGAGAAGGAATGGAAAGATTTTTGGAATAAAAGAGATCGCACACGTCTTATTACAGCACTTATTATTAATGAACAAAATAAGATTCAAAAACCGATTATTGAACACCCATATTTTCAAAAACATGTATTTCAAACCTTACTGTTTAAATTTCAAGAATTCTTTCACTTTAATGCTGTAATTTTCCCGACAACAAAAGGTAACCTATATGGTTTTTCGGTTTATCAATTTGAAAAGCTACAAAAACGTATAGAACTCGGGAAAAATTTAGCATGGTTATTATTTCATCCTGACTATGAAGCGTTATTTTATGATTTTTCTTTGCGAACATTCCCTACAGGATCAAGAGTGGATTACGAGCAGTATTTTACAATTCCAAAAGAGAAAGATACACCGCGGTTAAGAGAGGCTTTTTCAATTGTGCTACATCAAAATAGCTTGGAGAAAGATTGGTTTCATCAAAAAATGGATATTGAGGCGTTGTTTTTGTTTCAGGAACCAAAGGAAGAAGTTGAGATTACGGAATGGTTTCTACAAAAACAACATCAAGTACATATTTTGTCTACATTGAATCGCTTTTTTCAAAGGAGTAATGACTTCATGATATAATAAGAAAAGTCCCGCTCTTTTATAGGGAGGCGGGACTAATTGATTACATGAAAAATTAAGGGAGCTAGGTGGAAGATAAACTGCCCATAAAAGTTTGATTGGTGAGGTCTAATAATCAGCTGAGGATGAAGTCCTCAACTGATTAAAGTTTCACTTTATGTAGCAGGAAAGTTCGGGCCATCTAGCTTCGGATTCCCGGTTTCAGGTTTAGTTTGTTGTTTGTTTTGTTTTTTCTTCTTCTCATTTTTATTTTTAGCCATGGTAAACACCTCCCTTTTGTATTGTTACCATTTCTATAAAACTCATACAAACCGATTTCTTTGCCGAATATCAACTAGTTTTGTCAGTCGTGCAGGAGTGATAAGTGAATCGTCGAAATAACATGACAAAGGAAAAGCAAAGAAGGAGGCGTTTTATAAATGGCGATGGTTCAGAAGGAAAACGTAATGAAAAAAATGGATCAAATGTTAAGTGCTCTTGATTTGCTGGAAATGAATGTTTCACTTAGAGTTAATCATTCTTTAAAAGACAAACGTGAAGATATATGTAATAGAGGAGAAGTAACAGAAATGCACATTCAACACATGGAGGATAAATTATTGCATCATGAAGAAAAAGGAAGTTGGCTCCAAACGTTTCAAAACGTCATTGTGAGCGCATAAGAGGGTGGAAATAAATTGGGTTATGGAACATTAATGCAGTCTTCAATAAAATTAATACAGTACAATGATGAAACAATTATAAAAAAAAGAGAAGAAAAAGAATTTGATTTTTATCAAGATATGAAACCTTTTGTTGATATGGTTGATCAGGAGTTAGATGTGTGGAAAGAATTAGCTTATCAATGGATAAAACATGAGAAACCTAAGTATATACATGTACAACAAATTGACCAAGTATATGAAAATTTACAAAATAATGCACTGCAATGTTTTGTAAATAAGGGAAAAGGTAAGCGGTTTTATGAAACACATCAGGCGATTTTATATACGTTGCAAAATATAGTAGAACAATGTAAGTGACAAGAGGGGAAACCCTCTTGTTTTTATGATTCTACAGTTGTATGTGTGGGTTTCGCCCCATTTATTTCTAGTTCACGTATTAATACTCGATATTCTGAGATGCAGATTTTCCCTTCTAAATAGTGATGTCTAGCAAAATCAAGCAATTCATTCATATCCTTTGTAGAGTACCCCTTTTTTTGAGCGAAAGCTTGTTTTAAATCCCCTAATATCATGTTGATTCCTCCCCCATGAGAATCTTCTTCTCTACTATGGTAACATGAAAAGGCTTACTTTCTTATTTTTTTAAAAATTTAAACTTCCGACAAAAACAGACATTTATAAGGTTACACATTTTATTTTATAGGTACATATTCTATATGTAGAAACTTAGTTAGAGGAGGGAGAATACATGTTTCAACAACCAAATGGATATACACAGCCAAATGGATATACACAGCCAAATGGATATACACAGTCAAATGGATATACACAGCCAAATGGATATACACAGTCAAATGGATATACACAGCCAAATGGATATACACAGTCAAATGGATATACACAGCCAAATGGATACACACAACCAAATGCTTATCAATATAATGAGGATACATATTTACGTTATAATATGTATCCATTCGCTCCTTATTACGGAGATCAAATGAATTATTATCAGCCATTTGAAGTATCCTTTATGAATCAGCAACCACAGTCTTATATGAATCAACAATCTTATGTACCGCAGCAACCACAACCCCTTATGAATCAGCCGTCAATGTTTTACCCACCCAAGCAGCCTTTTCAACCATATCCAACGATGAACAAACAAAAACAACAACAACAGCCAAGTCAATTTTCTAGTTTCGTATCTCAATTTAAGACGGCAGATGGCAACTATGATGTGAATAAAATGATGAATACAGCTGGCCAAATGATGAATGCAATGAATCAGGTAACTGGGATTGTAAAACAAGTGGGAGGCTTTTTTGCTAAAGGATGATAGTTGTGTGTCCAAGTTATCGTATGTGAACAGCTATTGTATAGACAAATTTCCATTAAATAAATGGGTATATATAACAAGCGGCTTTTATTCCTTTTTCATATTGTAAAGTGTAGTCAGATTTTTTTTATGAGAGAGGAGAGAAAAACTATGCATCATTGTCATCCTTGTTTTGGAAGGCATAAGCCTACAGGACCTATTTGTACAACGCCTCCTGTCGTTCATCCAACAAAGCAGTGTGTAACACACACTTTTTCTACAACGGTGGTACCGCATATTCATCCAACTCATACAACACACGTTCATCATCAACAAGTTAAAAATCAACATTTCTTCCCGCAAACAAATTCAAATGTGAATGTTGTAGACCCCGTTGCTCCAGGATTCGGCGGAGTTGGTGGATTCGGTGGACCTGGCGGAGTTGGCGGATTCGGTGGACCTGGCGGAGTTGGTGGATTCGGCGGACCTGGCGGAGTTGGTGGATTCGGTGGACCTGGCGGAGTTGGTGGATTCGGTGGACCTGGCGGAGTTGGCGGATTCGGTGGACCTGGCGGGTTCGGAGGAGGTTGCGGGCCATGTGGTCACGGGCATCAAGTATCTCCGTTCGGACCAGGACCAAATGCAGGACCACAAGTATCCCCATTCGGACCAGGACCAAATGCCGGACCAAATGTATCTCCATTCGGACCAGGACCAAATGCCGGACCAAATGTCGGTGGAATGTTTAAAAAGTAAATGTTATGTTAGAACTAGCAAAATGCTAGTTCTTTTCTTTTTATTGGAGTGTTGATATGAAAGTTGTTGCAGTAACAGGATATAAACCATTTGAACTTGGAATTTTTAAAAATGATCATCCAGGTGTTGTATGTATAAAAAAAGCAGTGCGCCGTAAATTACTCGCTTTTATAGAGGAAGGATTAGAATGGGTCATAATAAGTGGGCAGTTAGGAGTAGAGTTATGGGCAGCTGAAGTTGTCTTTGACTTGCAGCTAGAATATCCTAATTTAAAGCTTGCTGTGTTCACACCGTTTTTAGAACAAGAGGAAAATTGGAAAGAAGGAAATCAAGAACTATATGAATTTATTCTAGACCAAGCAGACCATGTTGATAGTATTACAAAAAGAAAATATGAAAGTCCGGAGCAGTTTCGATTAAAAAATCAATTTTTTATTGAAAAAAGTGATGCGCTTTTGGCAGTATATGATGAAGAAAAACCAGGGAGTCCTAAATATATGGTAGAAGTAGCAAAGAAAAAAGGGGAAATAGAAAATTATCACAGTTATTTCATTCTTTTTTCTGATTTACAAGATATAATAGAAGAGGAACAGTGGAATAATGCAGAGTAATATGTAATATAGATCACGTATATATGATTGACAAAAGGCATTGTTTCTGAAAAAATTTAGTTAATGAAAGTTTTGGTAAAAATTTGAGGTGAAGAAAATGATTTCGGACAAAATTAAATTAACAGCGAAAGACATTTTGGAAAAAGAATTTAAGACAGGTATGAGAGGTTATCAACAAGAGGAAGTAGATAAGTTCCTTGATATGATTATTAAGGATTATGAAGCATTTCATAAGGAACTTGAGCAATTACAACAACAAAATGCTCGTTTGAAACGTGAATTAGAAGAACAGAAATTAGTGAAAGCACAAGTTCCGCAGCAACCAGCTCCAACACCAGTTGCACAACCTGTATACAACAATACGAATACGGATATTTTAAAACGTTTATCTAATCTAGAAAAAGCTGTATTTGGAAGTAAGTTATACGAGTAATCTAAGGATAGAAAAAGATTGAAGCATTTTACATATAAAAAAGCATTGCAAAATCTTTTTGTTTCCACTATACTAATGTTTGTCATAACGTTTGGGTAATCGCTGCAACGCCAACGTTGTAGAGGAAAGTCCATGCTCGCACAACCTGAGATGGTTGTAGTGTTCGTGCCTAGCCAATTCATAAGCTAGGGTATTCTGGCTGTAAAGCTGGATTAACGGCAGGGAAAAAACCTAAGTCCTTCTGGATATGGTTTGACTACCTTTAAAGTGCCACAGTGACGAAGTCCTTGAAGAAATGATAGGAGTGGAACGAGGTAAACCCCACGAGCGAGAAACCCAAATAATGGTAGGGGAATCTTTTCCAAGGAAATGAACGATGGAAAAGGACGGGCATTTTGCCCTGTAGATAGATGATTGCCACCGGAGTACGAGGCGTGGGCCGTTTGCAGTACAAAGGAACAGAACATGGCTTACAGAACGTTATGAACCAATTATGTAATGACTCAGCTCTCCTTTGTAAGAGGAGGGCTTTTTATTTGTATGAAGTGATAACTTGTGAGTTAAAATGATTAATAAGAGAATTCTTCGTAATATTTCATAATTAATAGATAGAAAAACTATTAATTATTGTTTGATTATACATAAGAGGTGAATGCAAATGGGAAAAGTTACTTTAATTGCAACAGCAGCAATGGGAATCGAAGCTTTAGTTGCAAGAGAAGTTCGCGATCTTGGTTATGAGTGCCAAGTAGAAAACGGAAAAGTAACGTTTGAAGCGGATGCAAAGGCAATTTGTCGTACGAATTTATGGTTACGTACTGCGGATCGTGTAAAAATTAAAGTTGGTGAATTTAAGGCAACGACATTTGATGAGTTATTTGAAAAGACAAAGGCGCTAAATTGGGGAGACTATATTCCTGAAAATGGTGAGTTTCCTGTTATCGGAAAATCAATAAAATCAACATTATTTAGTGTGCCAGATTGTCAACGTATTGTAAAAAAGGCTGTTGTTGAAAAATTAAAATCAACGTATAAGCGTACAACTTGGTTTGAAGAAAACGGTCCTTTATTCCGCATTGAGATTGCAATGTTAAAGGATATTGCAACATTAACAATTGATGCGAGTGGCGTTGGGCTTCATAAACGTGGATACCGTGTGGATCAAGGGGAAGCACCTTTGAAAGAAACACTAGCTGCATCGTTAATTAAACTTACAAATTGGAAGCCAGATCGTCCGTTTGTTGATCCGTTTTGTGGTTCGGGAACAATTCCAATTGAAGCGGCACTAATTGGGCAGAATATTGCTCCTGGTTTTAACCGTGAGTTTGCATCTGATGAATGGGGCTGGATTGGTAAAGAAAATTGGCGTGAAGCTCGTCAGGAAGTAGAAGATTTAGCAAATTATGATCAGCCACTACAAATTATCGGATCAGATATTGATCACCGCATGATAAGAGTTGCGCAAGATAATGCGGATGAAGTTGGACTAGGGGATTTAATTTCATTTAAACAAATGCAAGTAAAAGATTTCACAACAAAAGAGGAATATGGTTATGTTGTAACGAATCCTCCATACGGAGAACGTTTAAGTGAAAAAGCGCTTGTTGAAAAATTATATAAAGAAATGGGCGAAGTATTCCGTCCATTAGATACATGGTCTCTTTATTTATTAACAAGCTATGAAGCATTTGAAAAATGTTACGGAAAAGAAGCATCGAAAAAGCGTAAACTATTTAACGGCTTTATTCGTACGGATTATTATCAGTACTTTGGGAAGCGTCCACCTCGCAATTCATAGTATAAAACCTCTTTCCTGCGCATATACTGGCTATTATGTAATGTGCAAAAGGAGGAATCAATATGGATGGTTTTCAATTGTCAATGATTCAAAAGGCCATTCATCGTACGTATGATGAGCTAGGAAGAGAAATCGATCTTCAAGGTGCAGCAGCAGATGAAATTCAAAAGGCACAAGAAGAGTATTTATCTGCATTATCGTATGAAACGTTAATTGATAAGCGTTATTTAAAGTCATTAATAGAGTAAAAAAAGTTTTCCTTTGCATAAAGGAAAACTTTTTTCACGCATTTCTATGTATTACAACAGGGGAAAGCAACTGCTATTTAGAAATAGCAGTTGCTATATCTTTTTATAGAAAAACTTTTTGGTTGGAGGCTGAGGATGTTTACTGAGAAGAGATTACCATTTGAAGTAGGGAAACAAGATAATTTTTATGATAAGTTGAATGAGTGGATTGGAGATGTATTTTACGATATCCTCCCGGAAAAAGGCTTTGAAGAACGTGATGAGCAAATTTTTATGGCATTCCAATTAGAACGCGCGTTTCAAGAGAAGAAAGTAATGTTCGCAGAGGCAGGCGTAGGAACGGGTAAAACGATCGTGTATCTTTTATATGCAATTTGCTATGCACGTTATACAGGGAAACCAGCTATTATTGCTTGTGCAGATGAAACATTAATCGAACAGCTTGTGAAAGAAGAAGGGGACATTGCGAAATTATCGGAAGCATTAGGATTATCTGTTGATGTACGTCTAGCAAAATCGATGGATAATTATTTATGTTTACGTAAACTAGAAGATGTGATGAGTGGACGAGCTCCAGAAGTCATTGAAGATGTATATTATGAATTGCCTCAGTTTGTATTTGATCATGGAACGATGCAAAACTTTACGCATTATGGTGATCGAAAAGAGTTTCCATTGTTAAATGATGAGGAATGGTCAAAGGTATCTTGGGATTATTTCCAAGACTGTTTCACATGTGATTCTCGTCATCGTTGTGGTCAAACACTTTCTCGTGAACATTACCGTAAAGCAGCAGATTTAATTATTTGCTCTCAAGACTTTTATATGGATCATATTTGGACATATGATGCTCGTAAGCGTGAAGGACAAATGCCACTTTTACCAGAAAGCAGTTGTGTTGTCTTTGATGAAGGGCATCTTGTTGAGTATGCAGCGCAAAAAGCACTAACGTATCGTTTAAAGCAAACGATGATGGAACAATTATTAACAAGATTATTACAAAATGATATTCGTGAAGAGTTTGCTCATTTAGTTGAAGAAACAATTTGGCAAACAGAGCGATTCTTTGATGTCTTGCAAGAGAATAAAAAAGAAATTGCTGGTTCAGATCGTCTAGAAATAACTGTGACAGAAAAAGTAACTGCTGAGGCGAAACGACTGTATGCGAAAATTGCAGAAGTTGGTGATGCATTAGTATTTGAAAGTGAAATGTATACAGTAAACACATACGATTTAAATATCGTTGACGAGCATTTAGATGTACTAGAGCATTCACTTCGTCTTTTCATGCATGAAAAAAATGTAATTACATGGGGAGAAGAAGGAGATGGTGCATTCACGTTAGTGATTATGCCGCGTGCAGTAGAAGAAGTACTACAGGAGAAAGTATTCTCGAAAAAAATCCCGTATATTTTCTCTTCTGCTACACTATCTGAAAATGATTCATTTGCCTTTACAGCAAATAGTTTAGGTGTAAAAGATTATTTATCATTCTCAGTAGCTTCTCCATTTGATTATGAAGAGCAAATGAAAGTGTATTTACCATCGTATAACCAGGAAAATGAATGGGAACGAAAATGCCAGTATACGCTTGAGAACATTCAAAAAACAAATGGGCGTACGCTTGTATTATTCCGTACTACACAAGAGCTTGCAGCATTTAAAGAATACGTGAATAAAGAGCAGATGTCCGTTCCGTTTTTATATGAAGGAGATCAAGAGATTAGCCAGCTTGTTTCACGTTTCCAAAATGAAGAAGAGACTGTACTTTGTGCTGTTCATTTATGGGAAGGTTTGGATATACCAGGTTCTTCATTATCACATGTAATCATTTGGTCACTTCCATTCCCTCCAAATGATCCTGTGTTTGAAGCGAAACGTAAGCACGTAAATGACCCGTTTTGGGATGTAGATGTACCATATATGATTTTACGTCTTCGTCAAGGAATTGGACGTTTAATTCGTACGAGTGAAGATAAAGGTGCTATTTCGTTATTCTTATCAGAGAATGAAAATGAAAAGGTTATTGAGGCTGTAAAGAAAGTACTTCCAGTAGAAGGTAAGGGATTGTAAAAGCTTAGCGTTTGCTAAGCTTTTTCTTTTTATCCCGCATTAACGGGCAGTAAGATCCCCATCTCAAGATTCGGAGAGAAACGAGGAAGATAGGTAAGGGATCATCTGCCTGTAAAAGCCCGATTGGTGAGAGCTAATAATCAGTGGGGGATGAAGAACCCCCCACTGATTAAAGTTTCACTTTATATGGAAAAGGACTTTATATCTTTATGTCGAAATATAGGTGAGGTAGAAAAAGGAGGCAATAAAATATGACAATCGCTACACATGAAGTAGAAAAAGAGTTTTTAGCACACGTGAAAAAGATAAATAATTATGGGGAAGCATTAAGCCTAATATTTTGGGATTTACGCACTGGAGCACCAAAACAAGGTGTGGATCAACGCTCTGAAGTAATAGGAATGCTTTCATCAGAGGTATTTTCATTATCAACTTCTGATGAGATGGGAAGATATTTAAAAGAATTAGAACAGTTAATTGTAGATAATAAAATTTCTGAAACAACGAAGAAAATTGTAGAAGAGTGCCGCAAAGAGTATGATCGAAATAAAAAAATTCCACAGGCCGAGTATGAAGAGTTTGTTAAATTACAAGCAAAATCAGAAAGTGTTTGGGGAGAAGCACGTGAAAAATCTGATTTTGAAATGTTTAGGCCATACTTAGAAAAAATTGTTGAATATAAGAAGAAATTTATTACATATTGGGGTTATGAAACGTATAAGTATAATACGCTTTTAGATCTGTATGAACCGGGTATTACAGTAGAAGTATTAGACCATGTGTTTGGACAACTACGTGAGCGTATTGTTCCGCTTGTAAAAGAAATTTCAGAGTCCAATAAAGGCTTAAAAACAAATGCCTTATTTGAACATTTTTCAAAAGAACAGCAAAAGAATTTTACTTTAGAGTTATTAAAACAATTAAATTATAACTTCGAGGCCGGGCGTCTAGACGAAACAATACACCCCTTCGAAATTACATTGAATAGAGGGGATGTTCGTATCACGACTCGTTATGACGAAAAGGATTTCCGTATGGCAGTATTCGGTACAATTCACGAATGTGGTCATGCTGTATATGAACAAAATATCTCACAAGAATTAGAAGGAACGCCACTTTGCAGTGGTACATCAATGGGGATTCATGAATCGCAATCACTATTCTTTGAAAACTTTATTGGACGTAATAAATCGTTCTGGAAGAAAAATTATGGGCTATTAAAACAATTTAGTGATGGGCAATTCGAAAATGTATCTGTAGACGAGTTCTATGATGCAATTAATGAATCAAAGCCTTCCTTTATACGTATTGAGGCAGATGAACTTACATATCCACTTCACGTTATGGTTCGTTATGAATTAGAAAAAGAATTATTTGATGGAACATTAGAAGTAAAAGACTTGCCAGCAGCGTGGAATGATAAGATGGAAAGTTATTTAGGTATCCGCCCAGAAACGGATGCACAAGGTGTGCTGCAAGATGTACATTGGTCAGATGGATCGTTTGGATATTTCCCATCGTATGCACTTGGTTATATGTATGCAGCGCAATTTAAACATAAGATGTTAGAAGAAATTCCTAACTTCGATGTATTGCTAGAAGACGGGAATGTGACGCCAATTCGTGAATGGTTGACAAAAAATATTCACCAATATGGCAAAACGAAAAAACCGTTAGAAATTTTAAAAGATGTAACAGGTGAAGGATTAAATGCAAATTATTTAGCTGATTATTTAGAGGCGAAATATAAAGAGATTTATGAATTGTAAACAGCAAAGGAGCTGCATATATGCAGCTCCTTTTTATGAATGAAAGTTTACCGTATATGTGCCTTAGATAAGGAGGAGTAAGGGTGAATTATGCTTTTGAAGTGATGACACAAGAGCAAGCAGAAGAAATTGCATATAATTGGCATTATGAGGGTCAGTACTCTTTTTATGATATGGAAGCGGATAAAGAAGATTTAGTGGAGTTTTTAGATCCTACAATACGCGCAGAAACGACTTTTGCTGTTAGTGAGAATAATCAGCTTATTGGATTTTTTAGTTTTACTAAAGTAGATATTCATACAGTGGATATTGGGCTTGGAATGAAACCAAAACTGACTGGAAATCGCTTAGGATTAGCATTTATAAAGGCAGGTCTAGCTTTTTGTGAAAAGAAGTATCAGCCGAAGTATATAACGTTATCAGTGGCAATATTTAATGAAAGAGCGATTAAAGTTTATAAGAAGGCAGGGTTTGAATCGGTGGGAACTTTTATTCAGGAGACAAATGGAAGTCACTTTGAATTTTTAAAAATGATGTATTCGATTTATGCCTACAGGTGCATGATGAATAAGTGATATTTGAAATAAAGCAGAGGAGATCTCCCTCTGCTTTTCAGTTACCATAACTTAAATCCTTTTGAACCAGGCGGAGCATTTTGAATCATATCAATAAACGGAATAGTATAAGCGAATAAAATAAGCAAAGCTGTAATACCAATCCAGAGTTTCCAATTATCGAAAACCATCGGTGTACGTTCAGATGCATCGGCTACTTTGCCGATTGGGAACTCAGTTTGTCCTTTTGGTGCGAAGAAGACTAGATCTACATAAATGATGATCGCAATTACAATGCCAACGAATAAAATGGATCCTCCGACTGCTTGAGCAATTTGGTATGGAATCCATTCGAGTGCTTGTTGTGAATTTCCGTAGGTAGAAAAAGCTGAGCGACGAGGTGCTCCGAGTAATCCAGCAAAGTGCATACCAGTAGACATGAAGAACATGCCTATCGCCCATACGCAAGTTTGAATCATAGCTAGTCGATTCATTTCTTTTGTCATAACGCGTCCTGTTAGATGTGGAATTAACCAGTAGGCGATTCCGAAAAATGTTAATACAACAGAGGTAGCCAATGTTAAATGAAAATGTCCCGTTACCCATACGGTATTATGAACAACTTGATTTAGTTGGTTGCTTGCATTAACAAGTCCGCCAGCACCAGCTGGTATGAACATAAGCATACCGACAAATGGGGCGAAAAATCTAGCATTTCCCCATGGAAGCATGCGAAGCCACCCAAATAGTCCAGTAGCTCCCTTTGATCGTCCAAATTGTTCAAAGGTTGCAAATAAGGAGAAGGCAGTCATTAAAGAAGGAATAACAACCAGAAATGTTAAGACAACTTGCAAGTATTTCCATTCAGGATCAATGCCTGGTTCTGTTAATTGGTGATGAAATCCTACAGGCATAGAAAATAGTAAAAATAAGATGAATGATAAACGGGCTAGTGAGTCACTGAAAATTTTACCGCCAATAATTTTCGGTATAATGACATACCAAGCCATATAGGCAGGAAGGAGCCAAAAATAAACGAGTGGATGGCCGAAGTACCAAAACAATGTTCGACTGACAAGGACATCGATTTTATCAACAAAGCCTAAGCTCCACGGGATAAATTGAATAAGTGCTGCAGCTGCAACGCCAAGTGTTGCAACAAGCCACAGTGCCATTGTTACAACAGCCATAAAGCTCAGCAACGGACCTATTTTTCCTTTGTTATGTTTTTTCCATGTACGATATTGAGCAAACATTGCAAATCCGCTGAACCAACTTCCAACAATAACAAGGGTAAGTCCAATGTAAAATCCAGGATGCGCTTTTAATGGAGCATAGAACGTATAGAGTACAGTTGCTTTATTAAGTAGGATGAAAATTGCAGTAATTGTCGTTCCAATTGTCATAAGCCAAAAACCAATCCAGCCTGTTTTTCGCACACCTTTTGAGAGGGTGCCAGTTGTTTTACTCATGCAAGCAAATAAAAAACCAATAATAAAGAACGTCGTTAATACAAGTCCGAGTAAAACACCATGTGTTGTTAACACTTGATAGTAGCCAATGCCAGCTGGTAAATTGAATTTCCCTGAACGAACGAGGACTTGTAGTAATCCGCATAATCCACCTAAAAATAGAGCAATAAATGCGATGTGAATATGAGCTATTGCTAATTTTGCATCTCGTTTACTTATTTTATCTTGCAGTGCAATCATTTTTCGGACACCTCAACTTTCGCGCTCATCATATGATGGCCAGTACCACAATATTCATTACAGACAATTAGATATTCTCCAGCTTTTTGGAAAACCTGTGAAGCTGTGCTTACATATCCTGGTTCAACCATCATATTAACGTTTGTACCTGCGATTTCAAATCCATGTACAACATCTTTTGTCGCAACGACAAAATCAACTTTTGCCCCCTTTGGTACTTTAATTGTATTTGGTGTGAAAGAGAAAGCTTGTGAGACAATCGTCACCTGATAATGATTTTTTCCAACTTGTTTAACGCCAGGTTGATCAAATGGTGCGGTTGCCTGAACCTTTTCTGGGTCAATTATAGTTAAACAACTTGGCGGTTTGTTTCCCATATAAAAAGCGCTAATTCCTAAAATAGCTAAAAATACGAACAGTGAGCCGACACCGAAAATGAGCCAAATTTTTTCGTATTTATGTAAGTGCATATCCCCATCTCCCTTTTCAAAACTATATATTATAGCCGATTAACAAAAATCTGATAGACGCTAAACCACATGAAAATAATGAAAAAACCAACAAAAAAAACAGAGATTAAAGTTCCTTTTAACGAGTTTTTTTCATTACTTTCGTTTTCTGGCTGATGTAATTTATGTTCGCCCATAATAACCCTCCTTGGATAAATGAAATCTTACATTTTTATAATACAAAAAATTTAGATAATTTAACTGCGTTCGAATATGCTTTCAAAAAGTGTTCATTAATACAATAAAAACTATGTCTATAATGAGAACTTGAAAAGTCACGACTTCTTACAAGTTTTGGTATGTGAATTTGTGAAGAAAATGTGAAATGATAACTCTTTTGAAATTCCTGGGAAGATGTGTATGATTGAATTTGGATAACTTATATCGAGGGGAGTGTAAAGCCCGTGGATAGAGGGATAAAGGAGGAGAGATTTAATGATAACGATAAAAACGAAAAAAGAAATAGATTTGATGCGTGAATCTGGGAAGTTGCTAGCTTCGTGTCATCGAGAAATTGCAAAGATGATAAAGGCGGGTATTACTACACTAGAAATTGATACATTTGTTGAAATGTATTTAGAAAAATATGGTGCATCGCCTAAGCAAAAAGGATATAACGATTATCCATATGCAATATGTGCGTCTGTGAACGATGAAATGTGTCATGGTTTTCCAACTAATCAACCGTTACATGCAGGAGATATTGTTACGATTGATATGGTAGTGAACTTAAATGGTGCGCTTGCTGATTCTGCGTGGACTTATAAAGTAGGAGATATTTCTAATGAGGCAGAAAAGTTACTACTAGTAACAGAAAATACTTTATATAAAGGGATTGAGCAAGCGATAGTTGGAAATCGTGTAGGAGATATTGGATATGCGATTGAAAGCTACGTAACCTCAGAAGGATTTTCTGTGGCAAGGGATTTTACAGGGCATGGAATTGGGAAGGAAATTCATGAGGAACCTGCAATTTTTCATTTTGGAAAGCCAGGTCAAGGACCGGAACTACAAGAAGGAATGGTTATAACGATTGAGCCCATTGTAAATGTAGGGATGCGATATTCAAAAGTAGATGTGAACGGATGGACTGCAAGAACAATGGATGGAAAGCTGTCAGCACAATACGAACATACGATAGCAATCACAAAGGATGGACCAGTCATTTTAACGACTCTTTAGCAGGAGAATATAAAATGTAAGAGTTTTCAAAACTCGAACGAAAAAGATATTTTTATAAAATTTGTACGTGTTTTTTATTAGAAATGCTTTTCAAAATAAAAAAAGTGCGTTATAATCCATCTATAAAATAAATAGGTTAGCTACACTCATATAATCGCGGGGATATGGCCTGCAAGTTTCTACCGAAGTACCGTAAATGCTTTGACTATGAGTGAGGACGAATATATTGCTGGTTTAGCATTCTTTTTTGCGAAGCTCCAAAAGCGCGTCTCTCACTTGTAACGAGTGGTGGCGGCTTTTGGAGTTTTTTATTGCATAAGAGGAGGAACAAACATGAAAGTATTACAAGAAAAGATTTTAAATGAAGGAACGGTTTTATCTGGTGATGTATTAAAGGTAGATGCATTTTTAAATCATCAAATTGATCCAGTACTTATGCAAGAAATCGGAAAAGAGTTTGCACAGCGTTTTAAAGAAGAGAACATTACAAAAATCGTTACGATTGAATCTTCAGGAATTGCGCCAGCAGTTATGGCAGCTTTAGAGCTTGGTGTAAAAGTAATCTTTGCAAGAAAGCGTAAATCGTTAACGTTACAAGATAATATGTATGTGGCGAAAGTATACTCATTTACAAAACAAGAAACGAATGAAATTTCATTATCTAGAAATCATATCCATGAAAATGATCGTGTCTTAATCATTGATGACTTTTTAGCAAATGGTCAGGCTGCTTTAGGCTTAATGAGTTTAGTAGAGCAAGCTGGAGCAAGTATTGCAGGAATTGGTATTGTCATTGAAAAAGCATTTCAAGATGGAGGAAAGAAGCTACGTGAGAGCGGTGTTCGTGTAGAATCACTTGCAGAAATTGCATCACTTGATAACGGTACGGTTACATTTGTTGAGCATGAGACTGCGGAGGTGAAATAGCCATGAAGCAGCACCCATTTAAAATCGCATCCCTTGGCATGCAGCATATGCTTGCGATGTATGCAGGAGCAATCATTGTTCCGCTTATCGTTGGCGGGGGACTTGGCTTAAATCAACGAGAATTAACATACTTAGTATCTATCGATTTATTAATGTGTGGTGTCGCAACGATTTTACAAGCTTTATCGAATCGCTTTTTTGGAATTGGCCTTCCTGTTGTACTCGGTTGTACATTTACAGCAGTTGGACCGATGATCGCAATCGGTAAACAGTACGGTGTTTCTTCCATATATGGAGCAATTATTGCAGCCGGATTGTTCGTTGTTATTTTTGCAAAACTATTTGGGAAGCTCGTGAAACTATTCCCGCCTGTTGTAACGGGTTCTGTTGTTACAGTTATTGGGGTTACATTAGTTCCGGCAGCGATTAATGATATGGCTGGGGGCGTAGGTAGTAAAGATTTTGGTAGTATTGAGAACTTAGCATTAGCATTCGGTGTATTACTATTTATTATCATTATGTATCGTTTCTTTGATGGTTTTATCCGTTCTATTTCTATTTTACTCGGTCTCTTATTTGGTACGATTGTGGCAGCATTTATGGGGAAAGTAAGTTTACAAGCGGTTGGAGAAGCAGATTGGTTTCATGGAATTCAGCCGTTTTACTTCGGTACACCAACATTTGAATTAACACCGATAATTACGATGATTCTTGTTGCTTGCGTTGGGATTGTAGAAGCAACTGGTGTGTATTTTGCTTTATCGGATATTTGTAATAAAAAGATTGGTGAAAAAGAGCTAACAAAAGGTTACCGTGCTGAAGGGTTAGCGATGATTTTAGGTGGTATTTTTAATGCCTTTCCGTATACGACGTATTCTCAAAACGTCGGTCTTGTTCAATTAACAGGTGTACGAAATCGCGTTATCATTTATACTTGCGGTGGTATGTTAATCGTACTTGGTTTTATTCCGAAAATTGCCGCTATCACAACGATTATTCCAAAACCGGTGCTTGGTGGTGCTATGCTAGCGATGTTTGGTATGGTTATGGCATATGGTATTAAGATGTTAAGCAGTGTAGACTTTGCAAAACAAGAAAATTTACTAATTGTAGCATGCTCCGTTGGTATTGGACTTGGCGTAACAGTCGTTCCAACGTTATTTTCTCAGCTTCCAGAAAGTATCCGTATTTTAACAGATAACGGAATCGTGCTTGGAAGTGCGTCAGCTGTACTTTTAAATATTGTATTTAATATGGTTCCAGAGCGTAAAGTGAAAGAAAAAGAAGAGCAAGTTCCAGTACAAAGTGCTGTAAGGCAAGCGTAAGGAAAAGGAAGGTCTCGTCATGAGACCTTCCTTTTCTTTTTGATTGGCATCAATTTTCCATATGTACCAAGGCGCCAAATGTATTCAAGTGGGCCATACTGATAATGAGAGAGCCACCAGCGGCTAATAAAGATTTGTAGTGTATAAAAACTAATACAAAATAGCGGGCCTATCCATAATGGAACCGGTAAATAATTTTTGAAAAATAGACCGAACACAATCAATGTAATTACTGTGTGTGAAATGTAGTTTGTTAGTGCCATTCGTCCTACATATTGAAAGGGCTGTAATAATTTTTGCCATTGTTCCTTTTGTAATAAACGCATAAGTGTGAAAATGTAAAAGATAAATAAAGTTTTTCCACTAAACATTGTAAAACCACTCATGTAGATTGGTTCATACGGCTGTTTTGTTACAAAGTAACGAATCATAAAGAACCACATTGGAAGTGTTAGGATAAACATAATGATTTGCCACTTTTTTAGTTTGGAATCTAATTCTTTTGCTCGGCGGAAAATGTCTTTTTTACCAGCGTATAAGCCGAGTAAGAATAAACCAACTGTTTCTGGAAGCATCGAAATGTTTAACCCAATGGATTCAGAATAAAAGGCATGCAAGCGATCTTGTACTTGTATGCTCCAATTTTCTAATGGCATAATGGGTAGAGAAGAAGCTAGTTCTTCTATTGGTACAAAAGCGATCATGATGCTAACTAATAACATAAACAGTTGGAAAAGACTTAATAGAATCAATGAACATACTAAAATGGTATGTGGTTGTCTTTTGTAAAATAATAATAAGAAAAACCCCGCAATTGCATAGCTATGTAAAATATCACCATCCCATAAAAGGGCGTAATGCAAGAAGCCGAATAATAATAAAATGAGAAGTCGACGAATGAATAATGTTTTTGGATGATCTGTTTTCGCTTCAGCACGCTGCATAAAAATGAAAAAGCCTAATCCAAACAAAAATGAAAAAATAGTATAAAATTTTGTTTGAATAAACATGTCATAAAATAGGCGGATATAGCTGTCTATTCCTTCATAACTTCCTGTAATGTCACGAGAATCAACACCAGCAATAACGGGCCAGTTAACGAGAAAAATACCGAATACAGCAATTCCCCTAATAATATCAATAGAATGAATCCTCTCGCCTTGTGAAATGTTTTGCGTCATCGTTTACCTCCTTTAAGTCAATCTCTTTTATTATACAATAATGGAAGGAAGAGGAGATAAGGATATTTCCAATTTTTGAAACTGTTAAGATGTTTGTTATGAGATATAATAAGAGTGCACAGCAAGTTTTTCACTCCTTTAAAACAGGTAGTAGAGAAGTTCCTTATTTTCAAGGAGCTTCTTTTTTAGAAATTAATATTGATAATGATTCTCTTTAATGATAAAATGTACCCAAAAGTGATAATCATTATCAAAAAGGTTGGTGTGCTAAATATGGTATATGCATTAGTGGCAGGAACAGTTGCTGTGTATGCTGTCGTTACAAAATATGTGTTAAATGAAGTCGAAGCAACAAAATGAACAAACTTACATAGAATCCCTTTCATCTGTAAAAAGAATGAAAGGGATTTTTTTATTTTTAATGAGAATATCCTGAAAATTTAGTATGATAATAGGGTATATACATCTTGGAATAGAGGGGAACAAGGGGATGACAAACATAGTACAGACAAACAGTATGAAAAAACTTGTTTGTTTTTATGAAGAATGGCAGAAACATGGTGACGCGGAGAATAGCTTGAAATTGTTTGAAGTGATTCAAAAATATAAGGAAGAACAGCTTATGATTGCCTTTTGCGGTCATTTTTCTGCTGGAAAATCGACAATGATGAACCACTTATATAAAGCGCAGCTATTGCCAACAAGTCCGATTCCGACAAGTGCAAACGTTGTTAAAATTGAAAAGGGAGCGGACCGTGTTGTTGTAACGGTGAAATCTGGAGAACATTACGAATATGACGGTGCATACTCAGCGGAAGAGTTGAAGCAGCTTTGTAAAAATGGTGATGAAGTAATAGGTGTTCACATTTATCGAAATGATGCACCGATTCCTGATGGTGTTATGCTTGTTGATACACCTGGAATTGATTCAACAGATGATGCGCATCAATTAGCGACAGAATCAACACTCCATCTTGCAGATGTTATTTTTTACATGATGGACTATAACCATGTCCAATCGGAAGTGAATTTGCAATTCGTGAAAGAATTGAAGCAGCGTAATAAGACGGTTTATCTTGTTATCAATCAAATTGATAAACATAAGGAAAGAGAGTTATCATTTGAGGATTACAAGAAAAGCGTGAGCCAATCCTTCTCTAACTGGGATATTGAAGTAGACGGCATTTTTTATACTTCTTTACGAATGATGAATCATCCATATAATGAAATTCAAAGGTTAGAGAATTTACTTTCTTCTATTATGGAAGAGCGTGAGAAATATGTGGAAAATGGTATGGAAAGAGAAACAGAATACTTATTACAAGAGCATTTTTCATTCGTTCTTTCAGAAAATGAAAAACAATTAATGCCCTATCAAAAAGAATTAGCATCATCTTTATCACTTGAAGATGTAATGGAAAAGAAAGAAGAGCTTATTGAAAATAAACGACGCGTGGCTAGTAAAGAATCGGACGTGAAAAATGAATTTATAAAAGGATTGCAAGCGATATTAGAGAACGCTTACTTAATGCCATTTGAAATGCGGGAGTTAGCAAATCAATATTTAGAAACAAAATTAACAAAATTTAAAGTTGGTTTGCTATTTGCAAAAGGGAAAACAGAACAAGAAAAACAAAGGCGTTTAGATGCATTTTATTCGGCGCTAGGGAAGACTGTTGAAACGCAGCTTGATTTTCATGTGAAAGAGTTTATTGTGGCTTTCTTAAAAGATGAAGAGATGTTTACAGAAAAAGTTGGGAAAGACATATATGCACTGCAAATTTCTTTTGGTCCTGAATTATTAGCAGAAACTATTAAGCAAGGTGCAGGGTTTACAGGAGATTATTTGCTTCTTTATACAGCTGATGTTGCGAATGAGCTAAAGAAAAGATACTTTATGAAAGCGCAGCAAATCTTCGAAAAAAGTACGAGCGTTTTACAGAAAAAAATGGAGAAAGAGATTGTTTATATTGAACAGGAAATTGAACAGTATACTCTGTTACAGACTGCAAAGGAAACAAAATTACAATACATTAAGGCGTATGATGAATACGAAAATTATTTACAAAGTATTTGGAGCGAACATGTACCAGTGCCAGATGGATTGCAAGTAGAACAAGTATTGCAAGGTAAGAAGCTGGTTGTAAATGAGAAATTCACATTACAAGAACAAGAGATACAAAGCGACAGCATTTCTTACAATGAAGAAAATATAAAAACAACGGCAACATTAAATATCCAGCGTATATTAGAACAAGTAAAAGATGCGGAAATGGTACTAGAACCTCTGCAGGCACTTAAACATTTGCATCAAGAAGTTGTAGGGAAAAGAAAGCGTGTTGAAACGAAACAATTTACAGTAGCTTTATTTGGAGCTTTTAGTGCCGGGAAATCATCATTTGCAAATGCGCTACTTGGTGCGAATGTACTTCCAGTATCACCTAATCCAACCACGGCGACAATTAATCAAATTTTACCGATTACAGAAGATAAACCTCATGGTACAGTAATTGTTCAGTTTAAATCGCAGCAAGCGCTATTAGAAGATATGAAAGCAGTTTATAAAATGTTTCATTATGAAATTGAGACATTTGAAGAAGCGTTATCACAAATAGATACGATCCTAAAATATCCATCACCTAGCGGAAAACAAAAAACAACGTTTAGTTTTTTACGTGCGGTACAGAGAGGATATCCAGTGGTTTCTAATCATTTGGGAGAACAAGTACAAGTTACGTTAGAAGAGTTCTCGGATTATGTAGCGAACGAAGAAAAATCGTGTTTTGTTGAATATATGGAACTGTACTACGATTGTGCTTTAACGAGACAAGGCGTTGCGCTTGTTGATACACCAGGAGCAGATTCTATTAATGCTCGGCATACGGACGTTGCATTCCAATATATTAAAAATGCTGATGCGATTTTATTTGTAACGTACTACAACCATGTCTTTTCAAGAGCGGATCGTGAATTTTTAATTCAGCTTGGTCGCGTGAAAGATACATTTGCGCTTGATAAAATGTTTTTCTTAATTAATGCAGCAGACTTAGCACAGTCTGAGGAGGAACTTGAAATGGTAAAAGGATATATTGCAGATCAGCTTCTGCAATACGGTATCCGAAATCCACGTTTATTTGCAATTTCGAGTTTATGTGCGCTTGAAGAGAAACAAGGAAAGAGTATAGCAAAAGAAAAGTACGGGATTTTGAAAAATTCGGGAATTACAAAGTTTGAAGAGTCATTTACATCCTTTATGATGCGCGATTTAATGCTTGTATCTGTTCATTCGTTATATCGTGCACTACAAAGCGCAGATCAGCTTCTTACAAATATGATACAAGGAGCGAAGCAAGGGAATGATGAAAAAGAAAAGCAAATAAAAAAATATGAAGCAGAACGTGAGCAGCTACTTCATATTATTTCATCGTATAGTGTACTTGCAGAAGAACAGGCAATGCAAAATGAAGTGAAAGAACTGTTATATTATGTAGAGCAGCGTCTCTTTTTACGTTATAACGATGTGTTTACTGAATTTATTAATCCTGCCTCCCTTCGAACGGATGGGAATGTGAAAATGAAGCTACAAGAATGTCTTATGGAACTTGTCTCCTTCATTCAGCATGATTTATTACAAGAAATGCGTGCAACGTCACTACGTCTTGAAAAATGGATGGATGAAGCGATGCAGCGAGCAAAGGATGAAATTGCAGTAAAATGTAAGTTGGAAAATGAATCTGTTTCTCTAAATGGGACAGCTGATTATGAATACCAGGTTATTACACATAAAGAGCCATTTCCTTCCATAGAAGGAAAACATTTTAAAAAGGCATTATCTCATTTCAAAAATGAGAAAAGCTTCTTTGAAAAAAATGATAAAGCAGCGATGCAAGAAGATACGAAAGAGTCGCTTGAACCTGTCGTATCTCAATATGTAGCAGATGAAGAAAAGTTATTTATTCATCATTATAAAAAAGAATGGGAAGTAAAATGGGACTTATTCCGAACAGTGATGCAGCAAGATGTTGGGCAGTATTACGAAAGTATATTATTTGTTTTAGCAGAGACGATTGATGTGTCGCTATATGAACAAAGTAAGGAACAATTACGGAAACAGTTAACAGCAATCGAAAAGGAAATTCAGATTTGATAAGCTCTATGAAAAAAAGATTCGTTCAATTTTCTTTTGCAGTACAGCATCCAGTGATTTTACGAATCCTGCAAATTCATCTGTAGAAATCATATGGGTAAGAACTAAGCGTCTACCATCCGGTGTTTCACCGCATAAGACGAACGAAGAAAATTCATATGTTTTTCCATCTACAACTAATTTTGGGTGGGAATATGTTCCGTTTTTCTTTTTCTTTCCATCAATCGAGATGACGTTGCACTTTTTCTCATTGTTGTCCATGGTGAATCCCTCCTTTGTATTACTTATGGTAGACAAGGAGGGTTTAGAACAAGAGAGAAAGGGGAATTTTTATGGGAATTGTAATAGAACGTATTTCTAAAGAGGTAGCACCTAAATCATTATTATTGCTCGCTGATCCAAGTGAGGAGCAGATTCATTCATATTTGAACCGCGGTCTTATCTATGTTGCAAAAGAGGAAGAAAAGATTGTAGGAATATATGTATTGCTTGAAACAAGACCACAAACAATGGAAATTATGAATATTGCTATTTTAGAAGAGCTACAAGGAAAAGGGATTGGCAAGCAGTTGGTACAACATGCAATTCAAATCGCGAAGAAATCTCATATGCATACACTTGAAATAGGGACAGGAAATTCTAGTGTTTCACAGCTTGCTTTGTATCAAAAATGTGGTTTTCGTATTTTTTCTATTGATTTTGATTACTTTTCAAAGCATTATGAAGAAGAGATTATTGAAAATGGAATTGTATGTCGTGATATGATTCGACTTACAATGGAACTCTAGTTGTTTTTTATGCAGCTACTTGGCAAGAAATTATAAATTATTTAGGGGGAAGAGAAGATGGAAGTACATAAAGCAATTACAGCACATTCTCGTAAACAAAATGAAATTGTAACAACATTTTTACAACTAGAAGCACAGCGTGAAGCGGCAATTGAAGCGGCAGTAGCACTTGCGTCGAATGGAAAACATTTTTCAGTAGATGCAATTAACATGGTAACGAAGCAAATTAATGATCTTGCTAAACGAGGTGTTGCACCGCAACGTAAAATTGTAACAGAAGATATGATTATGGAGTATGTAGGTCGCCTGCAAGAGAAAGAAGGTCGTTAAGTATGATTGTTACAGTCGGATGGTTACGTGATCACATAGAAGATGAGCATGTCCGCATCGTCGATTGTCGTTTTGACTTAGCTAATCCAAATTGGGGAAGAGAAGAGTATGAGAAAGAACATATTCCTCATGCATTATATTTTGATTTGAATCTTGATTTATCAAGTCCTGTTACCGAGCATGGTGGCCGTCATCCACTTCCAGCTATTCAGGATTTTGCTGAAAAGCTTTCTCAAGCTGGTATTGATGAACATACGAAGGTTGTTGCATACGACAGTCAAGCTGGTGCGATGGCTTCGCGTTTATGGTGGCTATTAACATATGTAGGTCATCAAAAAGTATATGTATTAAATGGTGGTTTCCCAGCATGGAGAGAATCCGATTTATCTACAACGGCAGCAGTGCCAACTATTGAACGGAAAACATTCATTCCGAATATACAAGACAGCATGCTTGTAACAATGGAAGATGTGAAAGAAAAAATCCGTATAAATGCAGATATTACGCTAATCGACTCTAGAGAGCCGAAGCGTTATGCTGGTGCTGAAGAATCTGTCGATCCGAAAGCTGGTCACATTCCGACAGCAGAAAACTATTTTTGGAAAGATGGCATCACGGCGGAAGGTCAGTTTAAAAATCAAGATGAGCAAGAGGAGCGGTTCCACCACCTTAATAAAGAGAAAGAAACAATCGTCTATTGCGGATCGGGTGTAACAGCATGTCCGAATATACTAGCGTTACAAACAGCTGGTTTTCGTAACGTGAAGTTATATGCTGGGAGCTGGAGTGATTGGATTTCTTATCCAGAAAACCAAATTGTAAAAGAAGTACAGTAACCTCTTGCATGCAAAAATATTTTGTATTAAAATAAGGTCACAAGCAAGAAATTACTTCAAAACATTACATTTTACACATTGCATGCAATGTGATAAGATAACGACAAGTAAATAAAACATCCTGCGGTGTACGTAACTTATTTATGTCTAAAACCGATGTTAGTTATACGGAAGCTCAACATTTAGCAACCATCATCAAGCCTTCCTTGTGGAGGAAGATGTACGGTAGCTGTGAGGGCATCCACCTGCGAGTAGCGGGTTTTTGGACATTTACGAGGGACGGCACGTGCGGGGGTCTTATTTCAACTAACATTATATAAAATTCCTACGGTGTACGTAGCTTATGTATGTCTTAAACCAATGAGTATAATACGGAAGTTCAATATCTAAATGTAAACAGCCTGCCATCTTTTTAAGAAGGAAGCTGAAAGCATTTATGAGGACATCCACCTGTGAGAGCAGGTTTATGGACATCTAGAGAGAACGGCATGTGTGGGGCTATATAAAAACCTTACGTTTTATACGTAAGGTTTTTTATTGTAGGGAACTTTTTTCGGTATGCTAGAAAGTGATTGGAATTTCATTGTGCAAAAAGCATAAAAATATTAGAAATCAAATGAAACTCCACATGATGGGAGTTTCATTTAATTGTTATCCCGCTATTTTAGGACAGTAAGACTCCCAACTCAAAATTGAGCGGAAGCAATGTCCAGCTCTAGCGGCTAGAATCTCCGGTCGTTTCGCCCCCCTCGGACGAGGCAAAAAGCGCCTCTCTGCCTAGAGTTCCAACGTCCTGCAATTCTGAGCGAGCCACTTCCGCTTTTCTAAAAAGTTAGGTGGGAGATTAATTGTACGGAAAAGCCCGATTCGTGAGGGCTAATAATCAGTGGGGGGATGAAGCTACTGATTAAAGTTTCACTTTATCTGTGTTCACCTGTAAAATTCCCATAATAAACATAGCATTTTCGATCTTCATCAAGCTCTCTGGAATCTAAGGTGAATTCCATAAATATTCCGTCTTTTTGAACGTACAAAATATCTGAATGGAGATACGTTAAGATCTCGTCATGGTTCCATACATCTTTACTTTCTATTAAAATCGAATTTGCTCCTTGTAATTCTCTAATCTCAAAACCTATATGGGAATATGTAGGTTCTGAAGGGTCATCGAAGAACGTTTCCTTTTGCACATATAATACTGCTGTTCTATCGGGATCCATCGCGGTCGCTGTTACGACATATGTATCCCCTTCTTTAATAAAGTACTCACAAGTCATCCTTGCGACAGCTTCAGACACAGAAATATCGGCATAGTTCCATAGGGCAGGATATTGTTTCGCTTCATCATTGAGTCGATATTCTAACCGCAATTGTAATCCCTCTTTCTTTTTCTTCTACTTTATCATGAATTCTTTTATAATAAAAATATAATATACAAAGGGGCGTTGGAAAGTGACAAAAACCAAATGGTTAGTAACAGGTGTACTTACATCTTTAGTGGCCGGTGCTTTATCTGGCTGTACAGAAGATCTTCCTCCAAAACCAAAAGATAAGAGTTGTGCAGATTGGGATTGGGATGATGAGCTGGGTGTTTGGCGATGCGATGACAGCCATTCAAGTTATCATGGTAGTTATTATTACGGTGGTAGATATTATCAAAATAAATCAACCTTCAAAAATTCTTCTGAATTTAAGTCCCATCAAGCTTCATCTAATTTTAAAGGGGGAATTGGAAGCGGTTCAAAGGGCGGATTTGGAGGTTAGATTATGTCGTGTTACATAAAGAAACGAAATCAATTTTATTCAAGGTTTCCCCAATTTTGGTCTGATTTATACGGGAGTGAGTACAGCCTTTTTCATGTTTTTGAGATATCAGAACAAACTATTCAAGCTTTGCAGTTAGCAACAGAACGAATGGGAAAAGTATTTTTTAAGACTGCTAGGCTGCTTCGGACTTTGTCTGACGCCCAACTTCTTGAACTTGGCTTTCCATCTTCAAGTCTGCCTTTTATCAGAATGAAATCTTTATTTCCTGAATCTGTTATTTCACGTTTTGATTTTGTGATGACAGATAGTGGTATCAAAATGCTTGAGTTTAATAGTGATACACCGACTTTTATCATGGAATGTTTTCAAATCAATGGAGAGGTCTGCAAAGAATTAGAGTATCATGACCCAAACGAGAATCAGGAACGCCTTCTCTCTTCTGGCATCACAAAAGCTGTGATGGAAGCATCTAAAGGGATAGAAAGACCAAACGTTGTCTTTACAGCCCATCATGAACATATAGAAGATTGGAATACGACTCGGTATTTGAGTCAGCTATGTCAGGTTAGTAACAAAGTGGTGTCAATGTCAGAACTTAGAATTACTGAAGGGGCTTTACTGGACGAAGATGGTGTGCCAATTGATGTTTTGTATCGCCAGACATATCCTATTGAACATTTAGTAGAGGACAGGGATCCAAAAAACGGAGATTTTGTAGGGATTGAGTTACTACAACTTGTAAAGGAAGGGAAACTCTTTATTATAAATCCAATGTCATCTTTTCTACTGCAGCCGAAATCGGTTCAATGTCTCATTTGGGGATTAGTGGAGGCAGGTGCTTTTTATACAAATGAGGAACAACAATGGATTAAAGAATACATGCTCCCTACTTACTTAGAACCAGATCTGTTTTTAGGAAAAAATTCTTTTGTTCAAAAACCTTCGTTCGGTAGAGAAGGCGACACAGTTACAATTCGTGATAAAGATATCAAAATTATTGATCAAAATTCATATCAAACATATAAAAGAGAGCTTCCTGTATTTCAAAAGTATACAAAGCTTCCAGTTGTTTCTCTTGAGACTGAAAAAGGGAATGAGGAGTTATCGTATGTATTTGGATCATTTTTAATTGCTGGAAAACCAAGTAGTATTGGTATACGTGCAGGTGCAAGAATTACGGGGAATGAATCTTATTATTTACCTGTAGGAATTAAAAAGGAGGATTATAAATGATAAATTTCTTACTTTATTTAGGGGTTTCAATCGGTCTTTTATGTATCGGTCTTTTTCTTATGGAAGTAACAACAAAAGTGAAGGAATTTTCGTTAATGGCGAAAGGGAATAAAGCAGCAAGCTACACACTTGGAGGAAGACTTCTTGGTCTTGCTATTGTTTTGTATTCAACTGCTGCTCATTCTGTTTCATTAATGGATATGGTTTTATGGGGAGCGATTGGAGTATTAGCGCAAATTATTGTGTTTTATTTAGCTGAATGGTGCACGCCGCGCTTTAATATCAACCAAAGTATTGAAGAAGATAACCAGGGTGTTGGACTTTTCCTTATGTTTTTATCAATTTCTATTGGCGTCGTAATTGCTGGGTGCTTAACATATTGAAAAACCTTACGTTTTATACGTAAGGTTTTTATTTTTCATTCGTTAATCCATCTGAGACGTAATCAATAAGTTTATCCATTACTTTAGGGGAAAGTTTGAATTCAAACTGTTGACATCTATTTTAAATAGGAGTAACATTTTCTTTATAATAAAAAATAAGTCTCTGTTAGGTGAGGCTCCTGTATAGAGAAATGCTACTGCCCAAAAATGTCGAGAGACGCCAATGGGTCAACAGGAATGATCGAATTAAGGTTTTTCTTAACGTAGCTGGTAATGTACCTATGCTATACAGTGCTAAAACTCGGCGAGGGAGAGGTTCGCAGATTTCTATGTTGATTAGGAATCGCTTATTTATGTATGTAAAGACCTTTACTCGCTTATGAGTAGAGGTCTTTTTGTTAACAAGCTATGGTAATTTTCATAGTATAAGTATGGACTAAAAAATGAAAGAGGAGGTGAGGAGCATGTCAAATTCTGACTCGGTTCCGTTACCCATATACTTCGAAACAAAAATATATGATGTAGGCAGGAAACGACTTGTTCCTCCCCCTATATTTATCATAAGATAACGTTCATCTTTATTGTTGTAAGTTGAACGCGGAACACTTTAACAGGGTGTATAAATACATGAATTGTTAAAGTGAGATAAATTGAGAAACAAAGCGTTTCTTCCTATGTTGTAAAGGAGGAGACGATAATATGTTATATGTAAATAAACTTGTGGGTAACATGTCTCATAAACAAAGTAAAAGAATGATGAAAGAACAATCTATGTTAAAACAAAATAAAGATTTGTTAATTGAAATTGCAACAAGAGATGTGAAGTCTGTATTTGCTTATTTTAAAACAACAAGAGAGGGTCTTTCTATTAAAGAAGCACAGAAACGCATTCATGTATACGGGAAAAATGAATTATCTTCAAAACGAGCAATTCTTTCTGATGTAATGATGAAATTAGGCGGAATGATCCCTAGATTTGCAAAGCAACGTGTTCATCATGAAAACCAGTGTGAGATTGTAACGGTTACGGTTTCTAGAGTAGAAGGGTGTACCACTACGGGGATAAATAGTGAATCAAAAATAATGAAGCTTCCCGTTGAGGAGCTAGTTCCAGGGGATATGGTTTTTCTTTCAGCAGGTGATACAGTTCCAGCTGATGTACGGATTATTTATGCAGAAGATTTGTTAGTAAATGAATCGGTGTTAACAGGGAAAGAAACAAATGTAGAGAAATTTGAAAGCTGTTATCATCTTGAACGCAAACGTTTTATTCCATTAAAACGAATGAAAGACTACAATCCACTTCAACTTGAAAATGTATGTTTTAAAGGTACACATGTTGTAAACGGAACTGCGAAGGCTGTGGTCGTTTCAACAGGCAAAAATACGTATTCGGGATTGCTTCATACATGCTGTAACCAAACATCTTGAGCTGTTAATGGTGCTAAATATATGAAAACATTGTATAATAGATAAAGTTGAATAGAAACGTAGAATGGTAATCTATTTATATAACCTTACGTGATAACGTGAGGTTATTATTTTTTGTTAGTAGGAGAGGAATTATGAAAAAAGTATTGTTAGTTGATGGTATGGCACTCTTATTTCGTGCTTTTTACGCAACAAGTGTTTATGGACAATTTATGAAGAGACAAGATGGTACCCCAACAAACGGGATTCATGGTTATATGAAACATTTATTAACAGCAGCGCAAGTGGTTGAACCGACGCATATTGTAACATGCTGGGATATGGGAAGTACGACATTCCGAACGGAATCGTTCTCAAACTATAAAGCAAATCGTGCAGCGCCACCAGAAGAATTGATTCCACAATTTGATCTCGTACAAGAGATGACTTCAAAGTTATCGATTCCTGTAATTGGTATGAAAGGCTATGAAGCAGATGACTGTATTGGTACGTTAGCAAAAGAATACGCTAGTGAGGCGGAAGTATATATTTTAACAGGCGATACAGATTTATTGCAGCTTGTTGATACGAACGTTACCGTAATGCTTCTTCGCAAGGGAATAGGAAACTATGAATATTATACACCAGAGAAGATTATGGAAGAAAAAGGCGTAGAGCCTTGGCAAATCGTTCATGCCAAAGCGTTTATGGGAGACACGAGTGATAACTATCCAGGTGTAAAAGGAATTGGTGAGAAGACAGCATATAAACTCATTCAAGAACATGGTACAGTAGCGGCGGTATTAGAAAATATAGCGTCATTGACGAAAGCACAGCGTACAAAAATTGAAAGTGATTTAGAGAACTTAAATATATCATTACAATTAGCAAAAATTCATTGCGAAGTCCCAATTTTCTGTTCGTTAGAGGAAGGTTTGCATACTATTGATGAAGAGAAAGTACGTTTTGTTTGCGGGGAAATGAATTGGGGACGACCTGAAATATTTATAAATATGTTATAAAAAAGAAGTGCTTCATACGATAGATAACGTCTAATCAAGTATATGTTGATCAGGCGTTATTTTTTTTGTGCAATTTCTTTCAATTCATAAAGTTGTCAGAAAAAATACTTAGTTTTCATCTGAAATTCAAATAGATTTCACACGAATCTTTTATTATAAGACTGCGCAGATAATTACTTATCTTTTATATAAATAATCCTTTAATAAGTTATTTGTAATCGTGAAGGAGGAGAAAATATGCGAAAAAAAATAAGAAAATCCTTTAAACAATTATTGATAGAGAATAAACAATTATTATTGAACGATAAAGAGAATATAAGGGAAATAGAAGAAAAAATTGAAAAGAGGCATGTCTCGTATCGTGTGTCTTCTAGTAATTAAATAAGATAACATTTCAAAACAGGCTTCTAAGTATAGAAAGAAGGAGAAAATTTGGGTGAATTAATAGGAGAGATGGCAGTACAGTTCATTCTTTGTGTGCCAACAAAAAAGAAAAGAATAATAAGTAAAAAGTTCAAGTTACTAAGACAACAGAAATGGTTTCAAGAGAGATATGGTTCTGTCGTTATGTTTCAATCAAGGGTAAGAGAGTTTGTTTTAGGTTATGATATCGAGAGAATGTTGAAAAATGATTTAGATATTATGGTATTTCAGAAAGAGCTAAATAACATATTAAAGCAATAATACTTTATAAGTTTGTATAACAAATTCAGGAGGGGGTTCTTGAAGTAGCGCAAAGAAATGTTTTGTTTGTGTAAGCAAAATAATGCTGCTTTCGAAGTAATATGTGATGCAGGGTGTAAAGTAAGAGTTACAGGGAAACTTCTGGTTATACGTAATATTTATAGTGAAACAAAAGGTTCTTCATTTTATAGGAGAACCTTTTTCTATTTCTGTGTTAGCAGGAATTTTTATGAAATAATTGGTTTCAGCTTTTTGAAAAAAGGTTTTTCAAGAGCGCATGCTGTATATAGTTATTATTTACTTCATAAAAAATTGTAAGTTAAGGAGGAATAATAATGAAAGCGATTACTAATAATAGTGTGCCGCTATGGGAACCATCGCAGCAACAAATAGAAAACTCAGGTATTAGTCTTTTTATGAAGTGGCTTAACCAAGAGAAGGGTTTATCTTTTTCAAGTCAAAAAGAATTATGGAAATGGTCTGTTGAAGAACTTGAATCATTTTGGGAAGGTATTTGGAATTATTGCCAAGTCAAATCTAACACACCATATAATCAAGTTTTGGAATCAAGAAAGATGCCCGGGGCAAAATGGTTCACAGGTGCTACTTTAAATTATGCGGAACATGTTTTTCGAAATGTAAGAAAAAATAAACCAGCAGTAATTTTTCAATCAGAAACCAATCCGAGAACAGAAATAAGCTGGAAAGAACTTCAGCAAAAGACAGCGATGGTGGCAAATTCACTAAAAGAATTAGGGGTTAAAGCAGGGGATCGTATTGTTGCTTATATGCCAAATATTCCTGAAACTGTAATTGCTTTTTTAGCGTGTGCTAGCATAGGAGCCATTTGGTCAAGCTGTTCTCCTGATTTCGGGAAAAATACTGTTATTGATCGATTTAAACAAATTGAACCGACAATTTTATTTGCAATTGACGGGTATTCTTATAATGGTAAAATTCAGAATAGAGAAACGAATGTTTCGGAAATTCAATCGAGTCTACCTACCTTAAAGCAGACGGTTTTAATCCCTTATGTAGGCAGTAATGATTCTGAATTAAATAATCGTACAATGTATTGGAACGATCTATTGCGAGGAGATTGTGATCTTGTTTTTGAAAAGGTCCCATTTGATCATCCTCTATGGATTTTATTTTCTTCCGGAACAACAGGATTGCCAAAACCGATTGTACAAAGTCAAGGTGGAATACTATTAGAACAGCTTAAGACATTATTAGTTGAACAAGGTGTAAATCAAGATGATGTGTTCTTTTGGTTTACAACAACAGGCTGGATGATGTGGAACCTTCTAGTGGGAGGGCTGTTAACTGGAGGCACAATTGTTTTATATGATGGTAGCCCGTCTTATCCTAGTATACATATATTATGGGATTTTGCAGAAGAAGTTGGTGTTACTTTCTTTGGTACAAGCGCTGGTTTTCTAAGTGCATGTATGAAATTCGAGATTAAGCCAAAAGAAAGACACCGTTTTTCTAAGTTAAAGGCTATTTGTTCCACTGGTTCTCCCCTATCAGTAGAGGGATTCTTATGGGTATATGAGAATGTGAAAAGAGATGTGTGGCTTGTTTCAACTAGTGGAGGGACTGATGTATGTACGGCATTTGTTGGTGGCTCTCCTATATTGCCTGTTTACGCAGGAGAAATACAAGCGCGCTCTTTAGGAGCACACGCACAATCATTTAATGATGAGGGCAATTCAGTTATTAATGAAGTTGGAGAATTGGTTATAACGGCACCGATGCCATCTATGCCTGTTTATTTCTGGGGAGATCACAATAATAAACGTTATTTTGAAAGTTATTTTGAGATGTATCCAGGGATTTGGCGACATGGTGATTGGATCAAATTTGATGATAAAGGGAGCTGTGTTATTTTCGGGCGGTCAGACTCTACAATCAATCGGCTAGGGGTACGCCTAGGGACGAGTGAAATCTATCGTATAGTTGAGTCGTTGGATGCCATTATGGAGAGTTTAGTAGTGGATTTAGAGCTCCTTGGACGTAAATCATTTATGCCGCTTTTTGTCGTATTAAAACCTGGAGTAAATATAAGTAATAATCTAAAAGAAGAGATAAAAGCTGAAATAAAACAAAAGGTTTCGCCTCGTTTTGTCCCTGACGAAATTTACGTAGTAGATCAAATTCCGAAGACATTGAGTGGAAAGAAATTAGAAGTTCCAATTCGAAAAATTTTATTAGGGTTTCCAGAAGAAAAGGTAGTTAATAAAGGTTCCATGGCCAACTCCGAATCATTAAGCTTTTTTATAGAGTTAGCAAAAATTATTAATAAGCAAGAATAATAGAGTTCTTCACTATTTATTAAACAAGCGATACACTTTGGTGTTATATGTAGATGAGCGATGGTGATAACGAAGACTGCAGAAATAACGTTATTAGAATATCGTAGGAGATGCAAAGTCGATTAACTCTTATCTTTGTAAAAATAAGTGCTTTTCTAGTTCGAATATTAAAGGGAGTTGTATGGAGACATTTATTTATGGAATATAGAAGGAGGATAGGTAGTGATTGTAATAGATAGAATTGAGGAAAAAGATATCCCACAGCTTATAAATTTATCTGAATTAGTTGGATGGGATTATAGTTTAGAAGAAATCAAAACAATTTTTCAATCAGGAATCGTATATGGTGGAAAGAATGAGAGGAGGGAGATTATTGCCAGTGCAGCTATCATCCTATATGGAGAGAAATTAGCATCTCTTGGCATGGTCATTGTACATCCTCAGTATAAAGGGAAAGGGATTGGCAGAAAAATTACAGAGGCTTGTATAAGAAGTGTTTCAGAAAAGACATCAATTATGCTTATTGCTACAGAAGAAGGAAGACCTTTATATGAGAGATTAGGTTTTCAAGTAGTTAGGCATATTTCAAAGTATATATGTAATCAGTATGTAACTCCTAAAGATTACGATAGAAATGAGCAACACATTTTTATGGATTATGATAAGGGAGATAGTAATGGAATTGTGAAGTTAGATGAAACAGCTTTCGGGGTAAATAGAAGTAATTTTATACAGAGAAGAATTGAACAATCTGAACAGTGCATAGTTGTAAAAGATAAAGAAAATTATATTGTGGGATATGGAATGAGCATACAAACTCCAGAAAATAGAATGATAGGACCGATTGTTGCGCCGAATAATCATATCGCAACTACAATTGTTAATCTTTTGGCAAAAGATTATAAAGGAAAACTTAGAATTGATGTACCAGAAGGAAAAGAATTTTTTATGACTGTACTCGAGAAAGCTGGATTTCAAAAGGTAAATTAACCACCAATTATGTTGAAAAACAGTAATCAATTTTTGAAACGAAATGGTGAATTATATGGAATTGCTGCGCAGATATTTGGATGAAAAAAGATTCCTTTTAAAAAAGGAATCTTTTTTCATTTATGAATACCATTTTTCTACTCCCGATATTGATTATGAATTGGGGAAAACAAATCTTCCTCGACATCTCTAACAATAGAAAAATGATCGACATTATAATGACCATGTAGTGTTTTATTGTGATGTTCAATAATTTGCTGAGCTGATAAAATTGTAGAATCATTTGTGGAATGACCGTTTTTGATTAAGGTGACATCAAATCCCTGTACTGTTGCTGTTCTAACGGCAGTATCAATACAATGCTCGGTTTTACAACCACCTATAACAAGATGACCAATTTCTTTCTCTCTTAAAATCGTATGTAAAGAGGTGTTATAAAATGAATTGGTTGCTTGTTTGTCTATGATTTGTACCGCATGAGGGATTTTGATTTCCTCATGTACTTGAAATCCTTTCCCCATACCGGAAGCAACATCAGTATCTCTGACGAAAATAATAAGGGCATTGGATTGAATCGCTTTTTGAATGGCTATATTTATATTCGTTAATAATTGATCTTTATGAAATACTGCAGATTCTTGCTCGTTACCGTCAATAAGTTCTTGTTGAGCATCAATAATTAAAAGGGCTTGTTTCATTACATTTCTCCTTTTTATCTCGTTATTTGTGGGGAGTAATCTCGTTCTCTTAATATCCAGAATATATCAAGAGGGAGGTTTGGAATGAAGAAATTTCCTGCTGATTAAAGTTACACTTTATTTATTTCTTGAAACTGTAGACGATTCCTTTTTATATAAGGAGATTATTTCATTTTTTTATTGACCTTTACATGATGTAACACCTTGCAATATAACTAAGGGGGAAGAGAAAGAAGGTGAAAATTAACGAATTATCTAATGTTATTTTTATCTATTAGGAAATTAAAAACTCTAAGAGAGATTGTCAAAGAAAATTCATTCTCATAAAGCCTAAAAACATGTATGATAGAAGGTGGAGAATTTTTTGGTAGGTGGGAACAGTATGCAAACGGTACAAGATTATCTTTCATTCTTACACACAAAAGGATTTAAATTATCAGAGGATGCACAAGGGTTTATTATGTTTGGCCAAGGATATACAGGTGCATCTGATGTTCTTGTAAATGCAGCGATTGAGGCAACAATTAAACATCAATTGCAATTTGATGGCAGTTATTTTATCGCTTTATTAGAGCGATTGAAGGAAGAGAAAATTACTGATAAAAAAAGCGCAAAGGCTTTTATGCAGACGTTACAAGCGTAACATCATGCAGCCTGCGCTTCTTTTTTTGTTTTTGAAGGAAGTTCAACAAAAATCATACCTAAGAAAATACAAAGATAACCAAGCATTGCGGAAATAGAAAGCTGTTCGTTTGCGACAAGAACACCTGTTAATGCAGCAAAGACAGGTTCCATTGCGAAAATAATAGCAACTCTTGTTGGAGATGTATGCTTTTGCGCAGCTGTTTGAATAAAAAAGGCGATTGATGTTGCGAATACGGATGTTGCAAGTAGAGCAAATAAAAAAGCCGAATTCGTCCATAAAGAGATTGAAAATAATTTCTCCCAATCCTCAAATAAAAAAGCACAGAAGGAAGAGAAAATTCCAACAGATAATACTTTGGTTGTGCTTAATAATAAAGGTGATATCTTTTTAGAGAAGACTCCGTTAATGAGAATATGTGCTGCAAAGGCAATTGCACAGCCGAGAACGAGTATATCACCAATATTCAATTGAAAAGAATCACCAGCGGTTAGTAAATATAAGCCAGCTGTTGCAGCGGTAATGCCAAGTATTTTAAAAAGATAAATGAAAGAATGGGAACCATAACAATACTGAGTCCAGTTAAAAATCCTGCTTTAGAAGAAGTGGTATAAAGTAATCCAAATGTTTGTAATACATAACCGATAAATAAGAAAAATCCGACAATTAAACCCGCAATACTACTATGTTGAATTTCTTGTTTTGAAGTTTTTTTCGAGAACATAAATTGAATAAATAATAAAATGATTCCAGCAAATAAAAAACGAACACCATTGAAAGTAAATGGTCCAACAAATGACATTGCATTTTGAACGACAACAAACGTGGCCTCAAAAATAAAGGAGACAAATAATAAAGCGAGAGGAGCAATCCATCCTTTTTTCACACTAAAACCCCCATTAATTTTGTAAAATGGCTTTTCTTGCTAATTCATCAGCAACTTTGTTTTGACTACTTGGAATCCACTTTATAAAGAAAAGATCAAATCTTTTGATGTATGCTAGTGCCTCTTCTAAAAGTGGTGCATATGTTTTATTTTTTGCATATTCTTTTTCTACAGCACGTTCAACAAGCTGTGAATCTGTACGAAAAGATACAATGCTATAATTATGTTCTGTGCAATATTTTAATGCAGCGAGTAATGCATGATATTCAGCTTCGTGGTTGGACATGATTCCAAGTGGTAGTGATAATTGCACAGGTGGCTGCACACCTTTAATAAAAACCCCAGCACCAGAAGGGCCTGGATTTCCCTTTGATGCACCATCAATATATACTTCAATCAAAATTGAAAACCTCCATTATTATATAGCGTTAGCTGATAGTAATCCCTCACCTAATTTTAAAGGTGAGGGATAGAATATGAAACATGCACTTTACTCCGCATTAACGTACAGTAAGCCCCCACCTCAAAATTCAGCAAAAACAAAGAAGTTAGGTGGGGAGGGGTTGCACGTAAAAGCCCAATTCGTGAAGGCTAATAATCAGTGGGGATGAAGAAACCCCCACTGATTAAAGTTTCACTTTATCCAATTGTAATGCTGTAGCGGCATGTAAATGTTTCATTCGCTTGTAAGGATTGTACGCCTTTTTTCTCTTTGAAATCTTTTGCTGGTTCTACTTCATCAGCAATTCCATACCAAGGTTCGATACATAAGAAAGGGGCTTCATTACCTGGTGTCCAAACACCAACGAATGGGAAACCTTCAAATGCTACTTTTACAAACTTATTATGTTTATGAGAACGAATAGAAATTTCATTTGTATTCATATTTTCAAAAATAAGGGCATCATTTTTGAATAAATCATATGTAAGTGGTAATTCTGCCTTATTTTCAACAATTAGTTGTTTTTCTTTTGAAAGAAAAGGTCCTTTTAAAACACTTGTTTCTAAATGTTCAGGGCCATTAAATGATAAATGGTAGTCTGTAAATGAGTCACCTTCTACTAAAGGACAATTGAATCCTGGATGTGCTCCGATAGAAAAGAACATTTCTTTTGAAGTAGGATTGATCACTTCATAAGTAACGTGTATGTTTTGCTCGTCTAGTTCATAAGATACAAGTAGCTCAAACTCGTACGGATATTTTTGTAAAGTTTCTTGATTGCTAGTTACAGCATATGTAAGCTTTGTTTCGTTTTGTTCTTTTACTGAGAATATGAGATCGCGAGCAAAGCCATGTTGTGTCAATGAATAAGGTTTACCATCTATATAATATGTATTGTCCACTAATCTACCGACAATTGGGAATAAAATTGGTGCGCGACGCCCCCAATATTTAGGATCTCCTTGCCATAAATATTCTGTGTTGTCCTCTTTTAAGCGAACGCTTTGTAACTCTGCACCTTTTTCAGAGATGGAAACGATCACTTTTTCATTTTGAATTGTTGCTGTCATGAAGTGAAACCTCCTAAATCTTTCATATTCTCTATTATACGTTGTCTATAAGAAAAAAGGTAGTGAATGAAAAGAATCTATTGACGAATGACTGGCTATTGCGTACAATATAAAATTGTTGTTTAAAAACGGATCACGTGGTTCGAAACCATCCCACGTAAAAAAACTAAGGAGATTTTGTCATGAATATAAAAACATTAGTTGGTAATGGTATTTTAGCAGCGTTATATATTGCTGTTTCTGCACTTATTCAGCCATTTGGCTTTACGAATGTCCAATTTCGTATTTCGGAGATGTTTAATCATCTTGTTGTATTTAATAAGAAATCAATTTATGGAATTGTCTTAGGCGTATTTTTAACAAATCTCTTTTTCTCACCTATGATTGCGTATGATTTAGTATTTGGAGTGGGACAATCCGTTCTTACACTTCTTGCTACGATTATTTCTATGCGCTTTATTAAAGGTGTTTGGGCTCGGATGATTTTTAATACAGTTATCTTTACAGTTACGATGTTTATGATAGCGATTGAACTTCATCTTGCATTTGATTTGCCATTTTTATTTACATGGCTTACATGTGCAGCTGGTGAATTTGTTGTAATGGCAATTGGCATGCCTGTTATGTATTGGATTAATAAGCGAGTGCAATTTGAAAAAGTGATGTAAAGAACAAATAAAGAGGCTGAACCAAATCGAAATGATTGGGCAGCCTCTTTATTTGTATATAAATAAGTACTCTTAATTTATTAAAAAGGTGAAAATAAAGACTACCTCTCATGAATCAATCACTAAGAAGTAGTGATTGATTCATTTGTCATATTAATAAACCGAAGTTCAGTATCGACTTCAAAATAGAAAGAATCTCCTTCAAATGGATATTCCATAAAATTCCTGTATTGTTAAAATAAATGAATATTCTTGCTGTCGATTGAGATTGATTAAAGTTTCACTTTATAAGTGAACATCCTATTGGAAAAATTTGGGGAATATATAGATGGAGACTGAGACTGTTCTGCTGAAATTTAGGATAGTAATCTAATTTTCGTTTAGTCCAAGAGGCTACTCACAATATGAACTGATTCATTCGCATACAATACAGCGACTCTTGGTAAAATATAATAAAATAAAAATACGAATTCTTATATAAGGGGAAATTAACATGAAATATAAAATATATTGGCTGTATAAAACAAAGACGAGTCTTCAAACTGAATTAACAACAGATTATATGAACATAGAGGAAGCGCTTCAATTTGCAACTGATTTTAAAAAAACTGGTAGAGCAAAGGAATTATTATTTTATGATGAAATGGGAGCGGAATGGACGCTAAAAGAGATGAAAAAGCTCGGTAAACAAATAGAAGAGGAGCCACAAGATATTCGTATCTACTTTGATGGGGGATATGATTTAGAGACGAAAGAGGCTGGAGTTGGTATTTGTATTTACTATAAAAAAGGTCAGAAAATATACCGAGTTCGCCGAAATGCTTACATAGATGGCATATATGATAATAATGAAGCGGAATATGCAGCGCTATTATACGGAATGAATGTACTAGAGGAATTAGGAATTAAATACGAATCGGTTACATTACATGGTGATTCTCAAGTCGTACTTCAGCAACTAGCTAGAGAATGGCCGTGCTATGACGAACATTTGAATCATTACTTAGATCAGATTGAACAAAAAGCAAAGCAAATGAAATTAAAGCTTGTCTGTGAACCAGTAGCAAGAAAACAAAATAAAGAAGCTCATCAATTGGCCACACAAGCATTGGAAGGAACAGTAATTGACAGCCATAAAGAAATAACGGAATAGAGAGGTGCAGTGGTGAATAAAAAGCAGCTCATTACAGAGGTAAATGATTTATTAGAAACATATTGTGAAGGATGTTTCTTGCAGGAACATTATAGAAAAACTCATAGCAAATATTATGCTCATTCTTTTTGTATTCGGCAGTGTACTGTGGGAGAGAAATTAAAAGAATATGGAGAGCGATTATCGTAAAAAAACATCCAGAGATAACTCTGGATGTTTTTAATGCTTAGCTTCCTTCAATTGGTGTTCACATAGACTTAATTTTTTTTCTTCGTTCATTAAAAAAGGCTCATCTAAATCTGTTGCAACAGATTTCATTGTTTCAAGTTGAGAGCGTGCAGATTCGACTGCGGTTGTCGCATGCTGTAATGATTCAGGATCCATTGTAATTGTTGCAGAACCTACCATTTTTTGTGCTGTTTCTACGCGGAATTTTACTTCTTCAAAATCATTTACATGTGAACCCATTATCGATTCCTCCTTTATATTCTGTCACATTTCACATAGTTTTCACCCTGCAAAAAGGAAATATACAAAGGAATAATAAAGGAGGTTACCAAGTAAGGTAACCTCCTGTTATATGTTGGATTAAAGTTTTACTACGTTAGCAGCTTGAGGTCCGCGGTTTCCTTCAACGATATCGAAAGATACTTCTTGACCTTCTTCTAAAGCTTTGTAGCCTTCGCCTTGAATAGCTGTGAAATGTACGAATACATCGTCAGCACCTTCAATTTCAATAAATCCAAAACCTTTTTCGTTGTTAAACCATTTTACTTTTCCTTGCATGTTACAATTCCTCCTAAAAAACGATTACTTTTTCATTTAGTGAATCTCGTTTGAAATGTTTGCAGGTTCATAAAACTGAAAATGCTATATTCTCGAATATTCTGCTAAATGATATTTTTAATATACACGAAATGGTAGATTTTAGTCAAGTAAGCGGTTTTAAATTTTTGTATTTTTAAATAATTTTTTACACAAGTTTTTTATGGTATAGGACAAGCTCTTTTTTTAATATGTTTAAGTGAATGCTGTACATAATGAGGTGAGAGAATGAATCTTATTTATTAGATAATGAAGGGATGAGAAATAGGATAGATATACCAAGATGGGTTCCGCAAGAATTTGAAAATTTTTCTAATGTTGTATTGGACCCAACTTTTCCTTGTTATTTTGGTTTAACAGCTTTAAAGAAAAATGAACTTCGCTACTCATTCTTGTCTCATGATGATCGGAGTCATCTACCGCAGACAATGCTTTCTTTTTTACAGTTGATGAATGAACGGCCCGTTGTAAGAAGAGGATTTTTTCTTTTTGTTGAGCCAGAACGTGAAGAATGCTCACTTGAACATTACCGAGCGTATTTTTGGAGAATTCTACAATATTTACATGAAGAAGATAATCAATTATGGCCAAAGCAGATTCCAGAAAATCCAGATCATTATTTATGGGAATTTTCATTTGGCGGAGAGCCAATGTTTGCGTTTGGGAACGCTCCAGCTTATAAACAAAGAAAAACGAGACATTTGGGGAACTCACTTATTATTGGATTTCAGCCACGAATTATTTTTGATGGACTAGAAGGAGATCGGCCTAAAGGTTCGTACTCAAGACAAATGGTTAGAGAACGGGTTGAAAAGTGGGGCCAATTTCCAAAACACCCGAATATTAGTCATTACGGAGATCCGGATCACCGTGAGTGGAAGCAATATTTTATTGGAGATGACATTGAACCAATCGAAGGGAAATGTCCATTTCATCATAAAATAAAGAAATGAAGGCCGCCGTAAAGGAGTGGATTTTTTACATATTTTGGATCAAAAAGGGCATTTTATATATGTATATTTTTCGTAAAAGCTAGTCTGTTTTTCACAATACTCTCATTAGTTAATAGTAAAAAAGATATAGAAAGGATATAGCGATGTTTGGGGCAATTATACAGCAATTTATACTAGGAATTTCATTGGCTGCACCAGTAGGCCCGATTAATATTGAAATGTTAAAAAGAGGGATTGAACGTGGCTTTTGGCATGCTTGGCTTGTTGGGATAGGAGGAATGAGTGCAGATATTTTATTTATGCTTTTGATTTACTTTGGATTATCTTCTGTATTTATGTATACATATGTACAAGCGTTTATGTATTGCATAGGTTTTTTCTTATTGTTTTATTTAGGATTTCAAAGTGTAAAACAAGGAATTTTACATTCAAATATGGAATATAAACAAGAAGAGGTAGGTGGACTTCGCCAATCCTTTATGGCAGGATTTTTAATTGCGATATCTAATCCGTTAAACCTTGTTTTTTGGTTTGGTGTATATGGAAGTACGCTTAGTTCATTGCTTACAAAGGTAACGAAGCAGGAGGCTTTTTTATATAGCCTTTGCATTATTGGAGGCATTATTTTGTGGAATTTAAATATTGCCTTTTCTGTTCATTTTGGACGAACATTACTTAAGCCAAAGGCACTTGGCTATATTACAGCGGGAGCTGGCTTTATTTTAGTTGGGTATTCGATTCATTTTGCGTATAAAGCATTACAGTTGTTCATATAAGAACGAAGGGGAGATTTTTATGTATCGAACCACAGTTAATGGAAAAGAAATTATCATTACATTAGCACCAAAAATTCGAAAAGAAATAACGGATAGGGACCCTTTATATGAAGCTGTTCTTCAAACTGTTGAAAGGTTACTTCAAACAAAGCAGCCAACATTTGCTGTAAATCATGAAATATTGGGACTTATTATTGGAGAGGTACAGAGAGGAGAAGTAACTGTCTTTGCAGTTGAACACATCATACCGAGACAAAATATATTTGGTTCGCAAAATTTTTTCTCTACAATAGAACGGCGAGCAAATTTGTAATGAAAAGAGCATAACATAGCATAGATAAAGTAAAAACAGTCGTAACGATATGTTACGGCTGTTTTTTCGAAGAAAGGGGATAGGTTGAATGAAAAGAGTGTTGAAAGAGTTCTTTTTGCAACATGATATTCTTATTATGTTTGGAGTACTAATTCTTTTTATCATTATTTTGCAAATGCAATTATTTACAGGAATAGCGGCTATATCATGCCTTGCGGGTATCATTTTTTATACAATTAATGAATATGTGACACATCGATTTTTGTTTCATATGAAACCTCCTAAAAATCCATTTTTACTGAAAATGTTAAAGAGATTACATTATGATCATCATGTGTATCCTGATGATTTAAAACTATTATTTTTACCAGTTTGGTATAGCATGCCGGGATTTGCGATTTATTTGTTCATTTTGTATGGAGTGACAAATCATATAACGATTACACTCTCATTTGGAATAGGGATGATTGTAATGCTGCTTGTTTATGAATGGAAACATTATATAGCGCATAGACCAATTCGTCCGTTGACTCGTTTTGGTAGATGGCTAAAAAAACAACATATTTTGCATCATTATAAAAATGAAAATTATTGGTTTGGTGTGTCGAATCCAGTGTATGATTTTTTATTTGGTACATATAAAAATGGGAAAGATGTTGAATTAAGTAAGACGGCACGTGATCTAGAGAAAGAGCAAAATCAGGAAGTAGTACGATAAACGTTTCCTTTATTCTGCAAAAATATATTAAAAAATTGGGAAAATATGACGAAAAATGTCTAGCGAAAAATCTTTGCAGAGAAGGAGAGATTGTCTAAAATTAAGTATAAGTTTCTGAATATTTATAAAATTTAGTTTTTTGTTATGCGAAGGGATTGGATGTAAAGAATGAGAGAGAGGGGAGAGGACGAGTGAAAAGAGATAGTTCAGCACGTAAGTTGCAAAGCGAGGTAAATTATACAGAAGTCGTTCAGTCAGCGGAATTTCAATCATTGCTAGAAAAGAAGCGGAAGTTTATTGTCCCAATGAGTATTTTCTTTTTAAGTTTTTTTATTGCATTGCCGATTTTGACTTCTTATTCGAAGGTGCTAAATACATCAGTATTTGGTGATGTGACATGGGCTTGGATTTTTGCTTTTGCACAATTTGTTATGACATGGGCGTTATGTATGATCTATAGCAAAAAAGCGGAATCATTCGATAAGATTTCACAAAAAATTCTTCAAGATATGCAGAAAGGGAGGGGATAAACTTGAACGTAACAGCATTTGCACTTTTTTTAATTATCGTTCTCGGTACGCTCGTCATTACATACTTTGCATCGAAAAAGACGAAAAATGCGAGTGAGTTTTATACAGCAGGAGGAGGCTTGACTGGGTGGCAAAATGGTCTAGCCATTGCGGGGGATTATATGTCAGCTGCTTCTTTTCTAGGAATTGCAGGAGCAATTGCGTTAACTGGATTTGATGGTTTCTTTTATAGCATAGGCTTTCTTGTTGCTTATTTAGTTGTATTATACCTTGTTGCCGAGCCACTTAGAAACTTAGGGAAGTATACATTAGCTGATATGATTGCAGCTCGTTTTGATGCGAAAAAGGTACGCGGAGTTGCTGCTTTAAATACGATGACAATTTCAATTTTCTATATGATTGCACAACTTGTGGGAGCAGGAGCACTGATTAAATTATTATTAGGAATTGAATATACGACATCTGTTTTAATCGTTGGAACGTTAATGACGGTGTATGTGATTTTTGGGGGGATGACAGCGACAAGTTGGGTACAAATTGTAAAAGCTGTCTTGCTAATGGCTGGGACATTTATTATTTCAGTAATTGTATTTGCAAAATTTAATTTTAGCGTGACAGAAATGTTTGCGCAAATGAAAGCGGCAACACCTCTAAAGGAAGCATTCTTAAATCCAGGTGTGAAATACAAGGATGGATTGGATACACTTTCTTTAAATTTAGGTCTCGTTCTAGGGACGGCAGGTTTACCTCATATTCTCGTTCGCTTCTTTACTGTTCGTGATGCAAAAACAGCACGTCAGTCTGTTGTATATGCAACATGGTTAATTGGCGCGTTTTATATTATGACGATTTTCCTAGGTTTTGGTGCAGCTGCTTTTGTAGGGAATGCGGCAATTATCCAGGCAAACCCAGCTGGTAATATGGCAGCACCTTTATTAGCAAAAGCTCTTGGTGGAGATTTCTTGTTTGCTTTCGTTTCTGCAATTGCATTTGCTACGATTTTAGCAGTTGTGGCAGGGCTTGTTTTAACAGCAGCTTCAGCATTTGCACATGATTTTTATAATGAGATTATTCGTAAAGGTAAATCAACAGAAAAAGAACAAGTATCAATGGCGCGTTATGCTTCAATTGGGGTAGCCGTATTATCTATTATTTTAGCGCTATTTGCTCAAACATTAAACGTTGCATTCCTCGTTTCGTTAGCGTTTGCCGTTGCCGCGAGTGCGAACTTGCCAGTTATTTTGTTTACGATTTATTGGAAGCGTTTTAATACAACAGGAGCAATCTGCGGAATGGTTGTTGGTTTAGTTTCAGCTATCGTATTAGTTGCACTAAGCCCGAATGTTTGGAGTCCTGAAGCTGGGAAAGCAATCTTTGTTGGAGAAGCTTTATTCCCTTATACAACACCTGGGATTATTTCTATTCCACTTGGGTTTTTAGCGGCGTACTTAGGGACAATCTTCTCAAGTAAGAAAGAAGATGCAGCGAAATTTGATGAAATTCTTGTTAAATCTAACACAGGTCATGGAGTTAGTGATGTGTCTGCACATTAAGAAGAGAAAGAGCTTTCCAGTTTTTTGGAGAGCTCTTTTATTTTGGGTTTTTGCTTAAAAATATTACGTTGTAGTTGGTAGGATTTGTTTCGTTCATGTGGAATGAAAATAAATAGAGAAAACTTTATCTCATCATGGCACCAGTGCAGCTTGAAGAAATATAAGTTGTTTTGGAAGGTGGAATGTATGATGAAAACAAAACAAACAGATGCGCTACTTGCAAAGGATGAAAAGTATGTGTGGCATGGCATGCGTCCCTTTAGCCCAACTAGCACAATGGTTGGGGCAAAAGCCGAAGGGTGTTGGGTGGAAGATATAGAAGGTAAACGATATTTAGATGGTATGAGTGGGCTTTGGTGTGTGAATAGTGGGTACGGAAGAAAAGAGCTTGCTGAAGCAGCGTATGAGCAATTGCAAACATTATCATATTTTCCAATGTCACAATCACATAAGCCGGCAATTCAGCTTGCTGAAAAGTTAAATGAATGGCTTGAAGGCGAATATGTCATTTTCTTCTCAAATAGTGGATCAGAAGCAAATGAAACAGCATTTAAAATTGCTCGTCAATATTATGCATATAGGGGTGAACCACACCGGTATAAATTTATATCACGTTATCGTGGTTATCATGGAAATACAATGGCAGCGATGGCGGCGACAGGGCAGGCACAGCGGAGGTATCAATATGAGCCATTTGCTTCAGGTTTCTTACATGTGACGCCACCAGATTGTTACCGAATGCCAGAGATTGCATCACAAAATATTTATGAAGTAGAATGTGTGAAAGAAATTGATCGTGTTATGAAGTGGGAATTAAGTGAAACGATAGCTGGATTAATTATGGAGCCAATTATTACAGGCGGAGGTATTTTGATGCCACCGCAAGATTATATGAAAGCCGTTCATCAGGCATGTCAAAAACATGGCGCATTACTAATTAGTGATGAAGTCATCTGTGGTTTTGGGCGCACAGGAAAAGCGTTTGGTTTTATGAATTATGATGTAAAACCTGATATCGTTACAATGGCAAAAGGAATTACAAGTGCATATTTACCATTATCGGCAACAGCAGTGAAAAAAGAAATTTATGAAGCATTTAAAGGAACGGGAGAATATGAATTTTTCCGGCATATTAACACCTTTGGCGGGAATCCAGCTGCTTGTGCGTTAGCGCTTAAAAACTTAGAAATTATGGAAAATGAAAATTTAATTGAGCGTTCTGCACAAATGGGATCTCTTTTATTAGAACAGTTAAAAGAAGAAATTGGAGATCATCCATTTGTTGGAGATATTAGAGGGAAAGGTTTGCTTGTTGGTATTGAAATGGTAAGAGATAAAAAAACAAAGGATCCAATTGATAATGCTATAATTTCACGTGTTGTGAACACTTGTAAAGAAAAGGGACTCATCATTGGGCGTAATGGAATGACAACAGCAGGCTATAACAATGTTTTAACTTTAGCACCGCCTCTTATTATTTCAAGTGAAGAAATCGCTTTTGTTGTCGGGACATTGAAGACAGCGATGGAACGCATTGGATAAAGGAATAGAAAAGCGAGCCGAAGAGGATAGGGGCTCGCTTTTTCGTGTATTGTTTTGCTAATGAACACCGTATTCGCTATTCTTATTTCCTGTATAAATAAAAAACGAGATGATTGCCTTTTGAAGAGAATCATCTCGTTTTTACATTATGAAACTAGTACGCTACATAGATACTATGCACTTTGTTTTAATTGCTTATCTTTTACACCAAACGAATATTTTAACATTGGCGGTGTAATCATTGTTGTTAAAATAACGACAATTACAATTGCTGTAAAGTAATCTTGTGCTAGTAGTCCAGAAGTAAGCCCCTGCCCTGCAATGATAAGAGCGACTTCACCGCGGGAAACCATGCCAGATCCGATAATTGTAGAAGATTGGAAATCAAATCCTGTTATACGGGCTCCGAATCCGCAACCAATTAGCTTTGTTAACACAGCGATGATTGTTAATGCTAAGATAAACCATACTTTATCTCCAATACCTGCAAATGTAATGTTCATACCGATACTTACAAAGAAGATTGGAACGAACATTGCATAAGCAATTGGTTCTACTTTCTTTTCTACTTCATGTTTATAATTTGTTTGAGAAATCGCAATACCTGCTGCAAATGCACCGATAATTCCAGCGATTCCTAGTATTTCACCAAAGTATGCGAAAGCGAAACAAATGATAAGAGCTGCACTAATGATAGATTCTGAGACACGCAGTGGTGATAACCAGCGCATAATCATTGGAACGCCTTTCCAACCAATTAAGATAATAGATGCGAAGAAGACAACCTTTTTCAAGATAATGATAGTTAAGTTTACATCAGCTGATCCTAGGAAACTCATTGCAAAAGCGAGTAAAATAACAACGAGAATATCATCAAAAACAGCTGCACCCAGCATTGTTGTACTTTCTTTTGTTTTCATTTTTCCTAAGTCACGAAGTGTTTGTACGGAGATACTAACACTTGTTGCACATAATAGTAATCCTAAAAAGACAGCATTTGCTTGTTCCATTCCAATGACAAGTCCTGCAACGTAACCACCTGCAAATGGAAGAACGATACCACCAATAGCAACTGCCAATGAAGAATTACGATTTGCGTTTAGTTCTTTTAAGTCTGTTTCTAGACCGGCCATGAACATCAGGAGAATAACTCCTACTTCACTTAACTGTGTAAGTAAATCTGAATTGTTTACCCATCCTAATACTGCAGGACCGATTACAATACCGACGATTAACTTTCCGAGTACAGAAGGTTGACCTAGTCTAACGCTAATGTCACCAGCAATTTTCGTACTTAATAAAATTAACGCAATTTGAAAGAAAAATTCCATCTCATCTCCCCTTTTCATTATTGTTTTTATTATACGATTTCTCGGAGTTTGCTTAATGTAAAACACTATGTAACACACATCAAACAAGAGGTCTTTATACAGGTTCTTTTGAACTTGTAATTTGAACCTGTAATAAATATATAATAACTTTCAAGAAAAATCAACGTTAAATTGGCAAATTTTCATTGAGAATGATTCATTTTGAATAAGAAATATATGTCTATATAATGAAGAATAGGAAAATAAATTTATTTGAAGGAATAAATCTATTTGAAAGAAATGGAGAAGGAAATATGTTATTCAATCAACGGTTTACAATTGGGGAAATGGCAAAAATGCATAATATTGCGGAATCAACGTTACGTTATTATGATGAAAAAGGTATTTTTCATCCATCCATTGTTGATCCACAAACAAATTATCGGTACTATACGATCGATCAATTTTCACTTTTAGATACCATTAAATTTTTACGTCAGTTAAATATTTCTTTGAAAGAAATCAAGACGTATATTGATGAGAGAAATCCATCCTATGCTTTAAATTTGCTAGAAAAACAACAAGAAATGATGCTGAAGAAACAAAGGGAAATTGAATATGCATTGGCAAAAATGAATCATAAAATTGAAATGATGAAAGAAGCTACTGCTTCAAAAGCGAATCATGTGACATTTAAGAAATTACCAAAGAGAAAAATTACAGCGTTAGCTATCGCACCGAATATAACAGATGATATGTTTGAGTACTATATCCACTCACTTCAAAAAAATATGAAGCAAATAGATGATAGTTTATTTTCAGGAGATTTAGGTGTGACAGTGTCAAAAGAAGGGTTGCTTCAAAATGAATTTCAATCATACAATAGTGTTTTTATTCTTCTTGATTATATGCCGTTTCAAATTACTACTTCAGAGGAATTTAAAGAAGGGATGTTCGCTTGCTCTTATCACCATGGACCATATGAAGAAACGGATGGAACTTACAAGAATCTGTTAATGGATATTAAGGAGAAAGGATATGAAGTGTCTGGAGATGCAATTGAGCTCGCTTTAATTGACTGGTCTGTGACGGAGAATCCAGAAGAGCAAGTTACGGAGATACAAATTCCAGTAATAAAAAAGAAATAAAAGGTTGTATAACAAAAATGCATGTTAAATTCTCACTTGACCTTCAAGTAACTTGAAGGTTTAAAATGTGAACAGAGAATTGTAAAGGAGCATTTTGTTATGGAAACAACTGAGAAGTTAAGAGAAAGACCAATAAAAAGTTTATTTATATCTTATTTAATACCATCGGTTCTTGGAATGGTATTAATGTCGGTGAATATTGTAATCGATGCCGTTATGATTAGCAGGGGCGTCGGAGCGAATGGCTTAGCTGGAGTAAACGTTGCTGTCCCAGCCTTTTCCATTTTTTTCTCTATATCATTGTGGATTGGAATGGGCGGGGCTACACTATACTCTATTGCATTAGGTGAAAATAAAATAGAGCGAGCAAGATCAATCTTTACACAATCTATGATAGTAGCTGTTGTAATTGTTGGTTTATTAATGGCTATTTGTTTATGGACAATAGAAGATTTAGCTTATTTATTTGGAGCGAATGAAGTAATCTTGCCGTATGCCTTAGACTATCTAACTGTATTATTAACATTTGGAATGATATACGTATTAGAAAATATTTTAAGTACATTTATACGAAACGATGGAAATCCAAATTTAGCGATGGCGGGGCTTGTTGTAACAGCGTTATTAAATATTGTCTTTGATTATATCTTTATTTTTATGTTTGGTTGGGGCGTAACAGGGGCGGCAGCAGCGACTATTTTGTCAGCAGCAATTGGTTTTCTTGTATTACTAAGTCATTTCTTTAGAAAAAGTAGTATTTTAAAATGGACGAAATTTCATTTTGAATGGAATACAGTTAAACAAATTATGGTGATTGGTTTTCCAAGTTTCACCGCAGAAATAACAGTAGCAATTGTAACAATTGGATTTAATATAGCCTTTATTCAATATGCGGGAGAATTAGGTGTTGCCTCATATGCAATGGTCAATAGTATTCACTCGATGACACTATTGTTGTTCTTTGGCGTTGGAGCAGCATTACAACCAATTGCAAGTTTTCATTACGGGGCAAATTTACCTGAACGGTTGAAAGAAGGATTACACTTTGCGGTAAAAATAGCTGTTACACTTGGATGTGTGGCGATTGTGATTGGATTATTCTTTGGGAAATACATTATTGGTCTATTTGATGTCCAATCAACAGAATTACTTACACTAACTGTAACGGGGATTAGTCTTTTCTTTATTCAATATGTATTTTTAGGTTATAACATTGTATATGGAGAATATTTTCAGTCAGTGAGACAAACAAGAAAGTCCATCTTTATTATTTTGAGCCGTGGTTTATTACTCATTATTCCACTCCTATGGATTATGCCAAAGTTGTTTGGTGTAAATGGAATTTGGCTTGTAATGCCAGTCGCAGAGTTACTAACAGCGATTATCGTATTTGGAATGAATCGTGTTTCTCATCCTGTATCAGTACGGAATATAGAAAGAGAGCATGTAGTATGATAGAAATCCCCTTAATAAATTAAGGGGATTTCTTATTTTTTAAACTAACTGTAAAAGAGCCATCTGTTTCTTGAACAGAAGCAAATGCAACGTTTTGGATGTCTTCAAATCCTTTTTTTAGTAATTCATTACGGAGCCATTTCTCATTTTTATGGATTAATTTTAAATTATCATATTGGATATGCGCATCAACAATAAGGGCGATTGGTAGACCGGCATATGTAACATCTATATCCATATCTTTAGGAGTAAGAGGAACAAGTTCTCTTTTAGGTAAAATGCTAATTGCGCCATTTGCTTCTAAAATCGCATATTCGATTTCGTTTACGTTAGGATATCCCGCTACTCTAAGGTTAGAAAGTAACTCAGCTATTGGATATCTACTTTGTTTTAAGTTCTCGAATAGGATATTTCCATGTTTAATTAGAATTGTAGGTTGACCAAGGATAAAACGATTGAGTTTATTTAGTAAACTAAGCTTCGTAATGAAAAGGTGAAGACATGTAATAACAACCATACCAACAATACCTTCCCATATCCCATCGACTGGTATAGCTTGAAATGCTAAGTAGGATAAAAAAATAATGGCACCAAAATCATGTGGTGTAAGCTGTGCCAATGCTGATTTTCCTAATAGTTTAATCGCTATAATAAACAATAAAAAAAAGAATGTTACATTACATAAAAAAGCAATCAATGTCTGCACCTCTTATACAAAATTCGTGCTGTAGATAGTGTACACTTTACTCAATATTCCCATATCAATTATAAATATTACCTTTTGAGGATAAATAAGGGTGAATTGGAGAGTTGGGATGTACAAATAAACAAGTGGATATTATGATGGGAATATAGAGAAAAATAGGAGTATGTGTAGATGTTAAAGAAGAAAAAAATTATTAAGTATAGCTTGATTTTAATTATGATCGTAATAGGTTATATGGGTATTTTACAATATAACATTTATAAGCATGGACATATGAAAGTGCCAGGTGATGCAGACTACATGATACTTTTAGGTGCGAAGGTGAAAGGAACGGAGCCTTCCTATTCTTTACAATATCGCATCGATAAAGCTGCGGAATATTTGAAGATACATGAACAAACGATCGTCATTGTATCTGGTGGTAAAGGGAAAGGTGAAGATATTTCGGAAGCATTGGCTATGAAACAAGGATTAATGAAGAAAAATATTGCAGAACAAAGAATTATTATGGAAGATCGTTCTACAAATACAGATGAAAATATTGAATTCTCAAAGGAACTTATTCCAGCAAGTAAGAAAAAAGGGATGATTGTTACAAATGACTTTCATATGTTTCGGGCCAAAAAAATTGCTGAAAAACAAGGCCTGAAGGTAGAGGGGCTTTCTGCGAAAACACCGAAACCGATTATTATTCAATCAAATGTGAGGGAATATTTTGCGATTACACAGTATTGGTTAATGAATCGTATATAGTGATAAAGTGAAAATTTAATCAGTGGGGAAGTTTTTCATCCTTCACTGATTATTAGTCTTCACCAATCGGGCTTTTACGGGCAGTTGATCCCTGTCTAACTTCTTTGTTTTCGCTGAATTTTGAGATAGGGATCTTACTGCCCCTTAATGCGGGATAAATCTTACAAAACTGTAATTTGAGTGAAAGGTAAAGCGATAGTTTCTAAAGTAGTTGCATGACATAATAAAGGTAACAAAAACAATGAAACTTTAGAGGTGAATCGTATGAAAGGCAATAATATTTTATCTTCAATTTGTTACTTTAGCATTTTCTTTGCACCGTTTCTATTTCCGATTATCGTCTACTTTATTGCGGAAGATGATGTGAAATATCATGCAAAAAAAGCATTGTGGACACACGTTCTCCCATTTGCAATTTTGTTTAGCGGACTGGCACTCTCAGGTGTGTTTGGTTTAAGCTTTGGAGAGTCTACGAGTGTTGAAATTGGAATTGTTGTAACATATGTCGTCTTTGCAATTGTAGGAATTTACTATTTCTTATGGAATATTATGAAAGGTATTAAAGTATTGAGAACAGCTTAATATGTACAAAAGGATCAATCGTAAAGATTGGTCCTTTTGTATGATTATTACCCGATGAGCATATCCTTTGTATGTAGCAAAAGATTGTGTTACTTATTAAGTATTCAGATTATAAAGGGTGGGGAAAGTATGAATGAAACGATACATACCATGGAACGACACACATCAGTCCGCAAATATAAAAATGAACCAATACCAAAAAATATAATCGAAAGAATGGTACAGGCAGCTCAGCATGCAGCATCATCGCATTTTGTCCAAGCGTATTCGGTTATATATGTAACAGATGAATCACTAAAAGCGCAATTGGCAGAGTTATCAGGTAATCGTCATGTGAAAGATTGTGCGGCATTCTTTGTTTGCTGCGCAGATTTGAAGCGTTTAGAAATAGCATGTGAGAAACATGAAAAAGAAATTAAACATGATAGCGCAGAGGACTTTATTGTAGCTACAGTAGATGCATCCTTATTTGCACAAAACTTAGCGCTTGCTGCAGAATCACTAGGATACGGTATTTGTTACATTGGAGGAATTCGTAATAATCCAAAAGAGGTGAGCGATTTGCTTCATCTGCCAGATAAGGTGTACCCGGTGTTTGGAATGACAGTTGGGGTACCTGATGAAAGCCATGCAGTGAAACCGCGTTTACCAGTCGCAGCAATTTTACATGAAAACGCATATGACGAAAATAAATATGATGAATTACTAGAAGAATATGATCGAATAACGAATGAATATTATAAGGGAAGATCTACAAATCAAAAGGATGTAACATGGACAGGATCAATGAGCGCCTTCATGTCAAAAGAGAAACGAATGCATATGAAGGAGTTTTTGAATAAAAAAGGGTTTAATAAACGATAAAGATTGGAAAGCAAATTTGTGAGGAGCAGATTTGCTTTTTTTATGAAAATATTTCAAATTTTCCATTGACGTTTACATGGTAAGTTGTTAATATACTGAATAATTTTGCAAAATTATAAAATTGATTCGATGGAAAACGAATCAAAGAGAGGAGAAGTTATATTGCAAGTTACATCATGGTTTCAGCGACATGTCAAAGTTGTATATTCACCATTTCGCGAAATGTTAATAAGCTTACACGTGTTATGTAATCCTGCTCACCATGTGAAACGATTAAAGTGGGCGGAAAATGTATTGAATCAGATGGAGAAAGAAGAAAAAGAAGTATTATATGAGACTAATGAAAAAAGTGATGATTGGTTTCGTTTTATAGATTGGTGCTCTGAGTTTCAGCAAGAAGCTTATGTAGAAGAAGGAATTGAAAAATTACGGGCGACAAATATCAAGAGATTTCAGGGAATGTTTTCGGATTTAGAAAAAGATATGGTTTGTGATTTTTTACTTACGTATCATCAGCGTTATTTTGCACGTGAGCTGTTCCGCATTGAACCATGGTTAGAGCAATCTGTATATGATGTGAAAGAAATAATTAAACAAAATCCATTGTCTCTTTCTAAAAATTTGCATCCGAGATTTTTAATTGATGAAAAGGAAATAACATTTTTAAAAGCTCGTACGTGGCAATATCGTTATGAGGATTTATCAGCAATCACATTGTATCCATCTACTTTTGTTGCACCTCATTTATTAATAGATAATCTGATTTCTACTCATATAAAAGTTTACTATGAGGTGGAGGTTGCATCCTCATTTGTAGATGAAGTGCCAAAGGATCTTATACGCATTTTACAAGCGATATCAGATGAAACGAGATTAAAAATGCTTAGGGATTTATCCTTTCAAACTTTTTGCACGCAGCAATTAACAGAGCGATATAACCTTACAAAATCGACGGTTTCAAACCATTTAAAAATGTTAGAATCTACAGGTCTTATACAAAAAGAACGAAAAGGTTATTACGTATTTTATAAAACAAATCGAGACCGATTAGAACAAATTCGTGTTGATTTAGATCAATTTATGGATTTTCCAATTGTTCAAAAAACAGAGGAGGGGAGAACATGTGGCTAACGTTTAAGGCTACATTTCGTCGTGATTTTTATACGATGCGTAGAGCATACCCATGGTCCTTTTTTCTAGGACATATTTTAACTGGTGTATATATCGTATTGTTTGCTTATTTAACGTATCATTTTATGTTTCAAGGAAAGTTGGATGCGAATTTCACGAAATTAGGGAAGACGGATGATTATCTTTCTTATGTTATATTAGGAGCTATTTTTTATTCTTTTGCTGTTTCTTTATTAATGATTGTGAGCCGGACGTTGATTACGGAACTTCGGGAAGGGACACTTGATGTTTTATTATTAACGCCATCATCTCGGCAAGGGTATTTTTTGGGAGCAGCAGCACAAGGCGTATTACGAGTGGGACTAGAATTTCTTGCGATTTTTACTTTTGGTTTATTTTTTGGATTGCAGTTTCGAGAAGTGGATATGACCTCAATATTGCTTTTATTTGTTATTTTCTTTTTTGCTATATTTGCCCAAGCTTTAGTTCTTGGCGCTTTTATGCTCTATTTTCGGGATACATATTTAACGCAAAATACATTGTTTATTTTTATGAGCCTTGTAAGTGGAGTGTTCTTTCCAGTAGGTTATCTGCCTTCATTTTTACAGCCTATGAGTTTATTTATGCCACTTTCACATGGTTTATCAGCATTTCGATTGTGCGTGATTGAGGGAGGGAATGTAGCTTCCATACAAATGGAACTGATGTGGTTATCAGGATTAGGAGTGGCTTATTTTATTGCAGGTGTATGGACGATGAAACGAATGGAGAAGTATGTGATTGAAAAAAATTTTGCATAGGGGGATTTCGTATGATACAAGCAAAGCAACTTGTAAAGCGGTATGAGTTGAAAGAGAAAGTAGGCTTTTTTCGTAAAAAGAAAAGAGTAGTTGAAGCGGTAAATGGATTGGATTTAACAATTCAAAAAGGTGAAATTGTAGGACTATTAGGTGTGAATGGTGCTGGGAAGACAACAACGATAAAAATGCTAGCGACGCTTCTAGAACCAACTTCAGGTACGATTGAAATTGATGGGATGGATAGCACGAAGCAAGATTTATTTATAAAGAAAAAGCTTAATATGATAGCAGGTGGAGAACGCATGTTATATTGGCGTTTAACAGGATATGAAAATTTGCAGTACTTTGGAAGTTTGTATGGATTAAAAGGATTTGAATTAGAGGAGCGTATTCAGTTTCTTCTGCAGCAAGTAGAACTACAAGAAGCAGCTCATACACCTGTAGAACGATATTCAAAAGGGATGAAACAACGCCTGCAAATTGCAAGAGGCCTTATTAATGACCCGGACTATTTATTTCTTGACGAACCAACATTAGGGCTAGATGCACCTGTAGCGAAAAAATTGAGAGAAATGGTCTATCGTTTGGCAAAGGAACAAAATAAAGGAATTTTATTAACAAGCCATTATCTCGAAGAAGTAGAGGAGCTTTGTAATCGTCTTTATATTATTGAAAAGGGGAGATTATTGTATGAAGGGACGCCAGAAAATATTATTCAATCGATTGTCCGTGAATATCGGTTGGAAATTGTAATTCCAGGTGTGCAAGATGAAATAATAGAAAGATTTGAGCATTCGTTAGGACTGAAGGAAATTCAATTTGAAAGAGAACATAGGGGTGAATATATACGATATGAACTTAAAGCATCCTTCGATATGACAACAATAGTATTATCACTATTAACAAAATATCAAATTCGTATCTTACAGCTAGAGACGCATAAAGCTAGATTGGAAGACGCAATATTACAACTTGCAAGTGAGGTGAGTGCATGAATATGTTTTTGGCAGAATGGAAAAAGAGTCATCGTAATCATTTCCACAGTAAGATGGTTTATTTTTCGTTATTTATTTGGCCAGTGCTACTCTTTGCAACGGCATATTTTTCTGTAAAACCATTTGATACATCAAGTGGTAATCCGCTTGCGAAATGGATGGATCCGAAGCAAATTAGCTTTTTTCTCATTACTGGTTATATCGGATATGTTTTTTTTTGGAGCCTCGTGCAATCCGCATGGCAAATGTCATGGGAACGCCAAAATGGAACACTTGAACTCATCTTTTTAACACCAGCATCACGTGTATGGATGATGTACTGTAGGGCCGGAGCTAATTTAATAGAAGGAGTTTGGATGTTCACATTTTTTTCTATCCTAATCGCATTGTTTCTAAATGATAGACCTATGCCGCCGGTTGAAAATATTGTATTTGCCTTTCTCATTTTATGCATTTCAGCTGTTGTGTGGGGTGGGTGCTTAAATACTATTTTCTTATTTTCACGGGATGCTAGTATCCTATTTACTATATTAGAAGAACCGATGCAATTTTTTGCTGGTGTACGTATTCCAATTATTGTATTACCACTATGGGGTAAAGTATTAGCAGCACTGTTTCCATTAACGTATGTACTTCAAATTTTCCGCTCATTATTAATGGAAGGCAAAAGTATTATAAATGTACTTCCAGAGTTAGGGTTGTTAGCTAGTATATTAATTATTTTAATTGGGGTATCATATGTGCTTGTTCGAAAAGCAGAGAAACATGCGAAACGAACAGGAAATATGGTTTTATTTTAAGGGATGGGGGAAGAGAAATGGGAATATTTCAAGGGGCAGCGGCATTATGTAAAAATGATGATGGGAAATTGTTAATGGTATTGCAAGGGCGCCCAGATGTGGAAGAAGCAGAACGAAAATGGTCTGTTCCATCTGGTGGAAAATGGTCTGAGGAAACGTTTGAGGAGTGTTGTATACGAGAGGTTAAAGAGGAAACGGGATATGATGTATGTATCATCAAAAGTGTGTACGAAAAGAAGGGCAATAGTAATGGATATGATGTTCATATTGTGTATTATGTGGTAGAGGTAATTGGAGGAAATAAAGAAATTTGTGATCCGGATGGATTGATTTATGAAGTGGGTTGGAAAAGCAGTGAAGAAATAGAAGGTATTATCCTTTCTTTTCCAGAAGATAGAAAGTTATTGCAGAGATTCATAGAGTATATGTAGCTCTGATAAATAGGAAGGGAAAGAAAAAAGATGATATACGAATTGCAGAAAGATCAGTTTATGAATTGTAACCATCTTGTAGACAAGGAAAGGCATATTGAAGTGCAAGCGATTATTGAAGGGAATAATTCGGGCCGCATATTTGTTGACAATGTAAGCGAACCGCGGTCTGGTTTAGTTTGGCTTGGGAATTTAGACGGTTTTGTATTTATTGGTGATGCTAATAATACAATGTTTAACCTTGAAATAAAAAAAGATTTAAGGGAACAAATTGCACAAGAAGCAAACCGCTTGGACTTGAAGTGGTTTGAAGGATTTGGTCATCAAGTAGGGTGGGATTGTGCAATTAGAGAAATATTGTGTGAACAATCATACGAGGAATCCAACCAAAAAGTATACACATTATATGAAGATGCGTACAAAATATATAATGAACCAACGATTAATGAGACATATACAGTATTAAAAGTAACGAAGGAAAATCTTGTGACATACTCTTTACTTGAACAATCATTTTTCGTTTCGCAAATTACATCATTTTGGAATTCGGTAGAATTATTTTTTGAAAAAGGAATCGGATGTGTCATTTTACATGGGAATCAAGTTGTGAGTCTTTGTTTTTCAGGATTTGTAAGTGGGAATACGCATACGGCAAATATCGAGACAATTCCGGAACATAGAGGGAAGAGTCTTGCCAAGAAAGTCGCACATGCATTTGTTCAAGAATGTTTTAAACAGGGGTATGTGCCTTATTGGGACTGTATGGAAGTGAATAAACCTTCAATTGCTATAGCAGAGAGCTTAGGATTTACAAATATTTTTGATTACATTGTATATGAGTATCAATTTTAATGTAAATAAAGAAAATAAGAATATACTATCTCATTTACAGCGACTTGAATAGAACACTAAAAAAGCTAGCATATGTATCATTTATGCTAGCTTTTTGGTTACTTTTCTAAAAATTGATTCCACTCTTCTAAAGAAAGTTTCTCTGTCATATGTTTTAATTCATCAGGAACATGAACGAAACTAATAAACTCAATACTATTATCATCAGGATCCTTAAAATAAACCGAAGCATTGCCTTGGTTAGGACGAACGAAAGGTTCGGTGGTAGTTCGATTCCCAAATGGAACTGGTTCAATGTTTCGGTCTTTCAGCCACTGAATAGATGTATGAAGAAACTCGAAGTCCACTTGAAATGCGATATGGCGAAGAGAAGGATGATACGGAGTTTTATATTCTTCTCCTTCCCAAAGTCCGAGCCAACTTTGCTCTTCTACAATCCAAAAGAAGGCAGTATCCTCATATCTTTTAAATAATTTTAAACCTAATGATTCATAGAATGGTATGGATGTTTCTAAATTGCGAACGGGTAGATGCGCTTCGTATAATCCTTTAATCATAAATAATCCTCCTCATAATTTGAATGTGATTCTTATTTATAATTTTAATCTTTATGTGGTTAAATGAAATCGATAAAAGGGATGGGGAGGACTCATATTAAAGTATGAAAAAACAGCTCATTAATAATGAGCTGTTACTGTTTACATGCCTCGACATCAATACCAGCGGCGATTAGTTTCTTTTCGCCTTCTTGTTCAATTATTTTTTGTAATTTGGATAGGAATGAATCAAAGTCTGTATGTTTAGCAACTTGGAATGTCATTTTATGTTCAATTGGAAGCCACGTATCAATGTCCGCTTCATTATGCTGAATTTTAACTTCTAATTTATCAAGAGCGTTTGCTACTTTTGCCTCGTATGTTTCTTTTGCTTCAAACTCCATCCATAAATTATATAGTTCATCCCCAAGAGAACCTTCTAATGTATGCTTAATATTCAAAATGGCTTTCCGTTCATTTTCTTGTTTTTGCAGCTGTAATTGTTCGCTGTTCATTGTGTCAAAAGCAGGGATGTCTCCAGCCTCCGCTTCCACAAGGTCATGGATAATAACCATTTTTAATAACTTTTCCGTGTTTACTTCTTTATCTAAATAAGGCTGAACTAAAACAGCCATAAGCGACATACGCCAAGTGTGTTCGGCAACACTTTCCTGACGCCCGTTTGAAAGCCAGCTATGTCTCATTTCATATTTTAGCTTTTCTGCTAGTGCAATGACTTTTAAAATATTATGTTCCATCTAGATCCCCCTCATATTACTATATAATAATCTTAATATAAAAATAGAATGTGTCAATTTTACGTGCATTTGACTAACAATTCAGAAATATTATAAAATATTTTTATAATATTTTTTTATTTTTATAAAAGAAAAAAGAAGGCGTGGAAATTGCAAAAATGCTGAGTGGGAGTGAATAGAAATGTACCAACAGACGGCAATTCATGTACTAGATCTTTTGAAAAATATTACAAATGGAACAAGCAATGTTCAAAAGGTAGAAGAAGAATGCAGAAAAATAGAGAAAGAACTCCATGTAACATATGAAGAATCAATGGATTTATATAGTAAAATGACGGCTTTCCAAAGAGATATTGAAAAGATGGGTGGTTTATTTGCATACGAACACTCTCAAATAATGTGGTTGAAATCTGAATTAGAATTTTTATATGCTACGTACCAATTTTGTCAGCATTATAATTTAAATATTTCAGGTACTTCAAAGGCAATTAGTAAGGAGAATCTGCAATTATTCCCGAAAACAGAAAGTCAATTGCAAAATACGTATTATAAATTAAAAAATCAAGAAATTCCATTTGAAGATATAAAAAAAGGGAAGCCAGGGCGTAAGAAAAAACAAGAGTCGGTACAGTATGTAGAGAAGAGGGATGAAGTAAAGGGCGTAGTGGCTCAAAAAGAAAAGATAGAAACAAATTTAGTTACAATATTATCAGGGATTGTCGATAATTTTGAAACAATTGGTGTAGAGGGAGAGAAACAAGAACTATATCAATTTATGAAAGGAATTTATACACTTTCAAGTATGGCAGCTGGACATATAAAAGAAGATAGTATGCAAGAGATACAAAAGGAGATTCAAAATCTTCGTAATGAAAATGAAAGGTTAAGACGTGAAAAAGAAGAACTCATTTCAAGCCTAAATGAAATGACAAATCAAATGAATCATTTTATAGAAAGCACAGATATTGATCAAATTCGAACATTACCGTCTTTTGTAAATATATGTAAACAATATTTGGGAAAAAGTAAAGTGTATCATAACAAAGTGAATACGAGAGAGCAAATGATGTCTATGAAACAATGAGAGCTACTTTCTATTAGTTTTTATAAAGCTGATAGAAAGTAGCTCTATTATTTTTTGTGTTAAAATTAAGAAAACTTATTAATTAAGAGGAGAATTTCATATGAACCAACAATTATATCCACGTGTCGGTGTCGGGGCATTTATTTTAAACGAGCAGGGTGAATTACTGCTTGTGCAGCGAAAGAAGGGACCGGAGCAAGGGCACTGGAGTCTCCCTGGTGGAAAAATAGAATGGATGGAAACAGCGGAAGATACCGTTATTAGGGAAATTGAAGAAGAGGTAGGACTAGAGATCGAACTTACGTCGCTATTATGTGTGACGAATCACATTTTACCTGATGAAGGAGCGCATTGGGTATGTCCGACGTATATTGCAAAAGTAACGAATGGGATAGCAGAAAACTTGGAACAACATGCCATTAGTGAAATTGGTTGGTTTTCGTTAGAGAGTCTTCCAGAACCATTAACCTTAACATTAAAAGATGCTTTGAAAGAATATGAGAAACTGAAATAAGTATATAGAAATATAATGTATCGAAGCTCTTAGTAGAAAGGAAGAGATTCTCTACTGAGAGCTAGTTGCTGTTATTAACAGAGGAATAAATGTAGTCAGGCTATCTTGCTATAAAGATAGTCTGTTTGGTGTTAATTAAAAAATTCAGAATTTTATTGACGAATCATTTTTTTCTTTTTATATTAGTAGGTATAACAATAACTACTAAAGGAGTGGGAACATGACAGAAGCATTATTTTTACAAGATGCATATAAAAAAAGCTGTCAAACAGAGGTAACAAAAGTTGATGGAGATAGAGTATTTGTAAGGGAAACGATATTTTATCCAACTGGTGGAGGACAGGAATGTGATACAGGTGTATTTACACAAGGTGGGCATACTTTTGAGGTTATAAAAGTAAAGAAAGAGCAAGGTGAAATTGTTCACTATGTGAAAGATGGAGCCTATCTTAAGGTTGGACCAGTACAGTTAGAAATTGATTGGGAGCGCCGTCATAACTTAATGCGCCACCATTCTTTACTACACCTTATTGGAGCAGTGGTATATGAAAAGTACGGTGCATTATGTACAGGAAATCAAATTTCCCCTGATAAAGCGCGTATTGATTTTAACGAATTACAAGAGTTAACGAGCGAACAAGTTGCTGATATTGAAGCAGAGACGAATCAATTGATTCAGCAAAATAAAGAAATTTCGACTAGATTTATCAGCCGCGAAGAAGCAGAAAACCACGCAGGAATGATTAAAACAGCAATCAATCTTCTACCAACTTCCATCCAAGAAATTCGCATTGTAACTATTCAAGATATTGATGAGCAAGCATGTGGGGGAACGCATGTAAAATATACAAATGAAATTGGCACTCTTGTTATAGATAAAGTAAAGAGTAAAGGAAAGCAAAACCGTCGTTTTGAAGTACGTGCTGTCATGTAAATACAAATAGAGGTAAATTGAAATGAGGGATTACAGTGGATGAAGTCATGAAAGAATTGCAAAAGTTAGGATTTTCGCAATATGAATGCAAAGCATACATCGGTTTATTAAAGCATTATCCGGCAACGGGATATGAAATTAGTAAGCAAACAGGAGTACCGCGTTCTATGATTTATGAAGTACTCGGTAAATTAATGGATAAAGGTGCAGCTCATTTAGTACCTTCAGAACCAGTTAAATATGTCCCTGTATCGGCAACTGAATTAATGAACCGCATGAGAAAGGATTTTGAAAAATCATTTGATTTTCTTGATCAAAAATTAAATTGTTTGGAGCAAGAGCGCCAAGTAGATGTAATCTCTCATATTCGTACGGATGAACAAATTTTAAAGGAAATAAGTAACATGATTGAGCGTGCAGAAGAAGAGTTATGGATTTCTGTATGGGAACAGCAGGTAACTGAGCTAGAGTCTCTTATTCACAAAATAGAACAGGCTGGTGTACATGTTTTTTCAATACTTTTTGGGGCACCTCAAATGAAAATTGGCACAACTTTTCATCATAATTATATGACCCCGGATGTTGTGAAAGAGCGGATGGGTGGACAGTTAACAGTTGTTGCACGAGATGGGAAAGAGGTACTTATTGCTAATTTTTCAGAACATAGTACATCATGGGCTGTTACAACATATGATCCAGCATTAGTGCTTGTCGCCACAGAATATATTCGTCATGATATCATGGTTGAAGAAATTACAAAGGAATTTGGTCCTGATAAATTAGATGCATTATGGCGTGGTAATGCAGATTTAGTTCACGTTGTAACGGGGAAACGCTTGATGCAAGAAACGAAGGGGGAAGAGTGATGGCCAGGGCTGAAGCACAGATGACGATGCATGGGAATGAAACATTTCAGCAAGGAGTGAAAGACTGTTTACCAACTGTACTAGGGTATTTAAGTATTGGTATCGCAGCTGGTGTAATTGAAAAAACAGCGGGATTTTCATTAGCAGAAATAGCATTAATGTCTACTTTGATTTATGCTGGTTCCTCACAATTCATACTCGCTGGTATGTTTGCAGCTGGAGCACCTACTTCTGCAATTATTTTCACTGTATTTTTTGTGAATTTACGTCATCTGTTAATGAGTGCTGCGCTCGCACCGTATTTAATGAAAGTCCCTTTCTTGAAAAATATGATCATTGGCTCGCAAATTACAGATGAAACATTTGGTCTTGCGGTTCAGCAAGCTTCAAAAAAGAAGTATTTAAGTGAGAGCTGGATGCTTGGTTTAAATGTGACAGCATACTTAAACTGGATCATTGCGAATGTCATAGGTGGTATTTTTGGTGAGTGGATACCAAATCCTCATACGTATGGTATGGATTATGCATTACCAGCTATGTTTATTGGATTATTTGTGCTGCAATTAATGAGTAGTCATCCAAAATTAGCAATTCATCTTAGTGTTGCGATTGCAGCAATGGTAATTGTATATAGCATACATTTCTTCGTTCCAGCAAGCGTTGCAGTAATAATTGCAACACTTACAGCAGCAACAATCGGGGTGGTGATTGAAAAATGGAAGTAAGATTAGATGTGTTATTACTCTTAATTGGAGCGGGGGTAGTTACTTTAATTCCTCGTTTATTACCGCTCATTGTATTTAGTAAAATACAAATTCCAGATTGGGGACTAAAATGGTTAAGTTATATACCAATTGCAATACTTGCAGCGCTTCTTGCTGAAGTGCTTTTTATGAATAAAGCTATGCAATGGGATTATTTACTTGCTGCAATTCCAACATTTTTTGTAGCTATCTATACAAGGAGTTTATTAGGAACCGTGTTAACTGGGGTGATTGTGATTATTTTGTTACGTTTGTTCATATAACAAGGATTTCGCTCATATTATATCGAAAAGTGTAATATCTTGATTTTAAAAGGGGTGGTGTTATGCTCATTTTAACAATAGGTGTTGTTCTGTTTACGTTATTTATCTTCTTTATTATTGGTCTACTTACCTTTACAATGCTTGTTAATAAAGCAACTCCGCAAATATATTACACACCTTGTGATTCCATGACAATGCAATCCCATAAAAAAACGAGAGGAAAGAGAAGTTGATTTTAGGCTTTTCTTCCTCTTTTTATTTGTTTGATTTTTCTGTATAATTAAGTTAGTTATCTAACTAACTTAATTATAGGAGGGGATAAAATGGCAAAGCCGAATGTTGTAAATAAGCAACAATTGCTACGATCAGCAAAAGAGATGATTGCTGAACAAGGTATGGAAAAGCTAACGTTAAAAGCAGTTGCAGAAAGAGCCCATGTTACACAAGGGACTGTATATTATCATTTTAAAACGAAGGAGCAACTATTACTTGAAGTAACGGAGTCATTTTGCAAGTCATCGTGGTCACAGGTTGAAACGGGTTTTTCGATAGAAAAAGTGTTACATTCCGCTAAAAGTAGATGCAAACAAGATTCTATGTACCATCATTTGTTTTTTCAATTAGTAGCCAGTGGATTGCAAAACGAAACGATAAAAGAAAGACTTGGTGAATTGCTAAATTATGAAAATCAAGAATTACAAAAGGGACTAGCGCAAATATGGGGAGAAACATCACTGATTGAAGGAATTTCAAATGAAACTTGGAGTGTTATGTGTAATGCATTAATTGATGGATTGGCATTGCAAGTATTATTGAATCCAGCGTTTAATATGGAAGAAACGTATGATGGATTGGAGATGTTTATAGAAAAGGCAGTTTCTTTGCAGGAAGGGAAAGAAAATAGTGAAGAATAAATTGTGGATGACTATTTTGTTTTCTGTAGGTATTTGGTTTGCGGCGTCAATATTTTTTTATGTATTTGGAGCGGCTGTTTTAGTAGAAATATCCGCACCTTCATTTATGAATAGGCTCCTTTTTCTAGAAATCGGTACAGCATTATCTTTATACATCGTAATGTGGTTGTATCAAAAAATAGATTCATCGCGATATGCCCTCATAAAATTAGGGATTTTCGGCACCGGAATCGGACTGTTTTTAGATACTTTCCTTCTCTATTATTCTTCTAGCATTTTTTCAGCACTTTCATCACAGCAAATTTTATCTTTCACAATTTGGATGGTTATTGCGTATGCACTATATCTATTTATTCCTATTTGGATGGAACATAGTAATTTTTAAGTAAAACACATGGACTGTTCTGTAAACAAGGAGCTGATTCCAAAAGTTCAGCTCCTGTAACACAAACTTACATTTTAGAAATTCCTTGTAATAGTATACCAAAGAGTAGACTAATACAAGAGAAAGCGCCGACGGATACAGAGATGATTCGGTTATTTTTCCATTCTTTTATGAAAACCATAAATCCTAAAATACAAAGAAAATACCAGATAGGTAGAAAAATAAAATCGCTTATATAGTCAGGAAGTAATGCGTAGAAGCTAGTCAAAACTAAGATCCAATGTCCAAGAAATAAAGTTATAACGATAAGAGAATGTCGATAAGGACGGTTTAAATATTTTTGATTTTTAAGAGTGATAAAAATCAAAGCCAATGTTATGAGAGTGATTAGAAAAACGAAAGTAAGTAATAGTAGTGTAAATGACATACAAAAACTCCTTTAATACATTTGTTTTGTTATAGTTTTTGGAAGAAAGGAATTTATCATTTCATATGCTTGTTTTGCAGATTCTTCGTTATATTTTACAGTATAAGGATCTAGAAATCCATGATCTCCTGGAAGCTGTTTTATATGTAGAAATGGGTTGTTTTGTTCTTGCAATGTTGTAATAAGAGAAGAAACTGAACAGTTCCATTCTATTTCTGGAAAAATTAAAAGAGTAGGACATGTAGGAGTAATATAAGAATAGTCTCGTATTCGAGAGCCGTAGCAGCCAATAATAAAATGAACTTTTGGATGGTTACTGCATAGCCAAGAGATGGTTGCTCCAACACTAAAACCTATGAGACCTATGTGTAGATAGTCTTTTGAAAGTGTTTGAATCATTTCTTCAATTTTCTCTTTTCCATGTTGAAATCCAACGTTTTTCATAAAATGGGAATAAGCTTTTTGTTCATCATAATGAAAAGGAGAATCTAGTTGTAAAAGATTCGGGCAGAATACATCAACCGATGTTGAAGAAAAACGTGATACTATATTCTGCATATGTTCATTTACGCCATATATTTCATGTACAACAATAAGAGCCACTTTTTGATTCATAAATTACACCCCTTTCCTATGAAAATCGTATTCTTTTTCAACACGGCAAATCCGCATATGGAACTGTTCATACCATTGTTCACGACCTCTTTGTCTTGCTATAGTATGTGCTGCATTTTCTCTCCATTGTTTAATTGCTTCAAGTGACTCCCAATATGAAATTGTAATCCCAAAGCCAGATGTATCCCGTATGCTTTCAACGTCTATAAACCCAGGTTGTTCTTTAGCGAGCTTCTCCATTTCCTCAGCTACATCGCTATAATCAGCCGTTTCTTGTGAAAGCTGGGAAGTGAATATGACTGCATAATAAGAGTTATTACTTTTCTTTGTATCCTTCATCGTATCCCTCCAAATATACTTATGGATTGTATCATATCATAAAGATTAAATCGTGTGTTTTTTGGGTATGAAAATGTTTTTTTGAAATATCACGTACCGTATTAGATGTGTATTAAAAAAATGAGGATTTATGCTGTTTGTGCAGTGATGGTAAAAAGATTTGGAAAGACAAATTAGTAGCCCTTCATTTCATACGGTACAAAAGAAAAATCCCACTTCAAATAAAACTGAAGTGGGGTCTCTTATATTTCTTCTAGGCTATTAACTGGAACGGTTAATTCGCGATCTGGATTCGTTGCATCATATATGCGGGCAGTTTCGTTACTTTCATCAACATGTTGAATCATAACAGGCATACCTTGAAAACTAACATGTGCTTGTTCTGATGACTCGGAAAGCTCTTTTGCACGTTGTACATTCATTCTTACATTCCTCCCATCTTTATTATTTTTGCTAAATAGGAGGAATAATATACCATTTTGAGATAAGTTTAAAGTTTTCGTATTATTTGTAATGTTTCTTTAATAAACGCAGTAAATGTCGAATCAGGGAACTCTTGTATCGCATGAAAGGCTTCTGTTGCTTCTTGAAGTGCTTTTTGATTATTTTGGAGCTCCATGTAACAAAGGGCACGATAAGCTCCTCCGGTTATGATCCATGCTTGATCTAGTGGATGGAACATATAATCTGGAATTGTTGCTTGTTCTAATGCTTTTAATGCTTCTTCGTATCGTTTGAGACCATATAAAGATTTTCCCTTTTCAACGTAGTATGCCCCATCTTCTCGGAACAGTTGTTCATCTTTGAGTTTTTTTCTGAACATTTCCAGATGTTCTAGGGCTAATGTGTATTCATTTGTAATTGTGTTATAGTAATAAGCTTTTAATATGTCTACAATCGCAAGGGATAAAGTGTTTTCCGTAAAAATAGCGAATTGCTCGGATTTTTTTATATAGTGTAAATATTTCTCTTTATCGGCTACTAGTACATTTTGATAAGAGAGAATTCGATAAAATTCGTCTGTTTTATAATACACTTGATTTTCTTTTGAGAAATCAAGGGCTTGTAAGATGATTTTTTCGCATCCCTCATAATTACCGTATGCGAGTAAAACTACTGCTTCACATAAGAAAAGTTCTATTTGTATAATCAAATCCATTTCTAATTGTTTTTCTTCATATTCCTTGCGAATAGAGGTAAGAAGTTTGAGGCATTCTTTGTATTTTTTCTGAACAAATAATAAATAACAAAGCTTTAAACTCGTTTGTGTACTCTCACGATATAAAGTATACTTTTGAAAAATTTCTACGGCTTTTTCAATATAGGAATGAATATTGTAATCTTTCATATGAAATGCAACGCTTATAAATTGTTTATATAAACGAGCTGTACTTAAAGTAGGTGGCAACTCTTTTTGAACAATGGGCAGTAGTATATGAAACACTTCTTCAAATTGATTGTTTTTTATAGCTTGTTCCATTTTGGGAATCAGCTTTGTTACTTCTTCATTGTCTTCCTCAAGTAAAAAACTTGCTTCACATTCAAGCTTACTAGCAAGATATTGTAATGTCTTCATGGAAGGCGTTGCTTTCCCATTTTCAATTTGACTCAGCATGCTTTTCGTCAATTCTGAGCCAGCTAATTCCGTTTGTGTCAGACGTTTTTCTTTTCGCAATGCTTTAATTTTTTCACCAAGAGTAGCCATGTAGTTGCTCCTTTATCACAAAAAGTTAAATACAATTAAACTTTTTGTTGTCAAAATTTGAAAAGTAATTATATAATAAGTTTAACACAATTTAACTTTTAAGGGGAGAGTGGCATAATGGCAGATGCAAGCATAAGTCAAAATGATTCAAGAATGAAAGTCGCAACAAGAAATATCATTTTGATGATGATTGGAAAAATGAGTTCTTTATTAGGAGCAGGTATTTATACGTTTGCAATGGGGTTATATGTTTTAAAAACAACAGGGTCAGGAGTTGGATTTGCAATTACACTTATTTGTGGTTCTGTTCCGAGGGTGGTATGTGGTCCAATTGCTGGAGCGGTAGCGGATCGTGTGAATCGGCGGTGGCTTATTATTGGTATGGACTTGTTAAGTAGTTTAACAATGATTACAATGTTTATTCTTTCTACTGTATTTGGAGCATCGCTTCTATTCATTTATATTTCGGCAGCATTATTATCTATTTATGCAAGTTTTTATTCTGTATCATTTACTTCCTCTATTCCAAGTTTAGTAGATGTAGGACGTATTCAAAAAGCGAGTGCTTTAAATCAGACAGCTGATTCATTATCAAGAATTTTGGCACCAATAATTGGTGGGATAATATTTGGATTATTTTCTATTACATCCTTTTTTCTTTTAAATGGAATTACATTTTTTTTAGCTGCTATTGTACAATTATTTATCGTATTTGATTTGTATAAAAAAGAAGTGGAAGAGGAGAAAGGAGATTTTTTTGCGAGTATAAAAGAAGGATTGTTATATGTGAAACAGCAGCATGAAATATATGGACTTATGAAGGTCGCTCTTTGGGTAAACTTTTTTTCTAGTGCACTTTTTGTTGCGCTTCCCTATATTATTGTGCAAAGCTTGCATTTAACTTCTAAGCAACTCGGCACTGTAGAAGGTATGTTAGCGGTTGGAATGTTAATTGGTGCAATTGTTTTATCTGTTCGTAAGGAAGTAAATAACCCGTTTCGATCTATTTATATTAGCTTGTTTTTGTTTGCAAGTTTAAGTTTATTTACTGTCTTTCCATTAATCGTTGAGATTCCAAAGGCAGCAAGTTTTATTTATTACATTGTTTTTATGCTTCTTAGTGGTATTTCAATGATGGCAGTAAATATTCCAATGCAAGTACATATTCAAAAAACAACAGATCCAGGATACTTAGGTCGTGTTTTTGGGCTACTTGAAACAATTGCTACTGCAATTGCCCCGCTTGGTATGATTTTGTTTGGTTTTTTATTGGATATGCTCCCAACGAGTATCGTAATGTTAATATTGGGAAGTGGGCTATTTTTAGTAGTTCTTGTAGGAATGAAGCAGTCTAGAATGAAAAAACAAGTAGATGTATCGGCTTAAATTATCGAATTAATCATTGTTTTAAGAGATAATATGAAAGGGAACTTGTAATTTCATTATTTATATGTAAAAAAATCATTCGGTTATATTTACTGGATGATTTTTTCTTTTTGAAAGTATGTTTTAGTTATGATACATTTAATAAAGTGTGTAACAAAGAAAGAGGAGAAAAACAGTATGAGAAAAATAAGTTTTGTTATGTTTTGTTTATTTTTTCTAATGACTGGCTGTAGTAACTACGATACGTATATTGAAACAGGCATGCAATCATTACAAGATGAAAAATATAGCGATGCAGTTATGTGGTTTGAAAAGGCTGAAGAGGAAAAATTTACGGAAGAGACAAAATCCTATAAGGACGTTGCTAAGCTGATGGATCACGGTGCATCGGCGTTAAAAGATGGTAAATATTTAGAGGCAAAAGATGATGCAAATCAAGTGTTGCAAGCGAAAAAGGATGCTATCCTCGAGAAAGCTGTAAAATCAAATGCAGAAAATATGCTTCAGAAGGCAAAGGACATTGAAGAAAAAGAAAAGGAAAGAGTTGCGAAGCAAAGAAAAGTGGATGAAGAAGGTATTGATAAAGTAATCAAAGCTGTAGATAATATTGATGAAGCAAGGGAAAAACAGAAAAAAGTTGGAGAAGCATTGGATAAGGCTGAAAATGCAAAAGAAAAAATAGAAGCGAAGAAAAATCAATAGAATAATAATTTAAAAGCTATGTATGAGCTGTCGTTTGTTACGACGGCTTTTCTTTTTGAACGTTTTTTGACAAATGGAACAATTTCAAGAATATCAGGTAATATTTGGTATGATGAGGTTGTTGAGAAACTTTTCTACAAATCATAAGGGGGCTATGAAATGGGAAAATTAGATGGAAAAGTAGCTTTTGTTACTGGTGCCGCAATGGGAAATGGCGCGGGAATTGCACATGTGTTTGCAGAGTTAGGAGCAAAAGTATTACTTGTTGATATTTCAGACAAGGTTCATGAGACGGCAAAAGAAATTATAAGTAAGGGGCTAGAAGCAGCTAGTTACCAAATAGATGTAACAGATTTTACAGCTGTAAAAGAAATCGCAAAAGATGCATACGAAAAGTATGGGAAAATTGATATATTAGTGAATAACGCAGGGGTTATCCGACTCGCTAATTTTTTAGATATGTCAGATGAGATGCGTGATTTTCAATTTCAAGTGAATATTAATGGTGTGTGGAACTTTTCTAAAGCTGTCTTGCCATACATGATTGAGAGAAATTATGGGAAAATCGTGAATATGTCTTCTGTAACAGGAACGCTAGTTGCAGATGAAGGAGAAACAGCCTATGCAACGACAAAAGCAGCAATTTGGGGATTTACAAAAGCGTTAGCTCGTGAAGTAGCGAAGCACCATATTACGGTGAATGCAATTTGTCCAGGTTATATTATGACGCCAATGGCAGAGCAAATTGCAAATGAATCTGATCCAAATGAACCGAATCATGTTATTGATGGAATCGCTTCAGGCGTTCCACTAGGACGTTTAGGAAAGATTGAAGAAGTTGGGCAATTAGCTGCTTTTCTTGCATCTGACGAATCAAGTTACATAACAGGCACACACATTGTAATTGATGGTGGAAGTACATTACCAGAAACGATTTCTGTTGGTGTAGAATAACATTTCAAATATGGGGGAAACCTTAATTTCCTATGGTTTCTCCTATTAATGGTAATATTTTTTGTATAATTAGAAAAAACAATTTTGTTACAAAAACTTGAATTCGCACCATTTCATCAAAAAAAGGAATATAATAAGTACATAACCTATTACAAGGAAGTGTAATTTATGCATACTGTAACGATTGTATATGGCATTATTCTTTCTACTATTTTCACTTTATTTGTTGTTGGAGTATCACGTTATATCCATAAATGGAAAGAAGGGATTGCAAAGTTAAATCATATTGAAGAAGAATTTGATGATTTAATGTTACATCACAGTAAGTAATATGGTTTTATTTTTTAATTAAACAATGTGAAGTGTATCACAAAACATGCTGACATTCTGGAGCATGTTTTTTGTTATATAAAAACATAGATAGGCACAGCAGTTTCATTTTTATCATACGATACAATGTTAAATATGAGGAGCCTGTTGTGATTGGGCCACCGAATTCACAGCGTCTTATGGAGAAAAAACGTCACGCAGATTCTGATATAGTTGTGTTAATAAATGGAGAAATCGCTTCTTGTGAAATAAAGCAGCCCTTATTTTCATTTAAATGAGGGCTACTTTATTTGCTTCGGGCTAGCAAGCAGCTAGTAAAATTACGAAACTAGTAACGAAAATTTCGTGTTAATTTAGATTTAGGATCATTATAAAATTTTTCTATAGTGAAATAAGCATTAAGCTTTTTTCTTATTAAAAATTAAAACACGTAAATTTTCAAATTCATAATTAATTTGTGCCTCTGTAAGTGTAGTAGTAAGCGATTGTATAAAAAGTCCTTCTAAAATAATAATAATGTGATTCGTTAGTTGCTCTATTTCCTGCGAACTTTTACGAACATTTAGAGAAAGAAATTGATTAAGATAAGTATATACATAGTGGTAATGTTTTTTCAGTTTTTGGCGACGTTCCGTGTTGTCTAAGCTTAGATAATACTCATAAATGATGGGACGTAAAGATTGAACTTGCCCTAGTAGTTCTTTTTTTTGTTCATTCAAAAATATGTTAAATATTTCAACGAAAGAATATGAAGAAGAATTTAAGGGAAGTAAAGAAAGGTCATCAGCTCGTTGTACATATGCTATTAAATTGAGGAAAATTTCCTCAACCGATTGATAGTAATAGTATAATCCTCCTCGTGAAATTCCACTTTCTTGAACGATATCATGCATAGTTACATTGTTATAACCTTTTCTCATAAAAACCTTTTTTGCTGATTCAAGAATTAGTGTTTTTTTCATTTCAGATTTTTTAACTTCGTTTTTTGTCATACCTTTTTCTCCTATACCTGCATTGAACTTTTAATGTATATCGATTCTTAAAATCAACATTTTATATCTATAAGGGAATAAAATTGCGATGAAAGAAAATTGAAATTCATATATTCATACGAAATATAGAATGTACGTCTTTGTAATTCTATAATAAAAAACAAAATAATTCAAAAAGTTAATTTCCCTAAAAATGTAAAATGTATTGATGGGGTATTTTTAATATGATACTATCAAATCAAAACCGACATAAGTGTCGGAAATGTGTTTTTACATAATCTAAATAATTGAATGGAGTGTAGAAGCGTATGAGTGTGACAGATCAAATTATAAAGTTGAATCACGTAACAAAAATATTCAATAATCAAAAAGTACTAAAAAATATTAGCATAACAATAAAAAAGAATCAGTTTACAGTGGTTGTGGGGCCAAGTGGTTCAGGAAAATCAACTATGCTTAATGTGATGTCAGGATTATTAACACCAAGTTCAGGAGAAGTGATTTTAGACGGTAAAGATATTACAAACATGAGTAAAGATCAAATTCGACTTTTCAGAAGAGAGCATGTTGGACAAATTTTTCAAAGTTATCATCTACTTTCCTATCTTACGGCTAGAGAAAATATTGAAATTGGGGCTTTTAAGAATCAAGATTTAAAAAATTTGGATCAATTAGCGAACTTATTAAAGATTAATCATATATTAGATAAATTTCCAGCGGAACTCTCTGGTGGAGAACAACAAAGGGTCGCTATAGGAAGAGCATTAATTAAAAAACCTAAAATTTTATTTTGTGATGAGGCAACAGGAGCCTTGGATGAAGAGAATAGTAAAAACGTAGTGAAATTAGTTCATAATGTGAAAAAAAAGTTTAATATTACGATCGTTTTTATTACTCATAATCTTGAAATTGCTAAAACAGCTGATGAAGTTATTACAGTAAATAATGGAGAAATATATTCTGTTTTAGAAAATAAAAATCCTTTAGATCCAGATAAAATGAATTTGAGATATAGGGAGGACAAAATTATTGGACAATATAAATAAGCAAATGAAAACAACACTATTACATAATAAAAAATATATTGTTATTTTGCTTTTACTGTCATTTTTAACTTCCTTTATGTATTTTTTCGTCAGATGTTCAATTGACAATAACCTTAATAAAGTAAGAACATATTATCAAAATCAGAACCAAGAAGACTTTAGGTTTTCATTACAGGGTGATAATGAACATACTTTAATGAATTTAGAGCAGGAGTATCAGTTTTATTCAGAGAAAAGGAAAATGAAAAAAATTACTGAACAAGGAAGTGTATATTATTTTATAAATACCCCTCAAAAAATAAATTTCCCAATTGTTATGAATGGAAATTTACCCAAAAATAAATATGAGATTGCAGTATTTCCAGAGTATTTAGAGCAAAAGAAACTAAAGATTGGTGATACTGTGAAAATTGATGGGGAAAAGTTGAAAATTACTGCTTCAGTGTATTTACCGGATTATCAAATTTTCATCCCATACGACGATACGGAACAAGACTTAACAAAGGGAACAATGTTTATAACCTCAAATGACACAATTCACGAGATAACAGGAAAAGCACAAGTTTACTATTCTGCGAAATATAAGAGTAATCCTACTATGAATGAAAAGAGAATTTTGAGTTCAAAAGATATTACAAATTATGCTAATAAATATGATATGAAAAGTGAATCCGAATTAGAAAAGAGTTTAGAATCCAATAAAATATTAGCGATTGTGTTTTTAACTTGCTTTTTACTCATTACGCTATTTATTTACTTCGTGTTCTTAAAAAAATATTTTGATATGAATCGTGTGGATATAGGTATTTATCACGCACTTGGCTTTACAGACAGAGATGTCTCCAAAGCGTTTCTTGCATTTTCTTTATGGATTTCATTTATAGGGTCCGTTTTAGGTTTAATAATAGGGTACCCAGCTTCCACTGTGATGATTAATTTGTATAAGCAATCTTTTCTTTTTCCTTCTTTTGAGAAAAGTGTTGCTCCTATCACCATATTGATAGGAGTGGTATTACCAGTATTACTGGTCTTACTTTTTACATATGTAATTGTTATAAGGTTTCAAAAACAAGAAACAACAAACTTCTTAAATAATGTTTCAATTGAAAGTGAGAGTTGGATAGAAAGAGTAATCTGGAAAAATACGGTTAAACTACCGAGAAATATTGGTATGTCATTACGATTTGTTGTAAGAAGATGGAGTTCTGTTTTTTTATTGCTTCTTACTATATTTATAACAAGTGTTTTATTTATAACAAGTTATTCTTTATATAAATCTAGTGGGAAGCTATTGGAATTACAAACGAATGGAGTAGATTACCGGTACTCGGCTTCTTTTCGTGTGCTTCAAGAAAAAGATTTGGAAGATAAGAACATTACAAAGGGAATAGAAAAAAATGTGACGATACTGAAAGATAATGAACGAATTTCAACTAAAATATTAGGAGTTAAATCTGAAGTTGATCATTTTAAATTATTAGATGAAAAGAATAAAGTAATAGACATACAACAAACGAACGGTATCATCATGAATCAAGCATTAAGTGAGATTTATAATATTAAGATAGGTGATACAGTTCAAATTGTTCTTGATTCTGAAAAGTATGAGAAAAAAGTAATAGATATTTGCATGAATGGTAATCTGAATATGATTTATACAAAAAAAGAATCACTTGCAAAATGGTTGGGTATTCCAGGAGAATCTTACAATGTTATATTTTTTAAGGATAAGCCTCAAAATGCTAACAACTTAGATGCAAAAGTTACCGGTCAGGAAGATAAAATAAAGACGTTAGAAAAGAATTCGGTTTCTAATCGTGCTAGTGCTGTAATTATTCAAGTACTTGGTGCTGTATTTGGATGTTTATTAATTTACTTTGTTTTACTTTTAAATTTCCAAGATAGTACGAGAGACATTCATGTATTGAAACTGCTAGATTATTCACTAGATGAAATAGATCGTATGATATTAAATGTTTACAAGCCACTGATTTCGTTGTTTTATTTGATTGTTCTACCTTTTAGTATTCTAGTATCTGATAAAATTCATCATATTATATCTATCCAAACAAAGGACTACATGCCTTTCACTATAGATATATTCAGTGCTGTAGGAGTATTTGTAATTGTTTATATTCTCTATTTAATCGTGCATTATTTATTTAAAAAGGGGGTTAGCCGAACAATTTAAATTATACAGTAACGATATTTTAAAAAAATATAGAAAAATAATTTTATTATGTAAACAAAAGATGCGTGTTGTAGGGCACTTTTTGTTTTTGAACAGTGAAAACTAGTGAAAGAAATTGCTCTAGATGGAATCGAAATAATTGAAATAGAAAATAAAAGGAGGGAATTTCATGACTCAAATATATTTTGTCCGCCATGCCCATTCTACATATACCCCAGAAGAAAGAGAACGTCCATTATCTGAAAAAGGATGGGAAGATGCACAAACTGTGACAGGTTTATTAAAAGAGGAACAAATAGATGTTGTATTATCTAGTCCATATAAACGAGCCATTCAGACCGTTCAAGGGGTTGCCGAACACTTTAACTTACCAATACAGATTGAAGAAAATTTACGGGAAAGACTATTAAGTAAAGAGCCAGTAATAGATTTTAAGAAAGCAATGATGAAAGTATGGGAGAATTGGACCTTTTCCTTTGAAGGGGGAGAATCAAATGATACGGCGCAGAAGAGAGGAATTCAGTGTATACAACATATATTAACGCGATATAAAGGGGAAAATATCGTAATTGGAATGCATGGGAATATTATGGTGTTAATGATGAATTATTTTGATGCTCAATACGGTTTTGATTTTTGGAAAGAATTAGAGATGCCAGATGTATATAAATTATCATTTGTTGGAGAAAAGCTTATATCTGCGAAAAAGATGGAAATGAGTAAGACAGCACAATAATCTGGTCATCTGTTGAATATTTTGTAATTTTTTATCAAAAAAGAAGGAAAGAGAGCGGCTGTTAGAGAAATATGCCTTTGTACCATAAAAATTTTGTTATAAAGGAGGCTGTTTACATGTTTGAAAAAGAGAAGGGGTTAGTAGATCATCCAGAAGGACTCGTTGAAGTTCATAACGTATATGAAATTGTACCACCTGACGGAACAATTATTGGAATGGCAACGCCAGAAGAGATGGAAGTTGCTGCTGAACTAGAATTACAGCACTATGCCTATTCTCGTTTGCTAGAAGCAAATGTTCAGTTAGACGGTTCCTCCTATAAAGACATACTCCAGGAATTCCAAGAGTATGAAAGAAAATCAATGGAATTTTGGCGCGCGTTACATAAACGGTTAGCTGTACCTTGGGCATGGGTACTTCGTGTTGATGTTGCCAATGGACCTATATATGTGAATAATGGAAACTCGTATTATGATGGTGATGAAGACGAGGAAGATTATGAATAGATGAGTGGGGAAGCAGTGAGAACTGCTTCCTTTTTTCTAGATTTAATTGAAATATTCATGGTTTCTAATGTTACTTTTTTCGCCTCTTTGTATGGAATGAACTGCATCAATAATAATATCTGGTCTATCATGTTCAATCCCATGACTAGCATGTTGAGCGAAGATATACCGGCTATTTTGGGAGAGCATAAGTTGTTCTTGAATAAGTTCTTGCCACATATTTTCAAGCTTTATTGCTTCTTCAGATGGCATTCCACTCTCAACCATTTGTTCAATGGAGTAATTTGGATCCCTCCCGATGATAATCAATGGAGTTTTTAATGTTACTTCAAGTTGTTTCATTTTCTTTGCACAGGTTTTCCAATTCAAAAGCTCTGAAGCAGTCGCTTTATATAATGATGGTGAAGTAGAGAAATCCATATATTGTTTTTGGTCATGAGATGTTAAATGACTATATTGGTTTGATAACATAGATTGTAATTCTGTATAGAGAGTGCTTTGATCCATCTTGGAATAGGCAATGTATTTTTGTAACCATATTTCATCCGAGTCGGTTTGATCCGAGACAGGTAAATCAAGATCACCTAATCGATGTAAATCCATAGAAGTAGAATCCACAAGCACAACAGCGTTTAATTGTTCTGAGTGCAACATAGCAAACTGCTGTACACATAGTCCTCCATAAGAATGCCCAACTAAAATAATGGGTTGTCGACTCGTAAGCACATGTAATAATTCGCGTAATTCTTTTGCTGCTTGTAGTGTTGTACGCGGCTCGTCACGAAGTTCGCTTTTCCCATAACCGGGGCGATGAAAGAGAATAACTTTATAATGGAGAGCAAGCTTCTCTGCAATTGGCATCCAATCATAAAAAGAACAGCCCATTCCGGTTTGAATCACTACGATTTGAGAACCAGTTCCTTTTATACAAACTTCCATCTTCTTTCCGAGTACTTCTACAAAATGATTCATCGTAATTCTCCTCTAGGATTGAAATATTTTTTGACAAGCAAGTGCGATACACCAAATACCGATACCGAATAGTACAGATGTACTTAGCGAAAAAGAATTTTTTAGTCCAATATAAACAATAAATAATAGGAGTGCTGATGCAGGAAATCCATATAATACTCCTAAAGCAAATTGACTTAACTCTTGTTTGCTCCCGCCTTCAACAGAAATCCAAAACAAGCTGAGCAAACTAATAAGTGGAAGGGCAGCTATGAAACCGCCAAGCGTACTATAATGCTTCGCAAATTCAGTTACACCGCCAATAATTAAAGCAGAGACGATGACTTTAACGAGGAAATGCATATTTTGACTCCTTTGCTAGTAATGAAAAGGCCTTTTCGATTAATTGTTGTTCTTCTTTTGAAAATTGGGATTCTAATACTTTTAATTTTTCTTCATCTAATAATGTATGTTTCGTTAACACTTCTTTACCTTCTGTAGTCAATGCAAGATTAACGACTCGCTCATCATGTTTATTTCGCTCTTTTATAACGAATCTTTTTTGAATAAGTCGTTTCACATGTTCGGATGCTGTATTATGAGATAACCCTAATTCAGATGCTACTTTGCCGATTGTAGGTTCCGTCTCTCGGAAAATGATTTGTAGAATTCGGATGGCTTGGTGAGAAAGATTGCCTTCATATTCATATCGTAAGTGATAATAAATGGTTTCCCAGTTTGCATTAATACTTTTCATATTTAAGTTCCTCCATTAGTTTTTATATCTTATAATACGATATATTCGTTTTGTAAGATTTAAATTCCTTCTATTTTACATAGAAAAATTGAAAAAGTTTATTTTTCTTGCAATATACGGTACTCTTAGTGTAAAGGCATACAAATAGCAAGAGAGAGGATGATTGAAGTGCATACATTTAAATGGATTAGTCATGAAAAGATGTATTTAGACCAAGTGCATGTTGAAAAATGCGGTCCTCTTTCAGTTGGTATATATGGCGGGAATCAAGAGAGCGATGCGTATGAAAGAGGAGATGCAGTCCTAGCTTGGTGGGACACGCAATTAGAATTTGAATTTGTTATGATTTTTGACGCTCATCATAAAACGAAAAATATACATTATATAATAGAAGCAATTTCTGAAAGAAAAGAGAAGTTACAGGAATTGTTCTCATACCCAATTCATCTTGCATTTCATCATACACATATGTATTTATTGGCGTTATTTACAGATGAATCGTTTATTGAGAAAAGTGAACAAGAAAATGAAGAACTAGCTTGTTTAATCTGTTTACGAAAAGGTGAGTTCTTGTATTGGTTATCAGTAGGAGAGTGCTTTGCTTATTTATTTCATTCAGAACAATTACAGAATGGAAAAGGGAGATTAAATAAACGTAAATTCTATGAGTATATTGGAAGAAAAAATGTGTTTGCTGCTAATACGCCATGTTTCACTTCTGGGGTTCGTGGATTAGAGAAGGGAATCAATCATATTGTTTTGGCGACAGACGGTGTGTTAGAGTGTGATAAGCAAACGTTTGATGATGATCGCTCCTTACTTGAAGTGCTATATAAAGGAGATTGTCTTCAAATTGAGTCTGCATTAGCGAACGTGCTTGAATGGAAGGGAAGAGATTGTGCGACTATTATTGGGTGGTCAATTGATACAGAAAATAGAGAATGTGCAAACTAATATACGAATAAAGAGAGCTTAGAACATATAGATTCTAAGCTCTCTTTATTATTAATGAATATGAATGTGATAGGTTTTTAACCATTCATTGATTTGTAGCATGTATTCCATTACACTTCTCGCTCCAAGGTCATCGATTTCCTTGTTTGTTTGATTAGCCATTGTAAGCAGTATGGAATGATTGATGAGAGAGAAGATGGGATTGTTTTTATTGCTGCACATATCGAGCGTCAAATTACGGATGGACTGTAAATAATGCGGATCTTGTGAAGTAGGATAGGCACTTTTTCTTCTGTTTCGGACATCGTCAGGTAATGCACCTTGCAATGCTCGGCGTAAAATTCCTTTTTCAATATTATCAATACTTTTCATATCAAAAGGTATGTTCCATAAGTATTCAACAAGCCGGTAATCACAAAATGGTACACGAACTTCAAAACCAACAGCCATGCTCATGCGATCTTTTCGATCAAGTAAAAATGGCAGAAATCTTGTTAAGAATAAATAAAACATTTGACGCTGTTTTGCTTCTTTTTTACTTTCCCCTTCAAGGATAGGGACTTCAAGAACAGCCTCTTGGAACCGATTATTGATATAACAATCGAGATTGCACTGCTGCCGTACATCGTCTAATAAAATGAAGGATGAATGTTGCCAATTTGTGAGCCAAGGGAATTGATCGACATATAAAAGCTCCTCTTGATGAAACCAAGGATATCCACCAAATACTTCATCAGCAGATTCGCCAGAGAGAGCAACAGTTGCATCCTTTTTCATTTCTTGAAATAGTAAATATAGTGAAGTTTCCATCTCACCTGCACTTGGTAAATCCTTTGCATGTAGAGGAACGAATAAATGATTTGCTAATTCTTCTGCATTTACAACAATATCGTGATGAGCAGTTCCAACATGCTCGGATACGCGTTTTACCCAAGGAGCATCCAAGCCGGTACGAGCAAACGTTAGTTCAAAATCTTTGGCGCTGTTTACAAAATCAATTGAATAGGTGTGAAGCGTTTTGTTGTGTTTAGCAAATTCTATACCTGCTAGAGCGGTAATGCCGCTAGAATCTAGACCACCGGATAACATACAAACGAGAGGTACATCAGCAATTAATTGTCTTTTTACTGTATCTTGTAAGATGGAAAAAATATGTGAAGCCGTATGCTCTGAATTATCCATATGATGTCTACTTTCAAGTTTCCAATATTTTTTCATTTCTTTTTTATCCCGAGTGAATGTTATATAATGCCCGGCACGTACTTCTTTAATATGTTTAAATACGCCGCATCCTGGAGTCCGAAACAATCCTAATCCAAATATTTCATTGATACCATCTGTGTCAAGTTCAGCAGAGACAGATGGATGAGCGAATAATGCTTTTATTTCAGAACCAAAAATAATGCTTTGATTATGCTCTGTATAAAAGAGTGGTTTGACACCTAAATGATCTCTTGCTAAAAAGAGCTGTTGTTTGTGATCATCCCATATTGCAAATGCGAAGATCCCATTTAAATGTTGTACACAATCTTCCTGCCATTCTAAATAAGCGTGCAATAGTACTTCTGTATCTGAATGTGTCTGAAATGTATGACCACGTTTTTGGAGCATTTCTCTCAGTTCGCGGAAATTGTAAATCTCCCCATTATATGTGATGGCGAAGGTGTAATCACCCGCTTTAAATGTTTTTGGCTGCGTCCCACCTTTTGGATCAATGACAATTAAACGACGATGTGCAAATGCAGCTCGCGGTGAAAACCAAAAGCCTTCTGCATCAGGACCGCGATGCTCAATACTCTTTGACATAGCTTTTAAAACATGATGTTGATTTGAAAGATCCTCTTGCCAATCTACCCAACCCGTAATTCCGCACATATACATCTCATCTCCTAAATTTAAATTGTAAAATGACAATAGATTAATGAAATAAAATGTACACAAAATTAAAAAATAATATCATAAATAGTATACTATATTAAATAAATCGTAGACTTGAGAAAATTTTCTCCGATTCCATATTTGTATGAGACAATAGGACAGAGGAAGGGATAATATTCCAATTAATTAAATTCATTCATAAAAGATGAGATAAAAATTTATCCTGTACGTTATATAAGGTATAAGAACTTTTACAAAAAAATAAGGGGAATTGTGAAATGAAATCAAACGATAGAAATTTTGTAAAAAGGCTGCAACGCTTGGATTGGGATTTCCTACTTATGCCGGAAGTCTTCCAATAGTAGGAGATATTTTTCAATTTTTAGATAATGGCAGAACAGGTCTTTATGAGAATCATAAAACGAATACAGATGGAAAAAATGGGCCTCATTATGATTATAAACAGCATGCCACGGAAATAAATATGACAAAAGAAAGTAACGGAATTAAAGTTACGGTAAATGATGCGGTTTTTGATGAGAAAACAGTTTCATTAACCTATTCTATAGAAAGTAATCAGGACTTAGGGCAAAATCCTAGCACTTTTGATTTTCTAAAAATAAAAGAATCGGATGGGGTATCAGGAAGTAATCAAATTTTTAAAGTTGATGAAGGGAAATATGTAGGTTTAGTGACCGCAAGTTATTTTGCTGGTAGTAAAATAACTTGCGGTAAATATTGAGTGGGATATACAGAGTATAAATGTTTCAGAAAATCAAAGAGAAATAAAAGGAGAGTGGAATTTTAGTCTTAGTCTACATGCGCCGAAAAGTAGAGATATTGTTTTAGCTGATATTATAATTGATTTAAAGAAATAAAAAAGGAAAGGACTGTCTTGTAAATAAGCAGTCCTTTTTCTTTTATTAAGAAGTTGTAACTAATAAGGCGTGGGGGTGCTGCGTTTTATATTCTTCTTTCCAAGGAATGTTTAATTGCTCCCAAGTCTGCCCGCTATCTAATGATTGAAATACACCATTATTATTTAAAGTATAAAATGTATGAGGTTCGGCAGGATTTGTTGCAAGCATAGAGATGACAGTTCCGATTGCTGACGATAGCCCGTGTTGCACTTTTTGGAAAGGAGTGTTTTTTGTTTTTCGATAAATATAAGATTCATAAGGTATACGATGGTGAGCTAGGTCAGCATTTGGTGCAGCAGAGACAAGTATCGTATCACAATCACCTGGATCGATAGCCATACTATATAAATAGTGATGTTCTAAGCCCTCGCTACAAGAAATCCAACTGTTTCCGCTATTATAACTTTCGAGGTATGCACGTTCAGAACCACTCATAAACCCATCGCCACATGATGCGTAAAGACGATTTGGAGCCAGTGGGTGCATAAGTAGTTGGTGAGCATCGATAGGAGCACCGAATTTTTTATCCTCCCATGTTTGGCCATTATCTTTACTTTGGATAACAGCTCCTGCTTCAATTGATACATGTAGCGTATCTTGTTTATTTGGATCGACTGTAATCCAGCGAACATGATGTGTAAATGGGCGTGGTGGAAATGCCCATGTATATGAGGAAAGTAATGATTTCATATTTTTACACTCGCTCCATGTTTCTCCGCCGTTTTCTGAATAAAACAAAGCACTAGGTTCTGTTCCTACATAAACAACACCATAGCCATTAACTTGTTTAATAGGACTTATAGAGATAGAAGTAATAGCAGAATGTAAAATGCCATCTTCTTTAGGAAAGTCAAAATAACGATAAGAATCTCCAATTGGTCTCCAAGACTCGCCCCTATCATCGCTTAGCCATAATCCCCGGCCAAATGTTCCACAATATATACGATTTGGTTGAAATGGGTCAACCGCAATACAAGTAGGTTGCATATTTTGTAAGTGATATTGAACTTGAAGTTCTTCATTTCTTTCTTCCACGACAAGAAGTTCACGTTCCATACAAAGGAATAATCGCTTCAATTTTATAGCCTCCTTTTCATTTCTTAACAGTATTAAATAATATGAGAAAGAAAAAGAAGTAGTCTTATTTTTGATTGAGAAAAAGGAAATAGTAGTAGGAATAACGAAAGGGGTATAAGTGAAGGGGTGGATCGTAGATAGGGGTATAAGTGAATAGACTTGGATAAATTAGTAAGGTTTGTCACATGATAATATGTAGATATTGTTTTTGAAGGGGATCTACATGGGACATTCACATCATCATGGTCATTCACAAAATAAAAAAGCATTAATGATAGCATTCATATTAACGACGGGATTTATGATTGCCGAGGTCATTGGCGGATTTGTAACGAATAGTTTAGCACTTTTATCAGATGCTGGGCATATGCTAAGTGACGCAGTATCTCTTGCTTTAAGTTTGCTGGCTTTTAAAATTGGAGAAAAAAAACGACTTTAGAAAAAACGTACGGGTATAAGCGAATTGAAATGTTAGCCGCATTATGTAATGGTGTCGTTCTTATCGTTATTTCGATATACATTTTTATCGAAGCAATTCGCCGTTTTCAAGAACCAGTAGAGATTGCTAGTAATGGGATGTTACTCATCGCTGTTTTTGGGTTATTTATTAATATTACATCAGCATGGATTTTAACGCGAGGCGGAGATGTAAAAGAAAATTTAAATGTACGAAGCGCATTTTTACATGTATTAGGTGATTTGCTAGGTTCAGTAGGAGCGATTATAGCTGCATTACTCATTAAGTTTTTTGGATGGACGGCTGCCGATCCAATTGCCAGTATCCTCGTTTCCATATTAGTCATAATAAGTGGCTGGCGTGTAACACGTGATACCGTTCATATATTGATGGAAGGTACACCGGGGCATATTAATATAGAAGAAGTGAAAGATACATTATTAAACATTGCAATTGTAAAAGAGGTCCACGATTTACACATATGGTCGGTGACATCGGATTTTCAAGTTTTAACTTGTCATCTTGTTGTAGAAAAGGAAGATGATACACAAGTTGTATTAGTTCAGGCATCAAATGTATTGAAAGAAAAGTTTCATGTAGAACATGTGACAATTCAAGTGGAAGTGGAAGGGAAATTTAGTCATATTGAAGCAGACTGCGTATTATGAAAGAAAAAAGATGATAAAAAGTGTCATAAACATCCTCTGGTAACATACATATATATAATGTGGCCACAAACAGTTTGTAAGGTAAATATTTCATCAAATTACTTTACTTATAAAGTATCATCTTTTATAATCAAAGTGGTAATTGACAAAGATTATCATTTTCAATAATTGTAGAAAGGAGTTTTTTAAAAAGATGAGTAGTCAACTCCGTTTTGCTGTTGAAAATCGTAAAAGGCAGTTAATTGATCAGTTAATTGGGGCAGGGGTGTTTAAAGTTCTCGACCGACAATTATACGAGCTTTCCTTAGAGGAACTAGAAAAAGAGTATAGCGACATTGAGAAATATGCCGAGATTCGTGCATAGTCATATAGAATTGTAAAGAAAGAGCCGTTTGTGTTGAGAGAATACGTAAACGGCTCTTTTCATTATTCCATAGAGATTATTTTTTGGATTTCTTTCATCGGCCGTAGCCAGTTTTGAGACATGATTTGTTCTATATGTGCTGCATCCTGGTTTTTTAATGCTTCGATGATTAAATTGTGTTCTTCAATCGATTGACGTGCAGGAATGAAGTTCTGGAAAAAAAGGTATTCAAGACGTAATACATGAAGTTGTATGTTTGCTAAGAAGGGTTCGATATATGTATTTTTAGCGATGGATACGATTGTATTATGAAATTGTATATCTAAGTGTAATGCTTGTTTTGAATTTTTTTCATCTATGGCATTTTGAAACGCTTTGTTTATTTCAGAAAGTCTTATCAGGTCAGTTTCGTTTATTTGATGAATTGCTTGTTTTCCAATAATAGTATGAAGGCCAGCGATCGTTTCATAAATGACAGATACATCTTTTAATTTTATAGGAGAAATTTTCGTTTTTTGACCAGGGATCATCTCCACTAGACCCGAAAGCTCTAAGACTTGTAACGCCTCTCTAACGGGTGTTCTACTGACACCTAAGGCTTCTGCTAGCTCTCCATCATTAATTTTTTCATCAGGTTGTAAAACACCTTCAATAATCCAATTCTGTAATTGATTTAACACAAGTGACTTAGCGGATACTCTTTCTTGCTTTCGATAGTTTGGAGGAATAGGCATAATAAAATATTTCCTTTCATTTAATATTTTGCTTTTTTGTCTCGACAAGTTGTAATTTAGGTTTTCCTTCATCTGGTTTTTGGCTTAGTACAAGTACCATTACAATAACGCAAAGAGCGCCTAATAATTGAAATGATTGAAGCGGAACATGCAAAATTAAAATCGAAGAAATGATAGCTGCTAGTGGCTCTGTACAACCAAATAATGTAGTTTCTTTTGGTGTAAGATACCGTATGCTGTCTAAATATAAATAAAATGCGATGAGTGTTCCGAAAATCACAACGAATACAATGAGAAACAGGTTGTTAGGCTGTAAATATTTCATGCCTGATAATAAAATAAACTCGTTCGTGGATAAAAAGTGTAAGGTGGTTACACCAATTCCTCCAATAATCATGCTCCATCCAACAATGACAGATGAAGACCATTTCTCTAATAATTCCTTTGAATAAAGGCTGTAGAATGCTAGTGACAGACCAGATAAAATACCCCAAATGATAGCCGGTGTTGAAACAGCCAAATTATCAATGGATCCATTCGTTAGTAAGAAAAAGGTTCCGATTAAAGAGAGGGCGATAGAAATAAAATCGATTTTCGTAGGACGAATATTCCATTTAAAGATAAGGTAAACAGTGATAAATATCGGCGCTAAATATTGTAATAATGTTGCAACTGCAGCATTACCTTCCTTAATAGATGCAAAATAGGTGTATTGTACTGCAAGCATTCCTAACAATCCAAACAGAATCATTTTGTTTGCATCGGCCTTTTGTTTCCAAATGCCGAATACTTCTGATTTTTTACTACCAAATGAGGAGAATAAGAGCAGAATACTTCCGGATATAAGTAAGCGGATTGTAACTAACCATTCTGTAGAGACATTTTCTTGTTGAAAAAGTTGTTGTGCAGCAGTTCCAGATAATCCCCATAAACTTGCCCCCGTAATGACCATAATAATGCCTTTCAATCTTCCTGAATCCATAGATAAATCCTCCTTTCGGAAAGGAAATTTAATTTGAATATTGAATACAATATGCAATATATCACAAGTAATGTAAAAAATAAACGGAATTTTAAAACATTTAAAACATTTAAAACAATAACTGCTAGATGTAATTATGATAAAATATTGTAAAGGGGGGGATTTGATGATTGGCGGATTTATCATTTGTTTTCTTGTAGGTATGTTAATTATTATTCTAGGATACCAAACTCATATAAAAAAGAGGTTATTTCTTCTTACTGGATATCAAGAAGAGACGTTTATAGGAGATAAGAAAAAACTTGCTAAAATAGCAGGGTTTTTTTCTTATGTAATAGGAATTGCTACCGCTCTTTTGCCATTTGGATTAGAAGCAATTGGTGACGCTGCGGAGATTAGCTATGGGGTTTTTGTTGTGATAAGTACAATTGTACTTATTATATGGGGGAATGTAATAAATAAACCTAAAAAATAATTTGAAATAAGATGATAACCATTTAAGGAAACCATCTTATTTTTTTACTTTATATTATGATACAACGGTGAAAGGTGGAATTGGATCAACAAAATTGTCCCAATTCTGTTTCATTTCTTCTTCGGTTAATAAGCACGTATCTAAAGAACGTTCAATTTCATATTGATTCATTTCAACTCCAATAAAGACTAGTTCTGTTATTCGATCTCCGTACTGCTCATCCCAATTCTTTAGTATTCCGGGCTCTTCTATAAGTATTTGCTGCTGCTCAGCTTCTGGTAATGCTGCAATCCATTCACCAGCTCCCTGGATGGTAATCGAAGAACCAGCTTGAGATAAAAGTCCCATCATATGATTACGAGATGCGAGCCAAAAAAAGCCTTTCGCTCTTACAACATCCAAAGGCCATTTTTTTAACCAATGCATAAGTCGAACAGGATGAAATGGACGCTTGCGGCGATAAACAAAGGAACTAATGCCGTATTCTTCTGTTTCTGGCGTATGGTGATCATTATTTAACTCTTGAATCCAACCAGCTGCTTGACTTGCTTCATCATAATTAAATAAATTCGTATTTAAAATTTCATTTAGTGGTACTGTGCTAAATGAAGATTCAATAATTTTTGCACTAGGATTTAATTTTTGTAATAGAAGATGGAGTTCGAGGATATCTTCTTTTTCTAGTAAATCCACTTTGTTCAAAAGAATAACATTTGCAAACTCAATTTGATCTATTAGTAGATCGATAACTTCTCGTGTATCACTTTCATCGATTGCTTGCTTTCGATCTAGTAAACTTTCCCCGGCAGCAAAGTCATCCCAAAATCGATTGGAGTCGACTACAGTAACCATTGTATCAAGGCGACATGTACTTGTTAAATCAATGCTAAGTTCTTCGTCCATATATGTAAATGTTTGTGCAACAGGAATTGGTTCACTAATTCCAGAAGATTCAATCACAATATAGTCAATATCTCCTGCCTCAACAAGACGATTTACTTCAATGATTAAATCTTCTCGAAGTGTGCAACAAATGCAACCGTTTTGAATCTCTACTAATTTTTCTTCTGTACGAGAAAAACCTCCTTGTTTCACAAGAGCAGCATCAATATTTACTTCGCTCATATCATTTACAATGACAGCTACTTTTAAGCCCTCTCTATTTGTCAAAATATGATTCAATAATGTTGTTTTTCCAGAACCTAAAAAACCACTTAATACGGTAATGGGTACCTTTTTCATTGTATATTCCTCCTTTTAAATCGTAATGATTACGTTTTATGATAAATGACTTTATAAAGAAATGCAAGAATAAATCATAATGGTTCCGATTTGTGAATAAAAATGAAGTATGAAAAATGTTTGGGTGTTGTCATAGAAAAAGAGGACAAGCATACGTTTAAATATGAATAAAATGGAGGCGGGGAAGTTGGTTTTTAATAGAATTTCAAAAGAGTTAATTGGCACGTTCCTCATTGCAATCTTTCTTTTTTTATTATTTTTTGTAGATTTTACAAGTTTATCAAACTTACACAAGAGTATTCCGAAAGAATGGCTGAACGTAAATACAATTTTTTTAAGTATTTTCTTTGAGGCAGTACCTTTTATTTTATTAGGAGTTCTTGTTTCTTCAGTCATTCAAGTGTTTGTGACAGAGGAGATGATTCGAAAAATATTACCAAAATCAGCAATTGTTGCGATGATTCCTGCGGCATTTGTTGGTGCCCTTTTTCCTATGTGTGAGTGCGTCATCATTCCTGTAGTAAGACGTCTCATTCAGAAAGGTTTACCCACGCATATAGGAATAGTGATTTTAGTAAGTGCTCCAATTTTAAATCCAATTGTGTTTTTATCAACGTATTATGCATTTCGAACAAATCTTCATATTGTATATGCTCGTTTTGGATTGGCTCTATTCGTTGCGTTATTGATAGGTTTAGTTATGTATTATGTTTACCGCAATAAAAGCATTGTGAAAGAGCAAAAGGTCATTTCTCATGATGAGAAGAAAAAAAGTTGGCGAGATGTAATAAGTCATGGCGTGGATGAATTTTTTGATACAGGCAAGTATTTATTAATTGGTGCGTTCTTAGCCAGTTTATTTCAGACATTTTTAAATCGTAATGTGCTTGCAGAAGTTGCAAATAGTGAAGTGATTTCACCATTTGTTATGATGGCATTTGGATATGTACTATCACTTTGTTCAGAAGCAGATGCATTTATCGCAGCATCATTTGGTCATATATTTTCAGTAAAAGCACTCGTTGCTTTTCTAGTATTTGGTCCGATGTTAGATTTGAAAAATACATTGATGTTATTTGCTTACTTTCAAAAAAGATTTGTTTTCTTCTTTATTGGAATTGTCACGATGAGTGTATATATCGTTGTTCAGTTTGCGATGAGTTAGGAGATGATGATAATGAAAAAGCAAAGTAAACAAGAATTTCATGCATATATTCGAGGTGTTATTTTACTTGGGTTTGCAATGCTCTTGTTCAAATTATTGGTAACAGGGAATATTGCTAATTTTATTGCACCTAAAATGATAAAATTTATCTATTTCGCGTTTTTTCTTTCGCTCATTTTAGGTTGCTTACAAGTATGGAATGGGAAAGGGGAGAAAAAAAGAAAATGTGATTGCTGCGAAAATCATACCGTGCCAAAATCAAAAATTGGAATTTTTACGTTATATGCAATATTTTTTATTCCAATTGTAAGTGCCTTTTTATTTTCTAATGTAACAATTGATGGTAGCGTAGCAGCAAATCGTGGTATGAATCAAAGTGCAGGAGCGAAGCAACAGTCCAAAAATTCCGACTGGAGAGAGATATTAGTTGATCAAGAAGAAGAACCCATTCAAAAACTTCCTAAACCAAAGCAGTCGGAAGAAGAATTAGAAAAAAGCTTAATGAAGCAAAATACAATTCAAGTAAATAATGAAACTTATATTCAAACGATGAATGTAATTGGTCAAGATGTGCTTGGATTTAAAGGGAAAGAAATCACATTTACGGGTTTTGTTTATCATGATAAAGAAGTAAAGGGGGATGAAATAGTAGTTGCTCGTTATGGAATTACATGTTGTGTTGCTGATGCTTCTGTTTGGGGAATGATTGTTTCAGGTAAAGATGTGAAAAATCTTCCAGAAGAAATATGGGTGAAAGTAACAGGGACACTAGATGAAACGACATATAAAGGGACGCTATTTCCACTTGTAAAACTAAATAAAGCAGAAAAAATAGAAACGCCGAAGGACCCATATGTGTATGATGCTTTGCCGCAGTGATAATTTGAAATAGTTATTAGTACTGCTAAGGAATAAAGGTAGAAGACGTAAAGAAATATATATAAATTATTAATTAAAAAAGAATAACAGAATATATTCGGAAGTTTAGGGCTATCCTTGAATTCTTATTACATTTTTGGTTACACAAAGTTTCATGAGAAAATCTTAAATCATGATGGTGTACTTTTAGGAGTGGGAATTTTAGTTTTACACTTTTCAATTTTTTTAGCATTAAGCTTGTATGATTTTAAAAGAAAAGACCTGGTGCATTAATGGAGGTTTTCTTTCATATATTAAGGGGATATCTATATAATGAAATGATAGAAAAAACACAAAACTGTTGAACGATTTAGTTCAGCAGTTTTTTTGCCTTTTAGGTTGTTTTTAGGCAAGTATAAATAAAAATACGGTTTTTTAATAATTTTCATTGCGAAATATCGGCTCTACTTTTACAATAGAAAAGGTGTATATTTATTATACTAAAAAAACAAATCGGAATAATGTGAAAATTGTATTTTGCTTGTGTGCATTTTATACAAAAGTACATATTAGGCGACATACATCATGTTATCGACTTGTAAGGAGAGAAGCAAATGAAAAGTGTAAGATTACCATCGATTCCAGAAATCATTATTCTTTTATTACTGTTTCTTGCTGTTGTCTTTTCCTTTCAAACGATCTTTAATTTGCCTATCCAATTAGCGCTATTTATTTCATGGTTTTTAGTAATTGCGCTTGGACTAAGGCTAGGGTTTCGTTATCAAGAATTGCAAGATGCAATTACAAAGGGAATTTCCAACGGATTAGAAGCTATTCTCATCTTAGTTGCTGTAGGAGCACTAATTGGAACATGGATTGCTGGCGGTGTTGTACCGACATTGATTTACTACGGATTAGAATTCATTCATCCGAGCATATTCTTATTAGCAACATTAATTATTTGTTCCATTACTTCGATTGCAACAGGTACATCGTGGGGAACAGTTGGTACAGCTGGTATTGCCATGATGGCAATCGGTGAAGGTCTTGGCTTACCACTTCCATTAGTTGCCGGAGCAGTACTTTCAGGAGCATACTTTGGGGACAAGTTATCTCCGCTTTCTGATAGTACAGTACTTGCTGCTTCAATGGCAAAAGTAGATGTTATTGCGCACGTTCGTGCGATGCTTGTACTAGATGTTCCAGCGTACATTATTACCGGAATTATGTTTACAGTTGCTGGTTGGATGTATGGTGGAGACAATGTTGATTTAAACAGAGTTGAATTTTTAAAAGAGGCATTATTAAAGCAATTTGATATTAAAATATGGATGCTTGTTCCAGCTGTTATTGTTATTGCACTATTAGCAATGAAAAAACCATCAATGCCAACAATTGCGATGGGTGCGCTTCTCGGTGCAGTTTGGGCAACATTGTTCCAAGGTATGCACTTTGGAGATGCAATTGGAACAGCATATAACGGTTTCTCTATTGAATCAGGTGTGGATTTCATTGATAAGTTGCTAAATCGCGGCGGAATCAATGGTATGCTTGGTTCAGTAGCTGTTATTATTTTTGGATTAGGTTTCGGAGGGTTACTTGAAAAACTAGGTGTTTTAAAAGTAATTGTATCAAAATTTGAGAAGAAACTAAACTCTGCAGGAAATGTAACGCTGTCTACATTAATTGTTGCTTTCCTAGCAAACGTATTTGGCTGTGCGATGTACGTATCACTTATTTTAACACCAAAAATTATGCAAGACAGCTATGATAAATTAAAACTTGATCGCCGTATATTAGCACGTAATTCAGAGGTAGGTGGAACGCTAACTTCAGGTATGGTTCCATGGTCTGATAATGGTATCTTTATGGCTGGTATTTTAGGTGTCGCAACATTATCATACATTCCATTCATGTGGATGAGCTTCGTATCATTAGCACTAGCAGTTATATACGGATATACAGGGAAATTCATCTGGTATGTTGATGATGCTAAAAAAGGAAAACAGGCATCATAATATATAGAATTATCTCTATTATTGGTTCATTAGAGATGTTTTTACCTTATAATATTAAGTCAACCCGTAAGTTCAATGCGAACTTACGGGTTGTTTCGTTTCTGGTGATATTCGTATATTTCCCCTATGAGAAAGCAAAATATATAGTATCAAAAACAGGAGGAGAGCTATGGCCGAATCATTATTGTTGGAGTATGGGGGAATTATATTAATTCTTATCGCATTAGAAGGGGTTTTATCGGCGGATAATGCTCTTGTGCTTGCTATTATGGTTAAGCACTTACCTGAAGATGATAGGAAAAAGGCATTGTTTTATGGATTGTTTGGAGCATTCCTATTTCGATTTGGATCATTATTTTTAATTTCATTTCTTGTGAATGTATGGCAGATGCAAGCGATTGGTGCGATTTATTTATTGTTTCTTTCTGCTAGAAGTTTGGTTAAAGTATATCGAAAAAAGAAGTGGCAAAGAGAAAAGCGTGGAGAGCAGGGAAAAAAGATTGAAGAACATACTTCGAAAAAGAAAAGTGGTTTTTGGTTAACAGTTCTGAAAGTAGAGATTACAGATACTGCATTTGCGATTGATTCAATTTTAGCTGCAGTGGCTCTTACTTTAACTATTACACCACTAAATAAAGGGATGGTAGGTGGTCTTGATGCAGGAAGATTTTTCGTCATTTTAACTGGTGGAATGGCTGGTTTAATTATTATGCGATTCGCAGCTACCTACTTTGTGAAGTTGTTGCGTGAAAGACCTGGTCTTGAAACAGCGGCATTTATGATTGTTGGGTGGGTTGGTGTGAAGCTTATTATTTCAACGTTAGCACATCCTATGGTTGGAATCATCGATAAGGATTTCCCTCAATCAGTTACGTGGAAAGCTATTTTTTATATCGTATTAATTGCGATTGGCGTTTGCGGTTGGTTTTTATCACCTGATCCATCTGAAACATAATTTTTTAAATATAGAATTATGAGTAAATAAGAGTGAGAATCCTTATCATTTGAAGGGAAGTCTGTTACAATAAAAACGTAGCAATTATATTTTCAAGGGGATGAAAACATGGAGTACAGAATTGAAAGAGATACTTTAGGAGAAATGAAAGTTCCAGCTGATAAATTATGGGCAGCGCAAACACAACGCAGTAAAGAAAACTTTCCGATTGGAACGGAGCATATGCCACTTGAAATTGTGCAAGCATTTGCAATTTTAAAGAAGAGTGCAGCAATTAGCAACGAGAAGTTAGGAAAGTTATCCGAGGAGAAGGCTCATGCAATCGTAGAAGCGGTTGATGAAATTTTAGCAGGAAAATGGAATGAACATTTCCCACTTGTTGTATGGCAAACGGGTAGCGGAACACAATCGAATATGAATGTGAATGAAGTAATCGCAAACCGAGGAAATCAAATTTTAAAAGAAAAAGGACTTGATGTACATATTCATCCAAATGATGATGTGAATATGTCCCAAAGTTCAAATGACACATTTCCAACAGCGCTTCACGTTGCTTGCGTGATCGCGGTAGAAAATCAAGTGTTACCAGCAATTATAAAATTAAAGGAAACGTTAGAGAAAAAAGTAAATGAGTTTCAAAATATTATTAAAATCGGTCGTACGCATTTGCAAGATGCAACACCTTTAACATTAGGGCAAGAAATTAGTGGTTGGCATCGTATGCTAGAAAAAACGGAGCGTATGATTGCTGATAGCAATACATATATGAAGGAACTTGCGATTGGTGGTACTGCAGTTGGAACAGGCATTAATGCTCATCCTAAATTTGGTGAGATGGTAGCAGAGGAAATTAGCCAGTTTACAGGTAAGCAATTTGTATCAGCGCCAAATAAGTTTCATGCATTAACAAGTCATGATGAGGCTGTGTTTGCACATGGTGCATTAAAAGCATTAGCAGCTGACTTAATGAAAATTGCAAACGATGTACGTTGGCTCGCAAGTGGTCCACGTAGTGGTCTTGGTGAAATTATTATTCCTGCAAATGAGCCAGGAAGTTCAATTATGCCGGGTAAAGTAAATCCAACGCAAAGTGAAGCATTAACAATGGTGGCAGCGCAAGTTATGGGAAATGATGCAACGATTGGCTTTGCAGCGAGCCAAGGTAACTTTGAGTTAAACGTATTTAAACCGGTAATTGCATATAATTTCTTACAATCAGCTCGTTTATTAGCCGATGCGACGATTTCGTTCAATGATAAATGTGCGGTCGGTATTGAAGCGAATGAAGAAGTGATTAACCAGAATGTAAATCGTTCTTTAATGCTAGTTACAGCATTAAATCCACATATTGGATATGAAAATGCAGCGAAAATTGCGAAGCATGCTCATAAAGAGGGATTAACGTTAAAAGAAGCAGCATTACAATCAGGATTATTAACAGAAGAACAGTTCGATGAAATTGTAGATCCGAAGAAAATGATTGCACCGAAAGAATAAGCATTAATGAATAATGAAGAGCCAAGATTCTAAATTGAGAATTTTGGCTTTTTTTATGGTGAAATAATGAAAAAAGACTAACCAAAAGAGAGAGTTAGTCCTAAAAGAAGATTAAAAGTTAATATTTAAACTGTGGTTCTGTTTGAAGATAATAGCCATTTCTTACATGACCAGTCCAGTTTGCAAAAAACTGCCTCCATGAAACACTATTAAAAAATGAATCTATGGATTGTGTTTCAGAATTCCAATCTAAAATTAAAAATGGAGCATTTCCTAATTGCCAAATTCCTCTGTTAACATCAGTTCCTGTTTCTCGAATTAATAATAACGGAAGCCCATATTGATACCCCATGGAAGGTTCAATCTGTGAAAAAGGAGTTCCTTCCCAAAATGGATCTTGAGGTTGAAATGCTCCTACATTGGTTCTAATTCCTTGCACAAAAAACATTTGGAAATTTACTGCTACTAAACCATAACTTGATAAAATCATTCGTCGTATACTTGTTAATGGTGACTCAGGGTATTGATCACTTCGTGGGATTGTACGTGGGAAAAGAAGAGCTTGTTCAATTTCAAGAATCAATCGATCTAGAAATTGTTGTTGTAGTTGGTTAAGCGTATTTATAGTACTTAAAAATACAGGGATTCGAAAAGCTTGATCTATAGCAGCCTGAAGTTTTAATGATGTAAATACACCTTGTCCAGTGTTTACATAAGGTTTATTGTCTGTATTCTCCATTATATTCCTCCTTTCTTAATTATTTATAATATATGCATATAGAGGTTTAAAGTGAGGAATTGTACATTTTTATTAAGTTAACTATATTTTGTTTATAAGTAAAGACCCGCTAATAATATTTATTAGCGAGTTTATCTAATACTTTCAAATGGGGATATTTTTCCTTTAATAGGGATTTGTTTTTTATCTAAACGATTTTAAAAATGTTTATAAAATGGATAAACAAAATATTGAAATGTTTATTTTAGTTGTGTTAAGATGATGAAGTGATAATAAACGATATCGTGATTTGTTTGTGTTTATAATAAACTACTTGGAGGATTGTTTAGTATGAATGATATTTCAGAGAAGTTTTGGGATGCGTCAATCGAAGAATTAAAGAAAGGGTATGTGTTTGAAGAAGAAGCAGAAGAATATATTTGTTTAGCTTGTGGGGAGTCATTTATAAAAGGTGTAATTTATCAAGACAATCAAGTTTTATATGAAGCCGAGAAGTTTGTACAATTACACATTCAAAATGAGCATACGTCTATGTTTGATTATTTATTGAACCTTGATAAAAAATATACAGGTTTAACGGATTTGCAAAAGAAGATGGTTCAATTTTTTTACATGGGATTCAATGATAAAGAAATTGTGAAAGAGATGGATGGGGGCAGTACATCGACAATTCGTAATCATCGCTTCACATTGCGTGAGAAGATGAAGCAAGCGAAAGTATTTTTAGCACTCATGGAACTGTCCGAAGAAAAATCAAAAGTGCCATCTAAATTTGTACCTATTCATAGAACAGCTACGATGGTGGACGATCGGTACAATATTACGGAAGAAGAAAATGATGAAGTATTAAAGTTGCATTTTACAGAAGGATTAGACGGTCCACTGGCAAAATTTCCGAAAAAACAAAAACGTAAATTAATTATATTACGTCATTTAATAAAAAAATTTAATAGTAACGAAAAGTACACAGAAAAAGAAGTGAATGAAGTTTTGGAAAGTGTATATCCAGACTTTGTAACTTTAAGAAGGTATTTAATTGAATATGGTTTTTTAGATCGAACGCCTGATGGAAGTCAATATTGGGTGAAGTTATAAGGAAGGGGAAAGGAAAATGAATAGAAGAGCAGAATTAAAACAACGATACAAAGAGATAGAGGTTAAAGCAGGTATTTATCGTATTACAAATACAAAAAACCAAAAAATGTATATTGAGAGTACGACGAATTTAAAGACGATGAGTGGTAGACGTTTTGAACTCAATGTAGGTTCTCATACAAATAGAACATTGCAAGAAGACTGGAAGCAATACGGTGCAGATGCCTTTGAATTTGAAGTGCTAGAAGTCTTGAAAAAGAAAGAGACTGGGTATTTTAATGCTAAGGAAGAATTGAAAAAATTAGAAGAGAAGTGGCTGGAGGAATTGCAGCCATATGGAGAGCGCGGGTACAACCGAGCAATCTCTTAATAAAAGGAGAAATGAAAGTTGAAATCACCGGCAAATAATATTCAAGAAGGTGTAGAATCACAAAATCAACAAAAAGAAGGGAAGCCAATATGGAAATCAATGTCCATGTTTTTAGTTCCCTTACTTTTAAGTAATGTATTACAATCAGTTGGACAGTTGTTTGGGATGGTAGTGGTAGGACGATGGCTTGGTGAACAAGATTTAGCTGCTATTTCAGCATTCTTTCCATTGTTTTTCTTACTTGTTTCGTTTGTAATTGGAATCGGATCTGGTAGTTCCATTTTAATTGGTCAGGCTTTTGGAGCGCGTAATGAGGAGCGTTTAAAGGCTATTGTTGGTACAACACTTACATTTACGTTTATCATAGGAGTTGTTTTGGCAGTAGTAGGAAATGTATTTGCCATGGATATTATGCGCTTTATGGGGACACCGGAAAATATTATTGATATGAGTGTACATTATGCACGTATTTTATTTATTTCCATGCCGGTTTTATTCTTATATTTTGCATATACAACATTTATGCGAGGTACAGGAGATTCTAAAACGCCATTTTATTTCTTGATTGTTAGTACAGTACTGAACATGATATTATTACCTATTCTTATTTTTGGCTGGCTCGGAATGCCGAAGCTTGATGTGTATGGCGCTGCTTATGCCTCTGTTATATCAACAATTATAACATTTGTTGTCATGCTTATTTATTTAAAGAAGAAAAACCATCCATTGCAATTGGATGAAACAGTCCGAAAATACCTTCGTATGGATTGGGAATTATTAAAGTTATTATTACGCCTTGGTATTCCTGCAAGTATTAATATGATCTTAGTTTCGTTATCTGAAATTGCAGTAATTGCATTTGTAAATCGCTTCGGTTCTGATGCGACTGCAGCCTATGGAGTCGTGAACCAAGTCGCAAGTTATGTACAAATGCCAGCAGTTAGCCTTGGGATTACTGTATCTATTTTTGCTGCACAATCCATTGGTGCGAATCAATTCGATCGATTACAGAAAGTCGTTCGAGCTGGGATTGTGCTGAACTATATTATCGGTGGTGTATTAATCGCTCTAATTTACATGTTTTCAAGAGAGATTTTATCACTGTTCCTAACAAATCCAGATACAATTGAAATTGCGCATAGTTTAGTTATGATTACGCTTTGGAGTTATTTAATTTTCGGTCATGCACAAATTATTGGTGCGACGATGCGGGCGAGCGGAACCGTACTATGGCCAACTATTATCGGTGTTGTATCGATTTGGCTTGTGGAAGTACCGGTTGCTTATTTCTTATCATACCATACGGATCTTGGTATAGAAGGTATATGGATTGGATATCCAGCAGCGTTTATTGTAAGTTTAATTTTACAATACGCGTACTATAAATTTTCATGGCAGAAGAAACGGATTGCGAGGCTTGTTAGTTAAATAGAAAACAAATAAAAGTGTCCCTGGGCTTTCTAGTTTAGGGACACTTTTATTTTATATGAGTACTCATAAATAACTTTTTAAAGTTACATCGAAATGGTGTCTCATGAGTGTTCCATCATGCATATAGAATTCCCAAGCTTTCTCTGGATCTCCGATAATCTCAAAGGAATTTTCGGTTATATATAAAGCACAGTTATCCTCTAAAGCGATTCCTTCGATGTTACGTGCGTGGTTTTGTAAGAATAGATGGAAGGCGGTTGCTCTATCTGGCTGATTGTAATGAGGACAGAGATGTTTATTTATTATATTCCAGCCATCGCTTTCTACATAACCATCTCCTTTATAATTAGAACGAAGCCCGGTTGTAAACCAGCACATAGCACCAGCGCTATACCCTGCAATGAATGTTTCATTGTGCAAGGCAGCTATTAACTTTTCATCTATTTTGTTTTCCTTCCACTTTTCAAGCATATTGATATAATTTCCTCCGCCTAGATAGATAAGGTCCGCAAAATGGATCATTTCACTTATTTTATCTTCGCTAGGACATTCTTTTATGCAGCATAGAATGTGAACATCACATTGTAACTGCTTTTCAAATGTTTCTCTAAAGTCTTTTATATACTCTTCATCATCATTGCTTGCTGTTGGGATAAACAATACTCTTGGAGATTGTTTCCCAGTTACCTCTATAAGTCGTTGATTTATATGGAAATGATCTGTTTGTTCAAAGTAACCTCCACCAATTACAGCTAATTTCATAATGAATCACCACCTAATAGATTTTTGTTATTGATAAAGTTTCGCTGTAGAGAAGTTTCTTTCCTTCTGTAACAAAAGATGAAAATGAAAAAGCGTGCATGAATAAGGAAAAGGGATGTACGGTATTTTAACATATGTTCCGAAAAGAAGTCCCCTTCCTCAAGGAACGAGAAGGGCGTGGCCCAGCGAGTAGGCTTGTGGAGGAGAATTAGCAATAAAAGAGAAAGTCTGTTGACTTTTGAAGCTCCCACTTCAAACAGACTGTAAGGTCGTTAAGTGGTGGGTAGTTCACTAAATCTATATTTGACCTTTCGTTTATTTTATACTACAATTTGTAGTGTGAAAGGAGACATAGTATGTTTACCCAAAACTATAAATTAAATGAGCAAGGATTAAACCATTTCTTTGGACCGCTCGAAGCGAAGATTATGGAGATTATTTGGAATACCCCGGATATTACCATCAAAGAAGTTCAGCAAAAACTAGGTGAAGATTCTCCTGTGAATTTTAATACAGTAATGACTGTAATGAATCGCTTAGTAGAAAAAGGACACTTGCAAAAACAAATGGTAAAAAGAAGCGGTGTATACCGTGCTGTACAAACAAAAGAGTCCTTTTTATCAAATCAAACAAAGAAAATGACACAGGAATTGATGGGGGAATTTGGTGATCTCGTTGTGAATCACATGTTAGATGAACTAGACCAAGCTGATCCAGTTTTAATAAAGAAGTTAGAAGAAAAACTCAATCAACTGAAAAAAGAGGACTAGTGTGATGAAGTGGCAAATACGAAAAATGATATTGTTAGCAAGCATCATTAGTATTCTCTTTTTTGGTATGTTAGTGTACTACGTTACATATCCATTTTTCTTCGGAAATAAGGCATTTTTTCTATCACAGTTTTGTCTATTTGAGTTGCAAAAGCACATGAGAGAATTATCAATCATTCGCATCGTAATGGGAAGCTTGTTATTATTCACCTTATTTGTTATGTGTAAAAGAGTATGGAAGCAGTTTTTCTATAGCCAAAAATTAAAGAGGAATCTAGTTAGGATTACTCGTAAAGAAAAACAATTGTACTTGTTGCCGTCATTAGAAGTTGCAGCATTTACTATCGGAGTCATTCATCCAAAAATTGTCCTTTCAGAAGGTCTATTTCAATCTTTTTCAGAAGAAGAAATCGATGCAATTGTATTACATGAGGAATATCATCAAAAAAATCTTGATCCCTTAAAATTGTTTCTGTTTACGGTGTTAGCTGAAGGAATGGTATATATCCCGGTATTGAAAGGGATGTTACAGCGTTATCATACGTATCAGGAGCTATTGGCGGACAAATATGCGATGGATCAAATGAAATCATCGTTTGAATTAGGTAGTGCACTGTTAAAATTAATGAAAATAAAAACAGCATCTAATCCGTTTATAACAGCTTCTTTTGCGAAGACGGCAATCAATTTACGTATTGAACAAATTGTTAGCCCGTCATCTATAAAGCTCAGCATGCCGTTACATACGAATTCTGTTTACATGACTATGGGGCTATTTCTTATTTCGTTTGTACTGATTATTGGAGAGTGCATATAGCCTCTTTTTTTAATATCGAACACTACTTTTTGTAGTGTTTTGTAGGAGGAGTAAAATGAACGCAGCAGATTTAACGATATGGCTTGTAGTAGGTGCAGGGATTCTTTCGTTTGTATCACCCTGTTCGTTGCCACTATATCCATCTTATTTATCGTATATTACAGGTGTTTCTATTCAAGATTTAAAAGAAAAACGCGGTATGATGCAAAAAACAGCACTGATGCACACATTGTTTTTTATAATCGGTTTTTCCGTTATATTTTATGCATTAGGTTTATCTGTAAGTTGGATTGGTGTAACATTTTCATCCAATCAAAGACTTATTCAACAAATCGGTGGAATCTTTATTATTATTATGGGTTTATTTATGACAGGGCTCATTCAACCGAAATGGCTTATGTCTGAAAAGAAATTTCATTATAAAAGTAAATCAACTGGATATATTCGTTCTATTTTTGTTGGTATGACATATGCAGCTGGATGGACACCATGCGTGGGACCAATATTCTCAGCAGTATTAATGCTCGGTGCAACTAACCCAGATGAGGCACTTCTTTATATTACAGCTTATACACTTGGGTTTGCGGTTCCGTTCTTTGTTATGGCATTTTTTATAAGTAAGGTCAAATGGATCGTTACATATGCCAGTGCCATGATGAAAATTGGCGGTAGCATGATGATTTTGACAGGTATTTTACTTTATACGAACCAAATGACGAAAATAACAGCATTCTTTATCAGGTTATTTGATGGATTTACAGGATTTTAAAAAATAGGGGGAAAGAAAGTGAAAAAACTAATTGCAATTATACTGGCTGGAGTACTTATTTGGGCTGGAGTTAACTTTTATAATTCCAAGCAAGAAGAAAAAGAACGGAAAGCGAAACAAGCAGCACAGCAAGAGAAAGAAGTATTACCTCAAGTAGGATTTAAGGCACCGAAAATTACACTTAAAGGATTAGATGGAAAGCTTTATTCATTAAATGATGCAAAAGGTAAACCGTATATTATTAACTTTTGGGCATCATGGTGTGGTCCATGTGAGATGGAAGCACCGGACTTAGTACATCTTTATGATAAATATAAAGGAGAAATCGAAATTTTTGCGGTTAATGCAACGGTGAGCGATCCAGTACAAGAAGCAAAGGCATTTGCGGATCGTTTCGGATTTAAGTTTCCTGTTTTACTAGACATGGATGGAGTGGCTGGTCTTGATTATAAAGTTTTTTCATTACCAACAACGTTTTTTGTTGATAAAGATGGAATTATTGTAGACCAAGCACGCGGAGTATTACCCCCGGATCAATTGGAAAAGAAATTTAAACAATTGATTGAGCAGTAAAAGGAGTTCATGGAATGATGGAATGGATGGTAAAAATACAGCCGATTTCTCCCATAGTGGGAAGTTTGTTTGGACTCATGCTCATGAAATTAAAAATGAAAAGTCAAGGTCTTTTATATGAAAGAATGATGGATGCCATAACAAATGGATTTTTAATCATTATTTTAACATGGAAATTCGCACCAGTAATTTTGAATCCAGGGTGGGCTTTTCAATCGCCATGGCAAGCGTTATTAGCTGTAGGGAGTACTCATCACATTATAATTGGTTGTTTCATTGCAAGCGGATATATTGTATGGCGTAGTAAAAAGGTTGATTACTCGCTTTCTATTTTATTAGACATACTTCCATTTGGAATAGGGAGCATCATCATTTTCTATTTTTTATTCCATCAAAAGGTTGGTTTGCAGACAACAATGCCGTGGGGAATGAAACTTTATGATTCAAAGTTTTCTTATCATCCTATATACATGTATGAAATCATTATAGCAATTTGTATAATGGGATGGTTGTGGGTACAAAAGGAGAGACTAGGAACTAGAAAATACATAAGTTATTTTCTAATTGTAGAAGGAACTGCCCATATTTTTATTTCGCTTATAAGTGATCAAGTTCCGTTATTATTTGGTCTATCTATGCAGCAGTTACTTATTTTTGTTATGATTAGTATAGGTATTGTATTGCTTCCGAAAAAATAAAAACAGCAACACGCGAACGATTATTCGTGTGTTGCTGTTTTTTTAGTATTTTTATACATTGTATGAACCGATATCTTTTTATTTTGTCTCTCTTTACAACCATCAGTAAAAGGGCAATACATATTATTTATATATTGCCCTTTTACTGTATTTTTAGCTGAATGTATTAGAAGATAGGTGGGGTAACTGAAAATAAGACAACTGCATTTTGATTAAAATTATTTATCCATTTATGTTTTAAATACGCTGGTATCTTTACACTATCACCAGTTTCTAATATATACTCTTCTTCATCTAAATACACTGTAATCTTCCCTTCTAAAACAAATGCAACTTCTTCTCCTTTATGCTCTAGAAGATTTTCCGAGGAAGAAGTGTTCGGAGGCACAGTCATAAGTGTTGTTGCTAAATTTCCTGTGAAATCTGGTGATAACAATTCATAGGATAAATTATCAATAATCATTTTTTTTCGTTGATTGGACCGTACGATTAAATCATCTGTATTTGTTTCTTCGAGTAAAAAACTAAATGTTGGAACATCAAGAGCTTTAGCTAATACTTTTAATGTTTGGATGGAAGGGTTAGCGGAACCACGTTCAATTTGACTTAGCATAGACGGCGTAATTTCAGCCATCCTTGCTAGTTCTTTACTACTTAAACCTTTGACTTTTCTTTGTTTTTCGATCTTTTTACCGATATCTATATTTTCCATGATAGATTCTCCTTAATAAGATTTAATTATATTTAAAAAAATTAAATTTAAATTAACGTAAATGCGATTTTATGTTAAACTGTATTAAAATTAATTTAATTATAATTTATTATATAGCTGGCTACAAGGACATGAGGAGGAAGAGAAATGAAGGGGATAGAGGAATTGAAAGAACAATATCCACTATTAAACAATCTAATTTCATTGGAAGAAATATTTTGGGTGAATCCGAACATTGGAAATTTCCAAACAGCGATACAAGCTTCTCCGCTTACGGAGGACGATGTAAAAGGTGCTGAAGAGAGATTAAAGCGTTTCGCACCATATATTGCAAAAGTTTTCCCAGAAACGAAAGGGACGAATGGGATTATAGAATCTCCTTTAGTTAGAATACCTTCTATGAAACATTCTTTGGAGAAAAATTACGGGCAACCTCTATTAGGAGAAATAGTATTAAAATGTGATAGTCACCTTCCGATATCAGGCTCAATCAAGGCTAGAGGTGGCATTTATGAAGTGTTGAAACACGCAGAAGAATTAGCTTTTCAGCACGAAATGTTAACGGAGCAAGATGATTATTCAATTTTAGATAGTGATAGATTCAGAGACTTTTTCGCAGAGTATTCTATTGCGGTAGGATCAACTGGGAATTTAGGGCTTAGTATCGGCATTATGAGTGCTAAGTTAGGCTTTAATGTAACTGTTCACATGTCAGCTGATGCGAAACAATGGAAAAAAGATTTACTAAGAAGTAAAAATGTAACGGTTATTGAATATGAAGCGGATTATAGTAAAGCGGTAGAAGAGGGGAGATTGCAAGCGGAGGCAGACCCTCATTGCTATTTTGTTGATGATGAAAATTCTCATGATTTATTTTTAGGGTACGCGGTGGCAGCATCTCGATTGCAAAAACAGTTAGAAGGGTTAGACATTGTAGTAGATGAAGAACATCCTTTATTCGTTTACCTTCCGTGCGGGGTAGGTGGTGGACCTGGAGGAGTCGCATTTGGTTTAAAGTTATTGTATAAGGACAATGTCCATTGCTTTTTTGCAGAGCCTACTCATTCACCATGTATGTTACTCGGTTTAATGACTGGGCTTCATGATAAAATTGCGGTTCAAGATATTGGTATCGATAATGTAACAGATGCGGATGGTCTTGCAGTAGGAAGACCATCTGGATTTGTCGGTAAAACGATGGAACCGTTTCTAAGTGGGAATTACACAGTTAGCGATGAAGAGTTATATAAGTTGTTAAAAGAGCTTGCTGATACAGAAAAAATCTACTTAGAGCCTTCTGCACTAGCAGGTATGATAGGACCAGTTAAATTATGTAAAGAAGGAAAAGAGTATTTACAAAAGCATCATTTAACAGAAAAAGCAAGAAAAGGTACACATATCGTTTGGGGAACTGGTGGCAGCATGGTTCCAGAAGAAGTGATGATGCAATATTATCAAAAGGGTTTGAATTTAGCGTTAGAGGAACGAAAGTAAAAAAGATGAAGCTTGGATAATCTGTACTCTTTGTAAAGGATATTTTAAAAAAGTTATGCAACATCAAGAAGATGATTTCTGTATTCAACAGGAGTCATCTTTTTTATTTAAATAAGATTACTGATATTTAAAGGAGTGGATGGAAAGTACTCTAACTTGCTACATATTTAATTAGTAGTTGTAGCAAATACTAAAATTCTTTGTTATTTTTAAAGCGGTTCATTATAGTATAGGTATAAGCTTTTATAAAATATAAAGAGTTACTAATATGAATTGAATACAATGAAGAAGCTTCATTTCATATAACAAGAGGGTGTGTGTATACAATGTCATTACAGTCAAAATATTTAGCAGGTATTTCACTTGGGGTGATGGGAGTTGGTTTTGCTGCAACAATCCCGTTTCAAGGAACAGTAGCAGGAGAGATTATACAAGGTGGATTTGAAGCGGGATTAGTAGGTGGACTGGCTGACTGGTTTGCTGTTACAGCGCTATTTCGTCATCCGATGGGGATTCCAATTCCGCATACAGCGCTGCTCCCTAAAAATCGGAAACGGGTTACAAAGGGGCTCATTTCTACACTGGAAAATGAGTGGCTGACGAAGGAAAGCATAACAGGTAAAGTGAAAGAAATGCAATTGACGCAAATGGTGTTACAAATTGCTGAAAGAGAGATGCAATCGGATACTGTAAAAAAAGGGATTGTGACAATTGCTGAAAAAGCAATTCTTCAAATGAATACCGAAAAATTAGCTATTGTAATTGAAAAAGAATTAAAAACATATTTATATACGATTAATACAGGAAATATACTGCAAGTTCTTATTGATCAATTGGTTGTGCAAGAATACGATGAAAAAACACTTGATTATATGTTAGTTAAAGCGAAAGAGTGGACAGCCCAAGAGGAGGCTCGTTATCAGCTTGGAAGCTTAGGAATGAAAGCGATGGAAAATATAAAGGTAGATGGATTTTTGCAGTTTACTCTTAAATCGTTCATGAATATTGTGGATGAAGAAAAAATTGGAAGTATATTGCAGAAGTTTGTAATTAGTAATATTAGTAGTTTGCAGGATCCTGATAATAGTACGAGACAACTTATATTAATGAAAATACGTCAAGAACTTATGAATGTTAAGGAAAATGAGGCGGTATTACAGGAATTAGAGAATTGGAAAGAAAATTGGATTACAAATTGGAATGCTGCTGAGAAAATAACAGAATTGTTAGGACAAGCACAAGAAAAAGCAGTCGCTTTTATTAAAAAAGAAGAATTTGCAGATCAATATCTTCTTCCATTTTTAACGAAACAAATGAACAAATTGAAAGAAGATCCGGTAACAGTTCAAAAAATGGAAGACTGGTTGCAAAAGCAAATTGTAAACCTTGTTGAAAACAATCATTCTAAGATTGGAAAGCTTGTACAAGAAAATCTTGATAAGTTAGATGATCAAACATTAATTGAAATGATTGAAAATAACGTCGGCAAAGATTTGCAGTGGATTCGAGTGAACGGTGCTGTTTGTGGATTTATGATTGGGTTGGTGTTAGAAGGATTGAAGGCTGTGATATAAGCTGAAGGTAGGTCATATTAATTATAAAAAATAAATCAAAAACCTTTTACATGATATAACAAATGTGAAAGGTTTTTGATTATAGATTTTTAATTTTCAAGAACATTCACATTCAAATTATAAGTTTTTTGGATATATATAAATGATGAGCACCGTTCCCAACCTTTAATGTATTTTTATACCATTGTTCTTGCTTGTTTGTATCAGGATATTCTTCTGAAGAATTATTCGTATTTTTCTTTAATTCTTCTACACCCTCCCATCCTATAGTTCCTTCAGATTCTTTTTGGTTGGTGATTGCTGATAGTGTTATATCACTATTTTTGTAAAAAGAATAATATATTTTGCGTATACAAACCACTTCGAAAATGTAAAAAAATAGTTTAGTGCAGTATATAATAGGCGATAGGGAAATGTTACATAGAGAAAGGATGTGAACGTTAGTAGGGAGGAGGCCTCTACTAAGGACCATGAAAATAAAAATATTAATAGCGGATGATAACTCATTTATTAGAGAAGGCATGAAAATTATTTTAAATACATATGAAGAGTTCGAAGTATTAGATACTGTAAATGATGGAAAAGAAGCTGTAGCGTATTGTAAAAAATATGAAGTTGATATTGCACTTTTAGATGTTCGTATGCCAAACATGAATGGTGTAGAAGCGACGAAGTTAATTTGTGAAGAGACGAAAACGAAACCGCTTATTTTAACGACGTTTGATGATGATGAATATATCTTGGACGCAGTAAAAAACGGAGCGAAAGGTTATTTACTAAAAAATAATGATCCAGAGCGTATTCGTGATGCAATAAAAGGAGTATATAACGGCCAAACTGTTATGCAAGATGTTGTTCTTGATAAAATTAAGAGTAATTTACTCGAAAATAAAGAAGCGGAGCCTAAAATAGATAAGAGCCTTTTCACAGAAAGAGAGCTTAGTATTATCGCATTAATTGCAAAAGGATTTTCTAATAAAGAAATTTCGAAGCAACTTTTCATATCAGAAGGAACCATTGCAAATTATATTACATCTATTTTAGGGAAAACTGGACTTGAACATCGCACGCAAATTGCGATTTATTATTTAACAGGGAAAGTAGATTAATGTTATGGAATTTTGGTTAACTGTAAGTAAATTCATTGTCTTTTTATATATTGTGTTTAGTTACATTCACTCAAATGTTACGAACTTACCGTGGGTTATATTTACGTTGCTTTTATATCTTTCTGTAAACGTGACGATTTCTATATTAAAGAAAGATACGTATAAAAAAGTATTAATCTGTGCGTCAATAGGTGTAGTCATACTATTTACATGGAAGGTTCATCCGTTTTTTATTTTATTTTTATCTTTGAACTTATACGAAGTCGTAAGTTATTACATAGAAAAGAAGTGGCAAATCTTTTTCATAATGATCCTTCCCATCATTTTTATAGGTGATGATATTCAAATGACATATGGGCTCATTAGCGCATTTTGTTTTCTCGCTTTAACGATAGCAGACCGTTATATAGCTCACTTACTAAAGTTAGAAATACAAAATGATAAGATGCGAAAAGATATGCAAAGACTTACGAAAAGTTTAAATGAAAATAAAGAGTACATAAGGCAATCAGAATATACATTTAAATTAGAAGAGAGAAACAGGTTATCACAAGAAATTCATGATAAAATTGGTCACTCGATGACAGGTGCTCTTATTCAAATGGAGGCTGCAAAGAGGTTAATGGAAATTGATAAAGTGAAAGCGGAGGAGTTATTACAAAATGCGATTCATATTTCAAAAGATGGGATTGAAAGTATTAGAATTACTTTAAAGAATATGAAACCACCAACTGAACAAGTTGGAATTCATCGTATGAAATTATTCATAGATGAATTTGCGAGCAAGCATGATGTAAAGATTCCTTTCGTATATAAAGGGAATTTAGATATGATTTCCCCAATTCAGTGGAAAATCATCGGTGAAAATGTTACAGAGGCGTTAACAAATGCGATGAAGTATGCAGAGGCAACGGTCATTTCAATTGATTTGCATGTTCTTAATAAGGTAATTAAAGTGCATGTGAAAGATAATGGGAAAGGAGCATCTCTTGTAAAAAAAGGGCTTGGTATTATTGGGATGGAAGAGAGAACAGCATCAATTAACGGGAAGATAATTGTAGATGGAACGGATGGTTTCTCGATAACGACGCTATTACCGATTTCCTAAATGAAGATTGTATGAATGATCTCATATGAAAAAAGTGAATAATCTCATGTGAAAAGAATGAACTTCTGCACTGAGCAGGTTCATTCTTTTTGTTTATAATAACAGCAGAGAAATCGAAATAGGGGTGAAATGATGAATACATTAGAAATAAAAAATTTAACGAAAAAATTTGGTGACTTCATCGCAGTAGATAATATGTCTTTATCAATTAAAGAAGGAGAAATATTTGGATTCTTAGGATCGAATGGTGCTGGTAAGAGTACAACAATTAATATGATTGCTGGCTTGTTAAGAAGTAATGAAGGTGAAATTAGCATGCTAGGAAAAAATATAAAGAAACATAATCGATTTGCGAAAATGAACATCGGCATTGTTCCACAAGATATAGCAATATACGAGGAGCTAACTGCCTATGAAAATGTGAAATTTTTTGCTGGATTGTACGGACTAAGAAGTGCTGAACTAAAAGCGAGAGTAGAGGAAGCACTTCAATTTGTAGGGCTTAGTGATAAACAGAAAAGTTATCCGAAAAACTTTTCTGGCGGGATGAAAAGAAGACTGAATATCGCTTGTGCAATTGCGCATAGACCGAAGTTAATTATTATGGATGAGCCGACAGTTGGAATTGATCCGCAGTCAAGAAACTATATTCTTCAGTCTGTCCGAAAATTAAATGAAATGGGAAGTACGGTTATATATACGAGTCACTACATGGAAGAAGTAGAAGAGATTTGTACGAAAATTGCAATTGTCGATCACGGTAAAGTGATTGCAGAAGGCACGAAAGAACAGTTAAAAGCGATTATTACAGACACGAAAGATATTTGGATTGAAGTGAAGTCAGTAGAAAATTTAGATGTAGAAAAGTTAAAAGAGATAAACGGTGTGAAAGCTGTTCAAATCGAAGAGAACGTAATTAAAGTAAACTCTGATGCAGGATTAAACAACTTAAATAAAATTATTCAACACTGCATTAATCATGATATTGAAATTCGTTCGTTAGAGGAGCAGGCTCCGAACTTAGAAACGGTATTCCTTACGTTGACTGGAAGAAACTTACGAGATAAATAAAATTGAATGAAGAAAAGGAAAAGGGAGGTTCATCGATTGAACATCTTCAATATTGCAGTTATGCACATTAAGAGAGATTTCAGGGACGTAAGAACTTTAGTTTTTATGTTAGCATTTCCGGTTGTGCTTATGCTTGTGTTAGGAACAGCGTTAAGTAATGCATTTAATAGCGATAGTCATTCGATTAAAGAAATACAAGTGCTTTATAAAGATGAAGCAAGTAGTACGTTTTCTCAATCATTTGAAGTATTTACGAAAGAAGTCGATAAATCAGGTATTCACTTTAAGAAAATTTCCGAAGGGATAGATGGGAAAGAAGAAGTGAAGCAAAATAAATATGCTGCTTATGTAGAATTAAATAAAGATGGTGCGAAATTTTACGGGAGCGACAGAAGTAGTGTCGAGGGAAGTATTGTGGAAGGAATGCTTACAACATTTGTTTATAAGTACAATGTAGCGGCCGAAGTTGTAAAAGTAGATCCTAGTAAGGTTAACGCAGTTATTTCAAATGGAAATCATAACGATTATATAAAGGAAACATCTTTACAAGCTGCTAAAAAACCAGGTTCTATGGATTATTATGCAGTTGTAATGACAACGATGATAGCGCTATATGCTGCAATGGGAGCGAGTTCTTTAATTCGAGGAGAACGAATACGTAAAACAGGAGATCGTCTCATTGCTGCGCCTATAAGTAAAGCTGAAATTTTCATTGGGAAAGTGCTCGGCAGTCTTGTAGCGAATGCGCTGTGTATATTGCTTGTCATTTTATTTAGCAAATTTGTTTTTCAAGCAAATTGGGGTGATCATCTCGGAATCATATTTCTTATTTTACTAACAGAAGTTTTTCTAGCAATTAGCTTCGGTTTAGGAATCGGATATATGACAAAAACAGGTGAAGCATCTAAAGCGATTATTATGGTTGTTGTGCAATTAGCTTCTATTTTTGGTGGGGCATACTTCGTAGTAGAAGAGAATTTCGTTACGAATTTATCGCCGTTAACTTGGTCCAATACAGCTGTTATAAAAATTATTTATGCAAATGACATAGGAGCGTCATTGCCAGTAATCTTTTTAAATATCGGAATTTCAGCACTCTTTTTATTAATTGCGATTATTGCATTACGCAGACGGGAGGGGCTATAGTATGAAAGATATTTTATGGCTTATACAAAAAACGTTATCTGTACTTTTGAAAAATAAAAAAGGGTTACTAATTATTATTAGTTTGCCGATAATAGGAACGCTTATCTCTTTTTCGATATATGGAAATGTAGGGCAAGGGACGTTAAATATCGGGGTTATAAATAAAGAAAATCAGCCGATAGCAAATGATACGGTGAAATTTTTAGAAGGGTTAAATCATGTAAAGGTAAGTAAAGTTAAGGAGTCTGAAGTAGAAGATAAACTTACTTCAAAAAAACTTGATGGTGTTATAACATTTCAGTCTGGTTTTTCACAAAGTGTTCGAGATGGGAAACCGAGTCGTATTGAGATTTCATCGATTAAAGGCGATCAAGTAACAGTATTTATAAAATCGTATTTATATAACTATGTTGATAATATCGCAGCGATTAGTAAAGTGGCAGGGACGGATCAAAGTACGTTTGATAATATGTATGCAGGGTACCAAAAAAGTTCATTTAAAGTAAAGTCTGAGACAATTGAAGATACTTCGAAAAATAAAGATATGACAAATCAAACGATGGGCTTCCTTATAGTGTTTATGCTATTTTCAGCGGTGAACTTCTCAGGATTTATTTTAAAAGAAAAAGAGAATAGAACGTATTTTAGATTATTATCAACACCGATAGATGGGAAGAAATTTATAGGATCTAATGTCGCGGTGAATATGATAATATTAACGATACAAATTGTAATTGCAGTATTATTTATGACGAATGTTTTTCATACGAATATAAATATGCCTTTCATAGTAATGGTTGGTGTACTTATGATATTTGCTTTAATAGCAATTGGTTTATCGTTAGTAATTGTGTCTTTTGCAAAAAATTCTACTGCTGCAAATGCGATGCAAAATATAGTTATTGTCCCAACATGTTTGCTCGCTGGATGTTATTTTCCGTATGACATCATGCCGAAAACAGTACAGAAAATAGCAGATTTTCTCCCACAGCGCTGGCTATTAGATACGATAGAGAAATTACAGCAAGGTATTCCTTTTTCTGAGTTATATTTAAATATTTTAATTTTATTCGCTTTTGCGATTGCTTTCTTCTTAATTGCTATCTATAAGTTTGGTAGAAATAATGATGCGAGGAATTTTATTTAATAGAAAGAGGATGCGGTATAATGCTGCATCTTTTTTTTGAAATTGTTCATAAAATATAATCTCTATTGCAATACTATCCGAAGACAATTATTTTGTACGGAAGGAAAACAAAATGGTGAAAAAGGTATTACGTATTATGTTTATTATCATGAGCATAGTAATTTTTCTCTTTATTTGGATGCATATTGATGTAACAATGGGGAGAAAGATAGAGAATGGGGAAAATCAACCGAAAGAATATGCTCCTCATTATAGTGACTTTCAATTATATGTGGAAGGTAAATCGTTATATAAACAGCTGTTTTCTGATATAAAAGAGGCGAAACATTCCATTTTCACTTTTTTCTATATTATTTCTGATGATGAAAGCAGTCATTCCTTTTTAAATTTGTTGAAAGAAAAAGCAGAGGAAGGAGTTCAAGTTTATTTATCGATTGACTGGATCAATGATCTATCATTCCAAAGAAAGCTTAAGAAGGAATTACAAGCAAGTGGTGTCCATTTTACATATAGTAGAAAGCCTGATTTTCCATTCTTTTTCTATTCATTACACCATCGTAATCACCGCCGTATTACAACGATAGATGGCAAAATAGGATATAGTGGTGGATTTAACATTGGTAATGAATACTTAGGGAAGGACAAGCGCTTTGGCTATTGGCGAGATTATCATGTGCGCTTGCAAGGAGAAGGAGTAAATGATTTAGAAGAACAGTTTGCGTTAGATTGGAAACGAGATACTTCAGAAGAAATTACGAGAGCAGCTCGACCAAATGTCAAAGGAAAAACGCTACATACGATGTCTAGTTATAATGGACATAAAGTTGTTGCGAAATATATGGAATTAATAAAACAAGCAAAGCATTCCATTGTGATTGCTACATCTTATTTTATACCGAGAGATAAAGAGCTCATGAATGCTTTAATTCAGGCGAGAAAACGCGGTGTATCGGTAAAGGTACTTTGGTCTTACAAACCAGATATTCCACTTATAAAAGAAGCAGCATATCCATATATCCGTCAGTCATTGCAGAATGGGATTGCTGTATATGGATATAAAAAAGGGATGTTTCATGGGAAATTAATGTTTATTGATAATGAAATGATAGCTATCGGAACAACAAATTTTACTTCGCGTGGTTTTCATATTAATGATGAAATGGATTTCTATATATATGGTGGTTCGATGATTCAACAAGTGAATCAAGCGTTAGAGCAGGATTTTCAAGATTCGAAAGAAATCACTTCATCATTTTTTGAACATTTATCATTCTTAGAGAAGTGCAAAGAAAAAATAGCGTGGGTGTTTAATTACTATTTATAATAAAGTAATTTGTATTTAAAAACGCTTAGAGAATAAACTCGAAGCGTTTTACTTTTTATTGTATAGGATTTTCAATTCAAGCTCTTAAAAATCAAACCATCGATAAGTCTTTTTTCAAATAGTAATGCTTAAAGTCTCTGCCGACATGATCAAGGACACCAAACACTTGATAACCGTGCTTTTTATAAAAATCTAATGCTTGAAAACTTAAAGTATCTACTTTTATGAAATCACAATTCTTTTCTAAAGCTATTTGTTCGATTTCCAATAAAAGTTTAGTTCCGTAACCTAGTTTGCGTATGTCTTCATCAATTATAAAAGTATGAATCTCTAACCAATTCCAACAAATTTCACCTAATATTCCTCCGCGGATCTTGTTGTCTTCATCTTTAAGAAATAAATGAATCTCCTGATACCTCCCTCTTAGATCTGTTGGGAAATACTTTAAATTATATTCATAAAGTTTATTATTAATGTTGTTTTTATTAGTCGTATTTAATTCTTTCGTAATATGTAAATCCATGTATTTTTCCTCCTGTAATTTCTTGTGAAATGATGAATATGAAATGAATTTCTCTTTTGAATAAGTTTTATCATCTCAATATACTTATTCTAACATAAAGTTCTTAATGTTCAGTTTTTTTATTTTCTAATATTCAAAAATGATAACTCGACCTAGCCTTCCACTTAGGCGTATAACGTCTTATTATTAACTCATGGAAAGTAATGCTATTTCGAGTTTTATTTTAACGGTTCAAATCATATAACATGTAAAAAGCGAGAATAAAATCTATAATATTTCACACTCGGAATCGTATTTTTTCATTAAAATATTCTTTGAAGGATAAATAGAGCTGTTTGAAGGAGGATTGGAATTTGAATCGTCAAATTACTATTCGTGAGATTGTAGAGCGCATACTCATGTTTAAACTAGACCATCCATTAAGAGTCGGTGTTGGTGGTATAACAGCATCTGGGAAAACAACATTTGCAAATGAGCTACAAAAAGAAATTCATCTGCAAGGAAGAAAAGTTGTTCGGGCGAGTATAGATCATTTTCACAATCCAAGGGCAATTAGATATTCACAAGGCAAAGAATCAGCTAAAGGATATTATGAAGATGCTCATGATTATAGATCATTTGCTGAGCGATTATTGATTCCGTTAGGACCTGCTGGAGATATGCGATATATGATGAAATCACATGATCTAGAAACGGATATGTATATGAAAACAGACCCTATAATCGCTTCAAAAGATACGATATTTATAATAGATGGTACTTTTTTATTTAAAAAAGAGCTTCAACATTTATTCGATTATAAAATATTTGTAGAAACAGATTTTGAAATCGCGAGAGAACGTGGTTCGAGTCGAGAAGCGAGAGCCTTTGGGAGTAAGGAGAAGGCAGAGGAAATGTTTTTACAAAGATATCATGCGGCTTGTCATATGTATATGGAAGAGCACGCGCCAAAGCAATGTGCAGATGTAGTTTTTCTAAATAATGATATTGAAGATCCGAGGGTTATATTTCCGAATTTGTGATTTTAGCAATAGTATTGGTAGCAGTTAACATAAGAGTATTTCATGAATTATGGATAATAGGGACGTTATTCTTTTACATGCCGTTACGATACTACTTTTTAGAAAGTGTATAGGTGTGCTGAAATATCACACCTATAACACAGTATTGTATTCGAGTTATTTTTGAAAAATTAATTTTCTTCTACGAGTTCTGATAACTCATGATTAATTAGCGTACCAATATGCTCACCTAAACATATTTTTTTCATAACTCCTGGTTCATCGAAGTTAAAAACATGAGCTGGTAAATGATAGTCACGAGCAAGTAATAAGGCTGATTGGTCCATCACTTTGATGTTGTTTCGAACAACATCATTATAATTTAAATGACGATACATTTTTGCTGATTTATTTCGTTTCGGATCACTTGTGAAAACACCATCTACACCTTGTTTTGCGACCAAAATCGCATCGCTATTCATTTCAATTGCGCGCTGGACACTTGGGTAATCTGTTGTAACGAATGGTTGCCCGTTTCCCCCGCCAAAGATGACAATATGCCCTTTTTCTAAATGGTGAACGGCTCGCAAACGAATATAGGGCTCTGCCACTGCTGTAAACGGAATAGATGTCATAACGCGCACTTCTTTATTTGTCTTGCTTGTGAGTACGCCTCGTAGCATTAAACTATTCATAATTGTACCTAATGTTCCTATATTATCTGCTTCAACGCGATCAATTCCCCATTCCTCAGCTAAATTGCCTCTGAAAATGTTCCCCCCGCCAACGACAAGAGAAACTTCAATACCTAAATCGACAATTGATAAAATCTCAGTTGCGATATGTTCTAAACGTTTGGAACCAAAACTATTTCCATCTTGATCAGCGAGAGCACCGCCGCTGAGTTTAATTAAAACACGATTGTAGGGTTTCAATATCATCTCTCCTTATTTAAAGTAAAGTTTTTATCCCGCATTAACGGGCAGTAATACTCCCACCTCAAAATTCGGCGAAAGCAAAGAAGGTAGGTGGGAGATAAACTGCCCGTAACCGCCCGATTGGTGAGGGCTAATAATCAGTGGGGGAGGAAGAAAACCTCCACTGATTAAAGTTTCACTTTATCAGTGGAGTCCGTAACCATCACCGAGAATTAGTCTTCATCATATTAGGTTCTTATAGGTAGTTTATTCCTGACCTAATTGCTTTGCTAATGTGGCATTTTTCTGTATGTTACAAGCATATCAAGTTGCAATAAAAAAGGAGCAGAGGCGAATGCCTTTGCTCCTTTACAAGAAAGTAAAATAGAAAAGGAAGAGTTATAATGAAATCTTTCTTACGATTCTTCATAATATCCACTCCTTTTCATCTTATTTATGTTCGAATAAACTTATCTTTTAGATTATACAAAGAAATCAGATATTTTATCAATGTTATTTTAACTTTTTTATCGTCAAAGGGTGTCAATGAATAATTAAAGAAAAAAATTCGAATTTTTTGTGACGAACATGTAGGTTTTTGTCTGATTTTGTAGGTTTGCTTATATCATGTGGATAAGCTTTTATAAATACAAATTGAAAGCGTTCGCATGAAGGGGATGAAAAACATATGAAAAAATTCGGATTGGCAGCACAAATTTTTGTTGCACTTGTTTTAGGGATTGTAGTAGGGGCAATCTTTTATGGCAATAAAACAGCGATTTCTTATATCACACCAATTGGGGATATATTTATTCATTTAATCAAAATGATTGTTGTGCCTATTGTTATTTCAGCACTGATTGTTGCAGTCGCTGGTGTAGGGGATATGAAGAAACTTGGAAAACTAGGTGGTAAGACAATCCTCTATTTTGAAATTATCACAACAATTGCGATTTTAATGGGATTAGTTGCAGCAAACGTGTTCCAACCAGGAACTGGCGTTGATATGAATAATTTACAGCAAAGTGATATTTCATCATACAAAGAAACAGCTGATACAACGCAGAAAAAAGGTTTTGCAGAAACAATTGTTCATATTGTACCAACGAATGTAATTCAATCAATGGCACAGGGTGATCTATTGCCAATTATCTTCTTCTCCGTTTTATTTGGCTTAGGAGTTGCGGCAATTGGTGAAAAAGGAAGGCCTGTATTTAACTTTTTTGAAGGTGTACTTGAAGCGATGTTTTGGGTTACAAACCAAGTAATGAAATTCGCTCCGTTTGGCGTATTTGCGTTGATTGCAGTTACCGTTGCAAAATTTGGTGTAGCAACACTACTTCCTTTAGGAAAATTAGTGCTAGCTGTGTATGTAACTGTTATACTATTCGTTATTGTTGTATTAGGTATTAATGCACGAATGGTAGGAGTAAATATCTTTACATTAATGAAAATTTTAAAAGAAGAACTTATTCTTTCATTTACAACAGCAAGTTCAGAAGCGGTTTTACCTAATATAATGAGAAAAATGGAAGAGTTCGGTTGTCCGAAGGCGGTTGCCTCTTTCGTTATTCCGACAGGTTACACATTTAACTTAACAGGATCGGCGATTTATCAAGCATTAGCGGCACTATTCGTCGCACAAATGTATGGTGTGCATATGTCGCTCACACAGCAAGTTACGTTATTATTCGTTTTAATGTTAACGTCAAAAGGAATGGCTGGAGTTCCAGGTGCTTCATTTGTGGTTGTCCTTGCAACATTAGGTTCGATGGGATTACCGCTTGAAGGAATTGCTTTAATTGCTGGTATCGACCGTGTTTTAGATATGATCCGTTCATCTGTTAACGTTTTAGGAAATGCATTAGCGGCTATTGTTATGTCGAAATGGGAAGGTGAATTCGATCAGGAGAAGGCAAAACAATATGTAGAAACAGTCAAACAAACAGAAGTAGCTTAAGAAATAGATAAGGAGTGGTAATGGTGGCAACATTAACTGAAACTACCAAAAATGTACGAATTGAAAAAGATTTTTTAGGTGAAAAAGAAGTACCAATGCATGCTTATTATGGAGTTCAAACAATGCGTGCTGTAGAGAACTTCCCAATTACAGGCTATAAAATTCATGATGGTCTAATTAAAGCATTTGCGATTGTGAAGAAAGCAGCAGCACTTGCGAACGTAGATGTAGGAAGATTGGAATTGAAAAAAGGTGGTGCTATTGCCGAAGCTGCACAAGAAATTCTTGAAGGGAAATGGCATGATCACTTCATCGTCGATCCAATACAAGGCGGTGCAGGAACTTCTATGAACATGAATGCAAATGAAGTCATTGCCAATCGTGCTCTTGAATTATTAGAGATGGAAAAGGGAGACTATCACTATATTAGTCCAAATAGCCACGTGAATATGGCACAATCAACAAATGATGCATTTCCAACAGCAATTCACATTGCGACATTAAATGCACTAGAAGTGTTATTGCAAACAATGGGCTATATGCATGATGTATTTGAATTAAAAGCAGAGCAATTTGACCATGTGATTAAAATGGGGCGCACACATTTACAAGACGCTGTACCAATTCGTCTTGGACAAGAATTTAAAGCGTATGCTCGTGTGCTTGAACGCGATATAAAACGAATTAAGCAATCTCGTCAACATTTATATGAAGTTAACATGGGGGCAACAGCAGTTGGTACAGGATTAAATGCAGATCCAGAGTACATTGAAGCAGTAGTGAAACATTTAGCTTCAATTAGTGAGTTACCTCTTGTTGGAGCGGAAGATTTAGTAGATGCAACGCAAAATACGGATGCGTATACTGAAGTATCAGCAGCGCTGAAAGTATGTATGATGAACATGTCTAAAATTGCAAATGATCTTCGTTTAATGGCATCAGGTCCGCGTGTTGGATTAGCAGAAATTATGCTTCCAGCTCGTCAACCAGGTTCATCTATTATGCCAGGGAAAGTAAACCCTGTTATGCCAGAAGTGATTAACCAGATTGCGTTCCAAGTAATCGGAAATGATCATACGATTTGTCTTGCTTCAGAAGCTGGTCAATTAGAACTAAACGTTATGGAGCCAGTACTTGTCTTTAACTTACTTCAATCCATTAGCATTATGAATAACGGTTTCCGTGCCTTTACAGATAATTGTCTAAAAGGAATTGAAGCAAATGAAGGACACTTGAAAGAATATGTTGAGAAAAGTGTAGGAATTATTACAGCTGTGAATCCTCATATTGGTTATGAAGCAGCGGCTCGTGTTGCAAAAGAGGCGATTGCAACTGGACAATCTGTTAGAGAACTTTGTGTGAAAAATGGTGTATTATCACAAGAAGAATTAGATTTAATTTTAGATCCATATGAAATGACACATCCGGGGATTGCGGGAGCAACTCTTCTAAAGAAAAACTAAAAGAAGAGGGGACATTCCCCTCTTTTTTGTTTACAATATAGAAATGGCATAGATAAATAAAGGTAGGGATGGTATGAGTAAATTTACGGTTTCCTCTAATGGTGCATTAGAAACAACATTAAGAGGAGTAGAAGTATTAGCAACGCCAATTTTAAATAAGGGTGTCGCTTTTACAGAAGAAGAACGAGAAGAACTAGGATTAAAAGGGTTATTACCGCCAGCGGTATTAACATTAGATGAACAAGCACGCCGTGCATATGAACAATTTAGTTCACAGCCAGATGACTTATTAAAGAATGTATATTTAACAGCACTTCATGATCGAAATGAAGTATTATTTTATCGTTTATTGACAGATCATTTACGAGAAATGCTTCCAATTGTGTATACGCCAACTGTTGGGGTAGCGATTCAAAGGTATAGTCATGAGTATCGTAAACCACGTGGAGTTTATTTATCCATTAATGATCCTTCTGGTATAGAAGAAGCGTTCTCTAATATTGGTGCAACGGCTGACAATGTAGATTTAGTCGTTGTAACAGATGGTGAAGGAATATTAGGAATTGGTGACTGGGGCGTTGGTGGTATTAATATCGCCATTGGAAAACTAGCTGTTTATACGGCAGCAGTTGGAATCGATCCTAGTCGTGTATTACCTGTAATTTTAGATGTAGGAACAAACCGAGAGGATTTATTAAATAACCCGTTTTATATCGGAAATCGTCATCCACGTATAACAGGTGAAGCCTATGATACGTTTATTGATACATTCGTAAAAGCTGTATGTAATAAGTTTCCGAAAGCGTTACTACATTGGGAAGACTTTAGTTCACGTAATGCACGTAGAATTTTAGATAAATACCGTAATGATGTATGTACATTTAATGATGATATTCAAGGAACAGGTGCCGTTTCACTTGCTGCTGTATTATCAGCAGTGAAAGCTTCTAGTGTTCCTTTATGTGAACATCGCGTTGTTGTATTTGGTGCTGGAACAGCCGGAATTGGAATTGCAGATCAAGTGCGAGATGCGATGGTTCGTGCGGGCTTGTCAGAGAAAGAAGCAAACGAGCGATTTTGGTGTATTGACCGCAATGGTTTACTTACAGATAGCATGAAAGATCTTCTTGATTTCCAGGTTCCATACGCACGTAAGGAATCTGAAGTAAACGAATGGAAGCATGGGGACATGATTGGGCTTGCAGAAGTTGTGAAACATGTAAGACCAACAATTTTAATTGGTACATCAACAGTTGCTGGTGCCTTTACAGAGGAAATTGTAAAGGAAATGGCTTCTCATGTAGAAAGACCAATTATTTTACCAATGTCTAATCCAACGCCACTTGCAGAAGCAAAGCCGGTTGATTTGATAACTTGGACAGAAGGCAGAGCGCTTGTAGCAACTGGAAGTCCATTTGAGCCAGTTACGTATGATGGTGTAACATATGTAATTGGACAATCAAATAATGCCCTTATCTTCCCGGGGCTCGGTCTTGGAACAATTGTCGTTCGTGCGAGTGTAATGACAGATGGTATGTTTGCAGCAGCAGCAGAAGCAGTAGCAAGCATGGTAGATACAAGTCAGCCAGGAGCACCTATTCTTCCAGAAGTAGAAGAACTGCGTAACATTTCAGAGATAGTAGCGATTGAAGTAGCCAAAGCAGCAGTTGCTGAAGGGGTTGCTCGTAAGGAACTCGGTGATAACGATATCAGAAAAGCTGTGAAAGAAGCAATGTGGCAGCCTGTATATCGAGAAGTAAAAGCAGCTAAACAGGTAACACTATAGAAATAAAGCCCGTTTATATAAAATAAGCGGGCTTTCCTTGTTCATTTTTTGAAAAATTATATTTCATAAATAGGAAGTGGCATCTTTGAATTGGAATCAATTGTGGAAGAAAGATATGTCCCTTTTAATTATTTTAGTGTTAATTGTTCCAATAGCAGGAGAATTAAATTTTCATCCGTTTAATGATACATTTCGTGTGAGTTTTGGAACACCAATCTTTTTCTTTTTGTTACTATTTTTACGGAAAATACCAGGTGCTATAGCGGGTTTACTCGTTGGGCTATCTGTTGCCATATTTCGAATTAGCCTGGATTGGATGATGCAAGGGAACTTTGATTTAGCAGAGTCTTTTTATTTGCGTTATCCAGTTTTCTTTTATTATTTTATTTATGGAAGTTTGTTCTCATTATGTAGAGTAAATAAATTTCATCAAAAACCATTCATCATAGGATGTTTTGGTATTTCAATTGAAATTATATCGAGTATGTCGGAACTTGCTTTTAATCATTTTTTGATACTTGGTACAACGATCGCGGTTTCAGAAGTAAATAAACTGATTATTATTGCTGTTTTTCGAAGTTTCTTTGCCCTTGGATTTTTAAATATGATGAGTTTATATGAAACGAAATTAAAAGAAGCACAAGTTCGAAAAGAAAATGAAAAGATGTTGATGCATCTTTCTAATTTATATGTGGAATCTGTTCATTTAAAAAAGACACTTCAAAATGCAGAATTAATTACACAAGAAGCATATCAATTATATCGAAATTTACAAGCTAGTAATGATGCAAGTAGCATAGAAATACATAGTAAAAAAGTACTGAAAATTGCTGGGGAAGTACACGAAATTAAAAAAGATAATCAAAGGATTTTTGCAGGATTATCAAAGCTTCTATTAGATAAAAATCTTTCTGAATACATAGAAGGGCATGAATTAGCAGAAATGATTGTCAGGATAAATGAGAAGTACGCTCAGCTATTAGGGAAAGAGATAACATTTTCTAAAAGTATAGAAGGTGAACACAATGAGTACCATGTGTACACTGTATTGTCCATTTTAAATAATTTAGTTGCAAATGCTGTAGAGGCAATAGAGGGTGTTGGTGTAATTGTAATACATGCCAACAAGCAAGAAGAAAATGTAATATTCGAAGTAATAGATAATGGTCCTGGTATTGCACCAAAATATAAAGAGTTAGTATTTAAGCCGGGATTTACTTCGAAGTATGATCAAACAGGGACACCATCAACGGGAATAGGCTTGTCCTATATAAAAGAGATGGTTGCAGAACTAGGAGGAGAAGTGAACCTTCAGGACGGAGAAAATGAAAGAGGATGTAAATTTGTCGTACGTTTACCTGTGTCTAGTTTAACAAGGGGAGGGTGATAGAATGTTTTATTACATCGTAGATGATGATGAAGTCTTCCGCTCTATGCTATCACAAATTATTGAAGATGAGGATCTCGGAGAAGTGGTAGGAGAAGCGGAAGATGGTGCTTTTGTTGAAGCGGCTCAGCTAAATTTTAAGAAGGTAGATATTTTATTTATTGATTTATTAATGCCAATTCGGGATGGAATTGAAACAGTACGTCATATTCTACCGACGTTTACAGGAAAAGTGATTATGATTTCTCAAGTTGAATCGAAACAATTAATTGGAGAAGCTTATTCTTTGGGTGTTGAATATTATATTACAAAACCATTGAATAAAATTGAGGTTGTATCTGTTGTACGAAAGGTGATGGAACGTATTCGATTAGAACGATCAATACAGGATATTCAAAAATCATTGAATAACGTCTTCCAATGGGAACAACCACAAGTTCGAAATGAACCCGTGAAAGAAGAGAAAAAAATAGCGGACTCAGGTCGTTATTTATTATCGGAACTCGGAATCGCTGGAGAGAATGGAAGTAAAGATTTACTGAGTATGCTGGAATATTTATTAGGCCAAGAAAAAGAAAAAACATTTGAATATGGCTTTCCAGCACTGAAAGACATTTTTCACTATATTACGGTCAAAAAATTAGGAGGGACGGCTTCAGAAGCAGAAATTGATAAAGAAAGAAAGGCTTCAGAACAAAGAGTACGTCGAGCGATTTATCAATCTTTGAACCATCTAGCTTCCCTTGGTTTAACAGATTTTTCGAATCCGAAGTTTGAAAGCTATGCGCCGAAGTTTTTTGATTTTACCATTGTTCGTAAGCGTATGACAGAAATGACGAAAGAAGAGCTAACAACATCAGGGCATATAAGAATTAATACGAAAAAGTTTATTCAAGTGTTGTATTTTGAGGCGAAGAGATTAATGGAGATAGAATAGAGGATGCTTCTAAATGAGCATCCTCTTTTTATATGTAAAATTCTGAATTTTTGTTGTTTTATGGTAATAAAAGGGTATAATTGAATGTAAATTTGTTTTGGAATACATATATAAGGATGTGAAATGAAAAATGATAAGTACCATTTTTAGTTACTTGTTGCTGGGGATTTCTCTATCAGCGCCTGTCGGACCAATCAATGTTGCTCAAATTAATAAAGGAATAAAAAATGGCTTTTTAAGTGCATGGCTTGTTGGAGTAGGAGCAATGTCAGCAGATGTTATTATGATGCTTTTAATTTATTTCGGGGTTTCTGTCTATTTAACAACCCCTGTTGCGAAGTTGATCATTTGGATATTTGGTTTCTTTACGCTGTTGTATCTTGGATACGAAAGTATAAAAGATGCTTCTAAGCAGGTCGAGAGTAAAGGGAATGAAGAAAGAGAACATCCAATGAAATCATTTGTTTCAGGCTTTTTAATTGCAATCTCTAACCCGCTTAATATTGTATTTTGGATTGGAATTTATGGAGCAGTTTTGACAAGTGCAATTGGCACTGTAGGTAAAGAAAAAGCGCTATTATATAGCATTACAATATTTGTTGGGATTATGATTTGGGATTTATTTATGGCGACTTCCATTCATTTTGGCAGAAGGTTTGTAAATAACCGTATAATGAAATGGATTTCTATTTTTGCGGGAATTGTTTTAGTTGGGTTTGGGCTGTATTTTGGATATGAAGCAATTAAAGGAATTGGGGATCTCATATAAGAGAGAGTTGCATTGTGAGGTTGTATTAAATTTTATAAATGACTTGATAAAAGAGAGTATTTATACAAAAACAATGTTCTTTTAAAAAATATAATTGGATCATGCCGTTTGGGGATGATCCAATTATGTTTTTATTTTAATGTATCATTTGTATCTTCCACTTTTTTAGGTGAATGCACTTTTGGTATTTTAGAATGATCCACATATTCATCTGAAAACTCCATAGCATACTTGTCATGATGATGTATGTTAGATGACGTGCGTAAATCTCCATCTTCATGCAAAACCATTCTTTTCATATAAATATGAAAAAATATCTCTACTATACCAATGAGAAGAGCCGCCCAAAAGGAGGATGCTGTAATATTACGAGTTAGATCTATATTTGTAAGAAGATAAGTTAATACCCAGATTCCTAAAAAACTTAACCCAAAATCTACAATTGTCGCAACCGTATTTCCATACTTAGGTAAAATAAACAAATCTCCTATTAAATAGGCCGCTCCTGTAATTACTAAAGAAATAAACAATATCCTAGGGATTGAGATATCTTGAAAAATACCTAATATCATAAGTAGTACAGCACTAACTGCAGTATATTTAATTAATAAGGCCACAACATGTTTCATTAGTGTCCCTCCATTTTTTTACTTTGTAAGTAAGGATAAAATATTTATCAACATACTCTATATTAGGTTGTGTTGATACTAAAAAAAAATACAGGAAATTATCAACATAAAATCGATGCAATAACCTCATGACAGATTGGTTTTATCTTCATTAAGAACAGCTGATTTATCCCGCTACTTTAGGGCAATAATACTCCCACCTCAAAATTCGGCAGGAGCAATGTCCAGCTCTAGCGTCCTGCGATTCTGAGTGAGCCGCTTCCGCTTTTCTAAAGAAGTTAGGTGGGAGACAAACTGCCCGTAACGGCCCGATTGGTGAGGGCTAATAATCAGTGGGGGATGAAGAACCCCCCCCACTGATTAAAGTTTCACTTTATCATGGTTTGTTTAATTTCACTGTATTTGTTCGTTTTTTAGTGATGAGGATTCAAGATATTTATCATATTTTTTAAACGAAGCGGTTTTATATAGCCTTGAACGAATAATACCTAAATAAGCTGGAGACATTACTAATTATGAAAGGAGGGTAAACATGAAAAAATTATCATCTATTTTAGGAGCATTAGTGTTAGCTATTATGGTTTTTGGTACAAATGTCCATGCTGAATACGATGGCAATAACATGAATCGAATTAATAATAATGACATCACGAATAGAGTTAATGACAATAACATGAACAGAGTTAATGACAATAACATGAACAGAGTTAATAATGATATTAGAACTCGAAATGTAAATACAACAAATGATTTGAATAATGATCGTGATAATCGTAATAATTGGGCATGGCTTGGTTTATTAGGACTAGTAGGTTTATTTGGTCTTAGAAGAAGAGAAAAAGAAACACGTTAATGCAGAACATTGTATGTAATTTTAACAGATACTTATTGATTAAAAAGAATGGAAAAAGCAAAAAATAAAAACCGTCTTTAATAAGGCGGTTTTTTAATTTCTAAAATTAATAATTATATGGAAGAAAACCCCCACTGATTAAAGTTTCACTTTATATAAATAGTGAAGCTAAGGAAAAACATGTTTTATAACATAAGGAAAAAATATGTATTCGGCTATAAATCAGAATAATCTTTAGTTGGATGGGTTAATCATAAAAAAAGCATTCCATATTTCTTCGAATATATTTAAATGTTTTCCAAAAGGAGGATTAATTTTGAGCACAGTAGAAAATACACTATCCATTTTTGCTTTAGGTGGAGTAAATGAAATAGGGAAAAATATGTATGCCATACAATATTCAAACGATATTGTGGTAATTGATTGTGGTTCTAAGTTTCCAGATGAAAGTTTATTAGGAATTGATCTAATTATCCCGGATATTACATACCTGCAAGAAAACAAGGATAAAATTCGAGGTTTAGTTGTTACACATGGACACGAAGATCATATTGGAGGCATACCTTATCTATTAAAGCAATTAAATGTACCAATCTATGCAACAAAATTAACAATCGGTTTAATCGGTATTAAATTAAAAGAACATGGGCTTCAAAGTTTGACGCAACTATTTGTTATTGATTCTGAATCGGTTATTGAGTTTGGTTCAATTAGTTTGACATTTTTTAAAACGAATCATAGTATTCCTGACTGTCTTGGTATTGCTTTTCATACACCAGAAGGTACTGTAGTACATACAGGCGACTTCAAATTTGATTTGACGCCTGTAAATAATCAATATCCAGATATTCATAAAATGGCTAAAATTGGAAGTGGTGGCGTTTTAGCCTTACTCTCTGAAAGTACGAATGCAGAACGTCCTGGATTTACTCCATCAGAACGATCTGTCGGTGAGCGCATTGAAGAAGCGTTCATCAAAGCTCGTAGAAAAGTCATTATTTCTACCTTTGCTTCTAATGTGAATCGTGTACAGCAAGTGGTAGATGCAGCTGTAAAAACGAATAGAAAGCTTGCTTTGCTTGGGAGGAGTATGGTAAATGTGGTGTCTGTTGCTCTAGAACAAGGTTATTTGAATATTCCTGAGGGAATGTTAATAGAAGCGAATGAGATCAATCAAATGGATCCAGAAAGGGTAGCTATTCTTTGCACTGGAAGTCAAGGTGAACCTATGGCTGCTTTATCACGTTTAGCCAGTGGAAACTATCGACAGGTAGATATCCTATCTGAAGATACTGTTATTTTAGCTGCAACTCCTATCCCAGGAAATGAACGTAATGTTTCACGTATTATAGATAATTTATTTTTATTGGGAGCCAATGTGATTTATGGATCGGGCAGTTCAACGGGAATGCATGTTTCCGGACATGCCTATCAAGAAGAATTAAAATTAATGCTTACTTTAATGAAACCTAAATATTTCATTCCTATTCATGGTGAATTTAGAATGTTACATCATCACAGTCTATTAGCAGCATCCGTTGGCGTTAAGAAAGAGAATATTTATATTATTCGTAATGGTGATGTTGTTGACATAAAGAACCAAGTCGCTTGGAACTCCAGACGAATACCTGCAGGGAATGTATATGTAGATGGATTGGGCATTGGAGATGTTGGAAACGCTATTTTACGCGATCGTAAACAGCTTTCTGAAGATGGTATGCTTGTGATAGTGATCACTCTTAGTAAAACAGAAGGAAAAATTATTTCTGGTCCGGATACGATTTCTCGTGGATTTGTATATGTTCGTGATTCGGAAGAATTTTTGCAGAGCATTAACCAACTAGTTGTAACAACCATTAATAACTTACAAAAAGAAAACGTGAGTAGGTGGAATGTTCTTAAAAAAGAAATAAAAGAAGTACTTGGACAGTTTGTATACTCACATACAAAAAGAAAACCGATGATTCTTCCTATAATAATTGAAGTTTAAACTGACTGTTTTAAATAATTGCTGTTTGATATTACTGTGTATACATGTAAAATGTTATATAAGAGCAGATAAAAACATTAGAAATGCTTGTATTCTAATGTTTTTTTTATATAACGTTAAGAAAGATGAATTTTTATTTTTAGGGAAGGGTCAAAATAATGAGCTTTGCATTAAATAAAACAATAATTAAACGATTATGTGGAGAAACCTCATATAAAAAAGGTGAGATCTATTATAAGACAAACAAAGTTGATATTACGAATTATGATGCTCAGAGAAATATTTGCGAGGCAACAGTGAAAGGAAACGGAGATTTTTATGTCAAGATAGAAACCGCTAATAATGGTGATATTGTTGGGGAATGCACCTGTCCTTCACTAGCTTCTTTTCATACATACTGTCAACATATTGCAGCTGCATTACTATATATAAATAATTTTCAACAAAGTGGTGGGTCATTAGAAGCTAGTTCAAAAGAGGATTCCATGAACGCTAGAGATGAGCAACTAGCGAATGGTATGTTGAATATATTTGATGAAAAGCCGCTGCGACCTAAAAGCAAGCAACATAGATTTGATACGCGAAAAATACTTGATGTGGAATTCATTTGTACTCCAGTTGCTTCAAAAAATGGGGGAACGTTGTTTGGGATTCAGGTAAGGCTGGAGAATTTATATCCTGTCTATAAAATTAGAGAGTTTCTTAATAGAATCGAACAAAGAGAGCCTTTTATATGTTCAAATGATTTTACGTATACACCAGAAGTCTACAGCTTTCAACAAGAAACAGATGCTGTTATTCAACTGCTGATTCAAATGTATCGGAATGAAAAAATGTATGTAGAATCGTTGCAAATGAGCGCTGAACAAAATGAAAGTATGATCTTAATTCCACCAGCTTCTTGGAAGGAAATGCTTTCTCTGCTTTCTAGTACTTCATTTGTAAGGCTATATTATGATGGGAAATCATTTCATGGTGTCCATGTCTCAAAAGGGTTACTACCCTTAGATTTTGAGTTCAATAAAGGTACAAATGGAGGGTATACACTTCAGATTGATGGATTACAACAAGTTCAAGTAATGGATACATATGGTTATGCTCTTTTTGAAGGGAAGCTATATCATTTAAACATGGAAGATTGTAATCGACTCATTGAATTAAAAAGAATGATGAATCGTTCTCGTAGTAATCAATTTCATATTCCTGCTGAGAAAATGGAGCATTTTGTAGCGAAGGTAGTACCAGGTTTAATGAAGCTAGGAAATGTTCGAATTGATGAGGTTATATCAGAGCGTATGGAAACACCTCCTTTGAAAGCAAAACTATTTTTAGACCGAGTTAAAAATCGCTTATTAGCAGGACTAGAATTTCAATATGGAAATGTGGTTATCAATCCGTTAGAAGAGGATGGACAACCTTCCGTCTTCAATCGCGATGAGAAAAAAGAACGAGAAATTGTAGAAATGATGAATGAAAGTGCCTTTGCGAAGACTGAGGGCGGTTATTTTATGCACAATGAAGAAGCGGAATATAATTTCTTATATCATGTTGTTCCGAAATTGAAAGGTTTACTGGAGATTTATGCAACTACAGCAATCAAGTTGCGAATTCATAGGGGGAATAGCGCGCCTATTATAAGGGTACGGCGTAAAGAACGCATTGATTGGTTATCATTCCGTTTTGATATAAAGGGAATACCAGAGGCTGAGATTAAAGGTGTACTAGCAGCACTTGAGGAAAAACGTAAATATTACCGATTAGCGAGTGGTTCGTTGTTATCGCTAGAGAGCGATGAATTTAATGAAGTTAACCAGTTTATAAAGGAATCGAGTATTCGCAAGGAATTTCTAAAAGGAGAAGAAGTGAATGTACCCCTCATGCGCAGTGTGAAATGGATGAATTCACTTGAAGAAGGGAATGTTCTAAGTTTAGATCAATCGGTTCAAGAATTAATGGAAAACATTCGGAATCCTAAAAATCTGAAATTTGCTGTACCAGACAGTTTGGTCACAGTACTTAGAGAATATCAAAAAGATGGATTCGAATGGATGAAAACACTTGCACATTATCGTTTTGGCGGTATTCTAGCAGATGATATGGGACTCGGTAAAACGCTGCAAAGCATTACTTTTATCGCTTCTGTTTTACCTGAAATTCGAGAGAAAAAACTACCTGTACTAGTTGTATCACCATCTTCTTTAGTTTATAACTGGCTCAGTGAGTTGAAAAAATTCACTCCAAATATACGAGCTGTTATTGTAGATGGAAATCAGGCGGAGCGCCGAAAGATTTTAAAAGATACTACAAAGTATGACGTCATTATTACGTCATATCCTTTATTACGAAGAGATGTAAGGCTATATGCTCAGCCGTTTCATACGTTATTTTTTGATGAGGCACAAGCGTTTAAAAATCATATGACGCAAACCGCAAAGGCAGTGAAAACGATTCAAGCAGAGTATCGTTTTGCGCTAACGGGAACTCCGGTAGAAAATGCTTTAGAGGAACTTTGGTCTATTTTCAATGTAGTATTTCCAGAATTGCTTCCGGGAAGAAAAGAGTTTGGAGATTTAAGACGTGAAAGTATAGCAAAGCGGGTGAAGCCGTTCGTATTACGTCGTTTGAAAGAAGATGTCTTAAAAGAATTACCTGAGAAGATTGATCACTTACAGTCTTCGGAATTACTTCCAGAGCAGAAAAAATTATATGCAGCTTATTTGGCGAAGTTGAGGGAAGAAACGTTAAAACATTTAGATAAAGATACGTTGCGTAAAAATAAAATTAGAATCTTAGCTGGTTTGACGAGACTTCGGCAAGTTTGTTGTCACCCAGGTTTGTTTGTGGACGGCTACAAGGGGAGTTCAGCTAAATTTGAACAACTTCTTGAAATTATAGAGGAATGTAGAAGTACGGGGAAGAGAATCCTTATATTTTCTCAATTTACGAAGATGCTTGCTATTATTGGACGCGAATTGAACCGTCAAGCTGTACCGTATTTTTATTTAGATGGGAATACGCCATCTTCTGAGCGTGTTGCACTATGCAATCGATTTAACGAGGGAGAAGGTGATTTATTCCTTATTTCTTTAAAGGCTGGTGGCACGGGACTAAATTTAACTGGTGCTGATACTGTTATACTATATGATTTATGGTGGAATCCTGCGGTCGAACAGCAAGCGGCAGATCGGGCTTATCGAATGGGTCAAAAGAATACTGTGCAAGTAATCAAATTAGTAGCACATGGCACGATTGAAGAAAAAATGAATGAGTTACAAGAGAGCAAGAAGAATTTAATTGCAGAAGTGATTGAGCCAGGACAAGAAAAATTCTCTTCTATTACGGAAGAAGAGATTAGAGAAATTCTTATGATTTAACATAAGAGAAAATGAAAAAAGCTATTCTTTCACAAATGTGAAAGAATAGCTTTTTTTCATTATGAACGTAATAATTCCATTTTTCTTTGCTTAAAGTAAGTGGACATTAGCGCTAGTTATAATGTATCGAATTCCTTGCTTTTATCATGTTTTTTAATTATTTTTTTGTACCTTTACTTTTATAAGGTTTCGCATTTTTCTTTTTCTTAGCACTAGATTGCCAACGGTTCCAGCCCTTACTTCCTGTTCCTTGACCGGTACCTTTCTTAGCTTTTGCTTTCGTTTTACTCATATTATCACTCCGTTACTATTCTATAAAAAATCTACTTTGATAGCAGTCAATGTCTTTGAAATATAATCTCGAGATATGACTATGTTTGTTCCTATTCGTTATGAATCAGAACAAACAACTGAATGATATAGTATATCATAAAATCGACAGTAATTTGCATAGATCTATTCAAATTGTAGAACGTTAGACATATGAAAAGAAGTACAAAGGAACTGAAAATGATGAGAAATACAATGGATTCTATTTTTCGAATGCTTACCCTTCTTGTCATATATATGATGGTTACTTTAGGTAAAGTGTTTTTTGGAGCGAAGCCACAAAAGAAGCGATAACTCTCATAAGGTTTTAAAGAATCGATAAAGAAATAAAATAAAGAATTGAAAAATATTTTTAAATTTTTGTTGACTTTCTTATTTTTTTGTATAGAATAATCATTAATAAAATGTTTCAGAGATGTGACAACAAAACGACTGTGAAAGGACGAGTAGTAGTAGGACGTAGTCAAAGCGAGTCAGGGGTGGTGTGAGCCTGATACGAAGCCTGTTATGAAGAACCTCCTGGAGTCGCTAACCGAAATCCTTTAGGGGAAAGTAGACTTAGCCGGGAACTTCGCCGTTACAAGAAGAACAGTATCGAGATTTCTCTAATCTCCGTACTGAATAAGTGAGCAACCTCTGTTGCTAATTTGGGTGGTACCGCGGAACTAAAGCCTTTCGTCCCAGTTTTTTGGGAAAGAAGGGCTTTTTTTGTTGGTTTCTTTCCACTACATCCAAACATTTTAGGAGGAAATAGGTATGTATCAATCATTAATGACAGTAAGAGAGACACAAATTGCAATTAAGGAAGTTAAAACATTTTTTGAGGATCAATTAGCAAAACGTCTGGGATTATTCCGTGTATCTGCACCATTATTCGTAACGAAAAAATCAGGTTTAAACGATCACTTAAATGGTGTAGAACGTCCAATTGAATTTGATATGCTTCATTCAGGAGAAGAGTTAGAAATTGTTCATTCACTAGCGAAATGGAAACGATTTGCCTTGCACGAATATGGCTACGAAGCTGGTGAAGGTTTATATACAAACATGAACGCGATTCGCCGTGATGAGGAACTTGATGCAACACATTCAATTTATGTTGACCAATGGGATTGGGAAAAAATTGTTCAAAAAGAATGGCGTACAGTAGATTATTTACAAGAAACAGTACGAACAATTTATGGAATATTCAAAGAGTTAGAAGATCATTTATTTGAAAAATATCCGTTTCTTGGTAAGTATTTACCAGAAGATATTGTATTTGTTACATCACAAGAATTAGAAGATAAATATCCAGAGTTAACACCGAAAGATCGTGAACACGCGATTGCAAAAGAGTACGGTGCAGTCTTTATTATCGGAATTGGTGATGCGCTTCGCTCTGGTGAAAAACATGATGGACGCGCAGCTGACTACGACGATTGGAAATTAAACGGAGACATCTTATTCTGGCATCCAGTACTGCAATCTTCATTTGAGTTATCATCAATGGGAATTCGTGTTGACAGTAAATCACTTGATGAGCAGTTAACAAAGACAGGTGAAGATTTCAAACGTGATTACGATTTCCATAAAGGTATTTTAGAAGACATACTTCCACTTACAATTGGTGGTGGTATTGGACAATCAAGAATGTGCATGTACTTCTTACGTAAAGCGCATATCGGTGAAGTTCAATCTTCTGTATGGCCTGATGAAATGCGTGAAGCTTGTAAGAAGGAAAATATTCATTTATTTTAATGAAAAATGAATTGAATTATTTTTTGAATATAACGATTTATAGGTCTAAAAAAAGAATGATTTAAATTCACTTTACCTTTTTAATGGTTTTGAAGTGTGAAGTTCTTCAAAAAAGCATCCGAAATATCAAAGGTTATCTTTTTCTGTTGAAGATAAAGCAGAAGAAAAGAGATACATGATATTTTTGGATGTTTTTTTACGTTTCATAAATTGGAATACCATATATGATTAAAAGAAGTAACAGCTAATTGTATGATAGACTGAAGTTTAAAATAACATGTATAGAGTAATGAATCTATTAGGATGCAGATTACGCATTTGCTTTATAGATGTCTCTGACAGAATATGCATTGAATAACCAAAAGGGGAGTAGAGTATGTTACATAGTTTACATGCAATAGAAGAAGTACGAAACGGAAACATATATACGAAAGAAGCAAATATATGGTTAGGGTTTTTATTAGAAGAATATGGGACAGTAAGTATAGAAAGAAATTACCAGAGTGTATTAGAGTATGTGGAACGGACGCTAAGGCATTTAGAAAAAATGAATGTTTCATATGGTATTCGTGCTCGTGTAGAAACTGTATTGTGCTGGAGTGAAGTATCTAAGTGTGGTTCTGTAACGCAGCGCAAGAAGTGGAAGGATTTAGGGGTATCATTTTTAGCACATAACGAAGATTCAGCTTATATTTATAGACGCTATTTTCCATATGATGATGTAACGTTTACACTTATTCGTACACATGGATTAATAGGGCAAGTATTACGAGGAGAAGTATCCATGAATTCTCATGATGAATTGGTAAGATTATGGAAGCGAGGTGTGATTCAAAAAGATGAACTGCGTGAAGTGCTTCGTGTTTTAAATGAATGTATTGTTACTGGGGTATCTGATAAGTTATGGAAAAGAGTACAAGGAGAGGTATATGAACGTATTGAACAAATACTTTGTGGAGAACTGATTGAATATAGTGTAAAGGAACGAATTCGGCGGTTACGTACGAATGCTTCACCTAATGATACATATTTTGTTCAAGAATATGATTCAATTATGAATGATAGGTTAGAAGAAATGTTTACAGTTCTATTTGATTATGACCTTTGGTATGTAGAAGCAGCATTAACTCATTTTAGTTTTGAGGAGTTCGTGAAAGTGTTTGCATTAGCCTACCAACGTATTACTGAGAAGAATGTAGATCATATCAGTTTCCAGCCTCTTATGGGCGCATTGTATTATGAGAGAGAGGAGGGAAAATACTTAAATATTTATACGAAACGAGCAATTGAAAAAGTATTGCGAAGTGTATCAATAGTAGAATTGCTAAATATGACTCAAATTCCTCAATCAGAAATGTATCCTGAATTAAAGGAAACTGAAAATGTATTAACAATTGGTTTTGGAACAAGTGAAGTTGGAAAAACACTCATCGAGTTTTGTTTAGCTTGTAAAAAAGAAAATAATGCTCATTATGAACAAGCAGTCATAATGTTATGTGAAATATTTGGCTTACGCAGGGATGTGTTTGATCGGTTGGAAAATGAGGAAGAATATCTTTCGCATATGAATGGGAGTGTAGATGATAAAGTTGCGGTTCTTCTATATGTAGTAGGAGATATAATAGTAGAAATTGGTCCCGGTGGGGGCGCAATGATAAATAAATTTAAAGAAGTTTATCCGAATAAATCGGTTATTGGTGTAGATTTGTCACGAAATGTAATTGAAAAGTTAACAAGTGATAAATACGAAAAAGGCTACGACTGGGAAGTTACACTAGGCGATGCTTTACACCTTGCTGAAACATTTCATCCGGAAAGTATTTCTACAGTTCATTGTGGCTCAGTGAATCATGAAATCTTTTCTTATGGAGAAACAGAAGGTAAGAAGTTTAATATTGCAACAATGGAACGTTTAGTGAAGAGTGTATTTCAAATATTGACTCCTAGGGGACGTTGGATTATTCGTGATGGAGTGAAAACAGAAGGTGAAGGATGGTGTGAATTGCAGTTTCATGATGAAGCCGCAATGCCTTTCTTGAAAAACTATCAACGTGATTTTAAAGGAAGACAAATTCAAGTTAATACATTAGACGTCGATCGGGTAAGGATGCCGGTTAACGATGCAATGGAATTTTTATATACGTATACGTGGGGGGAGGAAGCATACCCACATGAAGTACAGGAACAATTTGGTGTATTCACCCTTCAAGAGTATATTGACTTTGTAGAGAATGTTGTAGGTTCAGAGAATGTAAAAGTAATCGAAGCAAAGCAGTACCTTTTAGAAGGATATATAGAACATTTATCATCGAAAGTTACATTGTTTGATGAGCAAGGTGAACAAATAGCATTGCCAAATAGTACATGTTTGCTTGTATTTGAGAAAATATAAATTTGTTTGATGTTTGTACTTTATGATACATTAATGAGCGGTAAATTCCTGTTGATTAAAGATTTACTTTATTATATAGGTGATTAAATACCATGAAAAATATACAGGAAATATGTATGAACAGATTAAATCGTTAATTTGGCATATATTTCAATAGGTATCATCACAGCATGTCATTCTATAATTGAAAAGAGTTTTGTAGAGGGAAAAATAAGAAGGTTTTGGTTGTTAGTAGGTTTGTTATTACATTTTATATTTTAGGTTTTAAGAATTATTGTCGAAAGGAATAAGGTGTGAAAAAAGATTCCGAAACAGAGTCAAAAATAATCTGTTTCGGAATCTTTTTTTAGAACATACATTGAGTTTTAGAAGTTTTATCTCATAATAAACTAACAGTAAAATTCCTACCTCGTAATTCAGTGGGAAAATTAGGTGAGAGGTGACTAGACAATAAAATACGAGTTAGTACGGGCTGAAGATACTCTTAATGATTTAAGTTTCAATGTATATTTTAAGCTAATTTTCTCTAGATTTTACTTAGATTTTACTTTCACCACCTACAATGAAAATAAGAAAACGTAAGTGTTAAAAAATGACGTTTCATAAGGCGAGGAGGTAACATGATGGAATTAGTAATTGACCACGTTACAAAAAAATACGGTGGGAAAGTAGCATTGAATGAATGTAGCTTACATTTAAAGCCTGGTATATTGGGACTTTTAGGACCAAATGGAGCAGGGAAATCTACCCTTATGCGTATATTAGCAACAATTGAACAACCGACGAGTGGTAGTGTGATATGGAATGGGGAAAACATTCAAAAGAAACCAAAGTTGTTACGTTCACAGCTTGGTTATTTACCACAAGATTTTGGGGTATATCCAAATATGAATGCCGTTGAGTTCTTAGAGTACATCGTAGCGATGAAAGGTTTAGCCATGAACTCTTCAAAAAAGCGGATTAATGAGCTACTTGATGCGTTAAATTTAACGAATGATAGAAAACGACTATTAGGTGGCTACTCTGGAGGAATGCGACAACGAGTCGGCATTGCGCAAGCTTTATTAAATGATCCGAAATTATTAATTGTAGATGAGCCAACAGTAGGATTGGATCCTGAAGAAAGAATTAGATTTCGAAATTTATTATCTAGTCTTTCTACGGATAGAATAGTTATTTTATCAACGCATATTGTAACAGATATTGAATCAATTGCGACTGATATTGCTTTGTTATCAAAAGGGAATGTATTAGCTCATATGCGACCTGAGCAACTATTAAAGCATGTAGAGGGAAAAGTATGGGAGTGGGTTATACCAGTTTCTGAATTACAGCATGTTCAAAAGAAGTGTATCGTAAGTAGTGCGGTTCACCGGAGTGATGGTATTCATGCTCGTATTGTTTCAAATCATGCGCCTAGTAAAAACGCATATATGATCGCAGCCTCTCTTGAAGATGCTTATCTTTATTATGTTTCTTCGAGAGGAGGGCAGGAAATTGAACAATGTATATAATCTGTTTTATTTTATTAAAAGTAATTTGATTAGACAAATGAGAAGTTATCCGTTCTTAATTGTAATCGGATTAACGATTTTTTTAGGCTATGCGTGTGTTCCTGCAGCTTCTTCTGGTTATGAAGTATTTCAACTTGGTGGTGTGAGAGGGGTATATAATTCGAATTGGCTTGGTGGTATGGGAGCGATGATTTCATCTTTATTCTTATGGTTGTTTGGTTTTTATATGTTAAGAAGTCAAATTTCAGATGATCAGCAATTAGGAATAGGACAATTGATTGCCACTGCACCTATAAGTAAATTTCAATATATTTTTAGTAAAACAATTTCTAATTTTGTTGTTTTAGTTGTCATTGAAATCGTGTTTATAGTTGCTTTTATCATGATGCAATTTATACGAGGAGAAAATTTTTCGTTTCAATTAGGTGGTTATGTATATCCACTTATTTATATTGTGTTGCCTTCGTTGGCACTTTTAGCAGCGTTGACTACTTTCTTTGATGTGTTTCCCGGTTTAAAGGGCGTGATAGGAAATGTTGTTTTCTTTTTTTTATGGGTCTTCTTAGGAATTATGGCGATGGAGCAGCCGAATGATTATTGGGATGTCTTTGGTTTAAATATAATTAGTTCTGATATGTTTCACGATGCAGCAAGTAAATTTGAATTTTTAAGCAAGGGTGAAGAAAATCGTAGTTTTGGTTATTATCCGATAGAAGGGAAGATGCAAACCTTTCAATGGGATGGAGTACATTGGACAAGTGAAATATTGATAACGCGTTTTATTTGGCTTGGAATTACATTGTTCCTCATTTTGCTTACTTCTCTTGTATTTCATAGATTTGGTATGTCTAGTAAAGGGGAAAAGAAGATAACAGAGTTAAGACAGGAGAAAGAATTAATTGCTATGAGTGAACGTAGTAATAATTTAGTTGCATTGACTTCCATAGCGAGAACAAAGGGTATTAGCATGTGGCGTTTAGTAAAAGCTGAGTTATCCATTATGTTAAAAGGCTTTACAATCTGGTGGTACATTATTGCGGTTGGGCTTATAGCATTTGGATTGATATGTCCGGTAGATGTAGCAAGAGAGTGGCTATCTATCGTTATGATTTGGCCAATTGCAATTTGGTCACAGATGATGACGAGAGAAAATTATTATGGAACGGATCAAATTATTATGTCGAGTTGTTCTCCATTTTATAAGTTTTTTGCAACATGGATTTCAGGTATTATAGTGGGTTTTATTATCTCTAGTGGTGTTATCATTCAATTTATATTAATTGAAGATATTTCGCTCTTGCTTTCTTGGCTTAGCGGTATAGTATTTATTCCAACGCTAGCCTTAGCATTTGGAGTATGGAGTAGGACACGTAAATTGTTTGAAGTGGTGTATATGCTTTTATGGTATTTAGGGCCAGTGAATCATCTTCCATATGTAGATTTTCTGGGAGTATCAACGTCATATGCTATTTTGTATATAGGATTATCTATCTTATTGCTAAGCATTGCATTAATAGGACAGTTACAGAAAATGGGAAGATTACGGTTGCTATTCAAGTAAGTAGTCAAGGGGATGAAAGCCATGAAAGAGAGAATATATGTATTTTTACTTATAAGTATAATCACTTTAAGTCTAGTCGCATGTGGTACAAGAGAGAATGAATCGTCAGTTTCCAAACAGTTCACCGCGAAACATATAAATGAGATTTATATAAAAACTGTAGGAGAAAACATTAAAGTTCATTCTACAGCAGAAAAAGATATTAAAGTTGATACAGGAGAGATGAAAGATGTAAAAGTGAAAGCGGATGGAGATAAATTAGAGATTATTATAAAAAACTCCCCATCAATTGTAAATTTGAAAACAGCAACTGTGCAAATATACCTTCCAGAAAAAATATATAAAAAAATAGATATTGAAACAGAGTCAGGTGAAATTATAGGTGAAAATATGTCATCTAAACAATTGGATTTGTACAGTGATTCAAGTGATATGACAATAAAAAATTATAAAGGGGACGAGATAAAAGGAGTTTCTAAATCAGGAGGGATTACGTTACAGGAAGTGGAGGGTAGCTTCGATATTCAAAACAATACCGGGGAAGTTAATGTATCAACTGCTTCCAACTTAAAAAATGAAAATATAATAAAAACTGAATCATCTCATATAAATATAAAGCTAGAAAAAGAGCCGGAAAATCTTGAATTGGATTTGTCGACACAGGCAGGGCGAATCAAAAGTGATTTTTCACTTTCATCTGGTGAAAGAGGGAATGATCATAAAGTAAAAGGCCGTATAGGAATTGGAAAAGAGAATGATACAAAGTTAACAGTGAAGTCTATGACAGGAAAGATTGAGTTAAAGCGCGATAAATAGTGAGAGTATGAAACGGATGTTCATCTGTTTAGAATAAGTTTTTCCTGTATAAATCTCTTTTTCCTGTATTTACTAGGGGATTTTCTAATTTTCATAGATTAACCTTCAATGGTGCACTGTATACTCTCTTTTTCTTGACATGCATATCATATAGTATTAATATACCGAGGAGTATGTTAATACTATATGTATGGTAGAAATACCTGAGGAAAAGGAGTACAGAGTGTCATGGGAAGAAAAAAAGAATTAACAAATTCGAAACGACAGTTATCGGACATTTTATCTCAAACTGTGAAAACTGGAATTATTAAATCGAATTTGGTCCCGATGTTTGCTGGATTGACATTGGCTTTATATAAATATAAAATTAGCCCGTTTGAAAAAATTCCAGAAATTATATTTGCTATGATTGGTTCGATTTTAATCATAGGAGCAGCAGGAGCTTTTAACAATCTGTATGATCGTGATATTGATTCGATTATGGACCGAACAAAAAATAGACCGACTGTAACGGGAGAAATCAGTTTTAAAGCTGTATTATGGCTTGGAATATTCATGACGATTTCTGGCTTAGCATTTCTTGCGCTAACGACATATTTAGCAGCGTTATTAGGGTTTTTAGGTTTATTTTTGTACGTTGTACCATATACAATGTGGAGTAAAAGAAGAACAATTTACAATACAGAGATAGGAAGTATTTCAGGAGCAATGCCACCGCTTATCGGTTGGGCTGCTATGTATCCGGATATTACACATCCAGCTATTATTGGTCTCTTTATCATTATGATTATTTGGCAAATGCCTCATTTCTATGCGATAGCGATTCGGAAACATGATGAGTATAAAGCTGCGAATGTGCCGATGCTTCCAGTAGTGAAAGGAATTAAAAGAACATATATACAAACAAATGTATATTTAATTATATTAATTATTATCAGTTTTCTTTTAGGTTCGTTGAGTATTGGTCTTATGTTAGTATCGCTTCTTTTAAGTATTTTGTGGCTTGCTTTAAGTATTTATGGTTATAAAAAAATGGATTCAGAGAAATGGGCAAAATCATTGTTTATTTTTTCTCTGTTCCATATGACGATTTTATTTTCCACAATTATTATTTATTCGTTAGTGGGTATCTTTTTTGGGAATTGATCTATAAAGAATAAAAAACAACTTCTCCTGTATAAAAGGGGAAGTTGTTTTTATATGAAAGATACATTTCATACGTATTCTTTTGATTATTTCACAATAAGCCTAGTGATTTGGGAGTATAATATGAATTTTTGTGCCTTTACCGATTTCACTCGTAACATGAATTGTCCCATTATGTGCTGTTATAATTTTATGAGCAATTGCCATTCCGAGACCTGTTCCTTCGCTTGAAACATTTGTAGTTGTCCCGCGGTAGTATTGCTTAAATAAATTTTGAACAGTTGCTTCATCCATGCCAGCGCCAGTATCTTCTATTATAATACGTATATTTTCTTGTAATAGAATAGAGGTATGGATCTTTGTTTCCGGAGGATTGTGTAAAATAGCGTTCATAAACAAGTTTTGTAAAGAACGGTGGAATAATTTTGTATCAATTGGAATTATTATGTTTGTATTATTTGATTCAAAACTAAAATGATAATGCTGAGAGCGTGGATCGTTTGTTATATCAGCTATCAGCCTTCTTGTAAATTCAACGATGTTTATTTCTTCTTTTCTTAATGGAATTTGTGAATCTTGAAGACGAAAGGAAAGGTTTAAGTCTTCAATTAATTCTTTCATGTGATCTCCCTTTTGCTGAATTTCTTGCAAAAACTTTTCTTTTTCTCCGTGACTCCAAGTATGATCTGGTGATAACATAAGCGCGCTGTATCCTGTAATATAGGTAAGTGGTGTTTTAAGATCATGAGAGATTCCTGCTATCCATTCATGTTTCATTTTCTCAAGTTGTTCACGTTCATTTTCTATTTCTCTTAATCTATTTGTTAAGTGCTCTATATTTAGAAAGACGTCTTTATATAGGCGGTAAGGCCCTTTTAATTTCCCTGTTTTTTTCTTGTACATTTGTTTCGTGCTTTCTGGTGTCACGTAAGACCCTTCTGCTAGTTGGTTAATCCAAGAAATCATTCGGAATAGAGGCCTACTAATATGCCAGCCATACATAATGGCACCGATAAGAAGAGTACATATAAAGAGGGAAAAAACGATAAGAGCTTCTGTATCCTTGTTATCTTTGCCTATTCCCATAAGAGGTAGTATGCCTTCCATAAAGATCACCATAAAAATCCCCATAAAAAAAGTACCAATACATAAACTACGAATAAAATGAAAGCCTAACCTAAAACCAATTTTCATTTTTGTTGCTCCTTCGTATGCGGGATAAATTTATAGCCAATTCCTCTCAAATTGACAATGTATGTAGGAGATTTAGGGTTTTCTTCTATTTTTCTACGCAATTTAGAAATATGCATGACGACTGTTTTATCATCACCTATAGAGGTCAGTCCCCATACTTGTTCGTACAATTGTTCAGCAGTAAAAATTCGGTTTGGGTGTGTACATAAGAAAGTAAGTAATTCTAGTTCCTTAGCGGTGCAATGTACAGATTTATCGTTTACTGTTAGCAATCCTTCGCTAGGATATAGAGAAAAGGCTTCGAAATGTAGGTTTAATTTTTCTTCATTGCGCTGTTCTTGTATCATATGTTGTCTACGTAATTGGACGTTAATTCGGGCAGCGACTTCTAAAGGATTAAACGGTTTTGTTATGTAATCATCTCCACCAATTCCTAGTCCTGTTAATTTATCTAAATCGCTAGAACGCGCTGTTACAAATAAAATAGGGGTATTTGTATAGTTTCGAATCTGTCTGCATAGTTCAAATCCATCAATATCAGGTAGCATCACATCGAGTAAGATAATATCGAATGGGCGACTCTTAATAAGGTGTAACGTTTCAGCTCCATTGATAGCTGTTGTTATATGCGTGAAGTTTTCTTTTTTTAGCGTAAGTACTAACATATCTAATATGCCTTGTTCATCATCTACTAAAAGGAGTTTTTCTGTTCTCATTATGGAATCCACCTTTACACGTTTTTCGAACCTGTTAGAAAGATATTTGGAAAATATTTCACATGTAATAGTGTAACATAATACCATTTTGTTAGATAAAAAAATAACAACAAAGAGAGATTCCTTGTTGTTATTTTCATAATCAAATTAATTCATTTGTACCAATGGTTCAATTTTTGCCATAAATGATTGGTGAAGTGCTTCTACGCCATCTACTAAATGAAGGCGATCGATGACAACAGATACTTTAATTTCAGAAGTACTTACCATTTTAATATGAATATTTTCTTCTTTTAGTGTAGAGAACATGCTAGCCGCAACACCTGGATTAGATACCATGCCAGACCCTACAATAGACACTTTAGCTAGGTGATTTTCATATTCTACCGATTCATAATGTAGCGTTTCTTGATTTTGTTCTAATACTTCTAATGTTTCTCTTAAATCACTCGAATGAATAGAGAAGGATAAGTGTACAGTACCTTCATTGGTAATGCTTTGAATAATAATATCAACATTAATATGAGCGTTAGCTAATGTAGAGAAAACAGTTGAAAGCGATCCTTGTTCTAATCCTTTCATTGTTACACGTGTGATGTTATCTTCAAATGCAATACCTTTTACGATTGATTGTTGTTCCATGTTACATTCTCCCCTTACAATTGTTCCGTTTTCTTGTTCCATACTTGAACGAACTTCTAAAACGACGTTATGATTTTTTGCAAATTCAACAGCACGTGGATGCAGTACACCAGCTCCAAGATTTGCGAGTTCTAACATTTCATCATAAGAAATTTCATCTAATTTATATGCGTCTTTTACAACGCGTGGATCAGTTGTGTAAACGCCTGTGACGTCTGTATAAATATCACATTTTTTCGCTTTAAGCGCAGCTGCTAATGCGACAGCAGTTGTATCAGAACCACCGCGGCCAAGTGTAGTAATTTCGTTCTCTCCACTTAATCCTTGGAAGCCAGCAACGATTACAATTGTTCCTTCTTGTAAATAAGATTGAATACGTTCTGTGTTAATATTAGTGATCCTTGCGCTTCCGTGTACAGATTCAGTTGTAATACCAGCTTGCCAGCCTGTTAGTGAAATAGCATGATATCCTTTTGCTTGCAATGCCATTGTTAATAAGGAAATTGTTACTTGTTCGCCAGTTGTTAGGAGCATGTCCATTTCGCGTTTACTTGGATTTTCAGTAATAGCCGTAGCAAGTGCAACAAGCTCATCTGTGCTTTTGCCCATTGCAGAAACAACTGTAACAACGCCGTTTCCTCGTTCATATTCTTCAATAATTAAATTTGCTACATGTTGAATGCGCTGAATACTTCCGACAGAAGTACCACCGAATTTTTGAACAATCGTTTCCATTACAAATTCCTTCTTTCGTCCATTTTTATTCATTAATCAGGAAAGGCGTAAAAAACATATAAGAGAGATGTATAAGTCCCTAAATATTCCTGTAGTTACCGGAAAGAAAAACAAAAAACACCATCTCAAATAGGTGAGGATGGTGCTGTTACAGGAAAAAGGAAACAGAAAAAGGAGCTAATAAAAAAACCGCCAAAAAAGGAATATCATAATAAAGCATGATATCTCTTTTTTGTAGATAGCTCTTCATACATACACGTCTGTATATATGACAGTTCTGTTTCTATTCGAAAACAGCCCCAATTGATAAATGCAGAGAAATTTATCAATTTCGGCAACGATTCCTTTTTTCTAAACTCATCGACATCTCTGTGTCTCCTTTAGAATACTTATAAGCGTTGCAACCTCTATCTCACGTTTTGGGCGAGAGTGTTTGGTTTATGAAGTTATTTGGTAACATTTGTTTTATAATAATTAAAATATTATAGGAAATCAAGTGCTTTATAAAAATTTTGAAAATTAAATCTATTTATAAAATGAAAGAATTATTTGAAAAATATAGATGAAATCATATTTTACATATAAATTAGTATATAGAGGGATTGGAGGGAGAGAGGATGAAGAGACAGAAACCGATTTATGTTCAAACAGAAATAGAAACATCAATGGAGGAACTATGGAAGTATACGCAAGATCCAATGTTACATGCAGAGTGGGATGCGCGGTTTACTGAAATATCATATTTAGAGAGAAAAGAAGATGAACCACAACGTTTTTTATACAAAACAAAAATTGGTTTTGGACTCGAAATAGCTGGTGAAGGAGAAGTGGTAGGGGAATTACAAAAGGAAACAGGAGAAAGGATATCTTCGCTAAAATTTTGGACAGGCAGTAAACTTTCATTGATAAAAATAGGAAGGGGCTATTGGAAGTATACACCGAATGGGAAAAATATTTGCTTTGAAACGCAGTATGATTATGATACGAGGTTTGGCGGTGTAGGGAGAATTATAGATTCATATATATTTCGGCCACTATTAGGGTGGGCGACAGCATGGAGCTTTGATGCTTTAAAATTATGGTTAGAAAAAGGGTTTCATCCCAGCTTGCTAATAAGGAAATCGATTACGTATTGGTTTATTTGTTTTATATTTTCTTTTGTATGGGTGTATCAAGGGCTTGTGCCAAAAGTATTATTTAATCATCCAGAAGAGGTACGGATGCTTTCTGTACTTATTGGTTCGAACGAAAATAGCATTTTTGCTCTTGAAATAATTGGGTTTTTAGAGATAGGATTCGGGATCATATGGTTGTTGCCATTTCAAAAACAGAAGTTATTGCTGCTACACATTATTATTTTAATTGGTTTAACCATTGCAGCAGGATTCACAAATATCTTGAGTTTTATCCAACCATTTAACCCTATTACCTTAAATTTTATATTAATTGGATTATCAGTTATTGGTTATATGAACAGTGATGATTTACCAAGAGCGAAAAATTGTAAGAGAAAAAGGAAGGGGTAAATGCGTGACTAACATCTATGAACGATTATTAGGAGAATCTTATCAGCAGCTACATCCAAAATTACAAAAACGTTATGCAATTACGGAAAACAATCCTTTTATAGGTGAAGGGAAAATGGATGAAATTGATGAAGGATCGTTTCTTGTTAAAATATTTTTACGAGTTGCATCGAAATTTCACATGTTTTTTTCAGAAAGAGGAAAAGAGGTACCGTTTACGATACATAATACTGCTGAAAAGGATGCGAAAGGAACTATCTTTGTAAGGTGGAATAGGATGTTTCTGTTTGGCAACAAAAAACGTTACTTCAATGCTGTTATGTACTTGGATACGAAGCAGAATGAAATTATTGATTACTTTGGTGAACCGCATTTGCTTGTATCAACACTTGCATTTTATGTGGATAAAGAAGGAGCAATGCATATCTCATCAAAAAAACAATGGTTTTACGTATTTAGGAAGAAAATACCACTACCAAAATTTTTATATGGAGAGGCGAAAATTACAGAGAGCTATGATGATGTGTTAAATCGTTACAAAATTCATGTTCAAGTACGAAATCCATTGTTTGGGCCGCTTTTCTCTTATAAGGGAACGTTTATAGAAGGGGATTAAAATCGATGAAAAATATAGTTGTTGGACTTATTTGTTATATGATTTTTCTTATATTGGAATGGCCCGTACTAAATCCCGTTGAATCAATTATATTGCTATCTATTCTTCTATTCATACCAATGTCACTTTGTATTATTGATAAGGAGAAAAGAGATGGATCTCAGGTTTTATTTTATAAAACTGTATCGTTACTTTATCCAGTTGCTGCAATCAGTGCAATGTTGGCTTTTGCAACGGGTTATTTTTTCTTTGCAGTTATATGGTTTATGTATACAGGCATGATTGCATTGTTCGGTGTAAATAGATTGTTAGAAAGAGGTTGGAAGCCACTAGAAGAGACGGCAATTGATAGTGGGTTTATTTATTTGTTTTTAGGTGGTTTTTGGTTTTTTGCCTCTGTAGCAAATCTATCAATTATGCAGTTTAGTTCTGATATCGTTTTGCTTACAGCAGCTCACTTTCATTATTCTGCATTTTTACTTCCCTTATCTATAGGATTACTCGGGAGAAAGCAACAAAAGAAAAGTAAACGATTTGAGATGGTTATGTTTGTTATTATAATTTCTCCGATGACAGTAGCAATTGGTATTACTTATTCGAGGACATTCGAGTTCTTTGCGGTATTCATTTATCTCATTTCCCTTTATGCTTATGGTATTTATGTATGGAAAACAAAATTCACTTCGATAAGTACAAAAATCCTTCTTATCATTTCATCAAGTACACTTATGATAACGATTCTGTTTTCACTCGTATACTCATATGGAAACTTGAAACAAGTTATGACAATCACCATTGCACAAATGGTTTGGATTCACGGTGTTGTGAATGGGATTGGGGTAGCGTTGCCTGCCTTTATTGCTTGGATGCTTGAAAGGAATACGCCAGCTTATATTCATTATGGAAAACCGATGAGTCGTATGAAAGGGAAAATGAAAGTAGAAGGAACAGATTTTATAGAGGAGAATGTATATACAGGCCTTGTAAATCAAATGAGTGATTTTCATAGCGTGCAGTTTGATGAAAGAAAAGTATCTCCACTTATTATAGATTTTTATAAGCATACGAAACATTATCAATTAAAAGCGAATATTAAGTGGTCCCGCTGCTTTCGCCCTTTTGCCTTTCTCTATGAAAAAATGAGTAGACGTATGCAACAAATTCATTTAGGAATGGGGAATAGATGGGAATCTATGCATGGGGATATCATTGCGATAAATGATGAGTGCGATGGTAGAGAAGATGTGAGGGGATGGGTTAGAAAAAATGAACAGGATGAAACGATTTTTATAGCCCTTTACTCGCAGCATACATATAGCGGAGAAACATATATGAATATTGCATTGCCATTACCTTATTCGAATATGACAGGTATTTTAAAATTACGTAATGATAACAACGACCTTATCATTACTAGCAGGTTAAGAGAAAGTACAAAAGGAGATGAAGGGATTTACTTACATACTCGTTTCTTTACACTTCGATTACCGTTAGCTGAGACATTTACGATAAAAGAAAAAAATGATGAGATTTTAACAGCACATCATCAAATGTGGATCTTTGGCGTGAGGTTTTTAGAGATTGATTATGAGATTGAGAGAATGGAAGAGAGATGTCATTGAAATAACTTTTTGATATATATATATATATAATTTAATTGTTAGAAAAGAGGAAAAATTTAATGTTATAATAAAAGGAAAAAGAAGGAAGGTATTTAGGGGAAGGTGATACATATGCAAGGAGAGGTGCAGACAGAAAATAAGGGGAGTTATGTAAGTAATTTATTGTTACCTGTTACAAAATCACGCCATTTTACTTTTTTATGGATTGGACAGCTTCTTTCCGTTCTAGGAAGTTCTATTACGATGGTAATCCTTCCGGTAGTTGTATATACATTAACTGGATCCACAGTTGTTATGGGAACGACGATGGCTATGTATATGCTACCGAATATTCTCGTTTTACCGTTTTCTGGGCTAATTGTTGATCGTATAAATCGAGTGAAGTTAATGTTGTTTACCGATATTGTTCGGTGCATATTAATGATCACACTTGCGGTACTTATGTTTACAAATACTTTAACAACCACGATTTTATATGTGCTAGTAGCGATATATGGACTAATGGAGGGGATATTTCAACCTGCATATGCAGCAGTGCGAGCGAGGGTCTTTGTACCGGAAATTCGTAATGCGGCTAACGCATTAACACAAATGAGTAATCAAGGCGTTCGCTTAATAGGTCCAGCCCTTGGTGGTCTTATTGTTTCGGTTGCATCAGCGGGAATTGGATTTGGTTTAGATGCATTGACTTATTTCCTATCTTTTATCTGTCTATTGTTTTTAAAAGATGTAACAGCTAAAAAGGTACAGGAACAAACAAATCAAAAAATGAATTTCAAAAAAGATTTTACAGAAGGTATTGTTGTCTTAAAAAGCCATCCGTGGCTTTGGATTACAATTTTAGCATTTTCATTTATTAATATTTGTCACGCAGGAATTATCGTTGTATTAATCCCTTGGCTATTTCATATACATCATCAGTTTGAACCGTTTGTCTATGGGATTGGAATGGCATGTTCTGGAGTGGGGGCTGTTGTGGCAGCTCTTATTTTTGGAGGGAAACAGAAGTGGAAGAAAAGGGGATTGCTTGCCTATGGAGGTGTCCTCATTAGCGGAATGTCACTATTTCTAATGTCTTTTGTTTCGTGGGCGCCAGGGTTAGTAGCGTTAATGGCGTTAGAAGGGTTTGGAATCATGATTTTCGGTTTAATTTGGGAAACGAGCTTACAAGAACTTGTACCAGAAGAAGCGTTCGGAAGAGTAGCAAGTCTTGATATGTTAGGGTCTTTTGCATTATTACCGCTAGGGTATATCGTTGTTGGCTGGTTGGCAAATATAATTGGTGGTACTGTGACGATTACGATTTTAGCCATTGCAGCTATTGCGGTAGTAGTAATCGCGCTCCTTGTTCCAAGTATTCGTCAGTTTGATTAATAGTGAAAAAAGTAAGTTCTGCTAAACGGCAGAGCTTACTGTTCGTGAAAGAAAAAAATTTGTGTATGCTGTTTTGCTGTGCTTTCAGGGTGACCGTTATAACTAAATTGGTCCTCGTCCCAGCTAATGACGATGTCAAATGAGTTTGTGTCCTCAGATAATGGGAATTGCATTTTTGGAAGCCGAGTTTGACTATATGCTACACGTATGTCGGACTTATTGAAAGGACTAAAAACGGCTTCTGAATTTGGGTTGTTGTCGCGTACTTCAATAGATACGTTACTTACATCTTTACCGATATTTTTAACAAGTAAGCTGTATGTATGAAACATACCTTTTTTTGATTGCCGTGCTGTAGAATCTTTCGTTTTATCAACTTCAATATACCACTGATTAGATTTTGATATAACAGGAAGTTCTGTAAAAGTTACAGCGCTTGTTTGAAGTGGAACTGCAAAACAGAGGAAAGTAAGTAAGAATAATATTTTTCTTTTCATGAATCATTCTCCAATTCACTATTGCTGATTTTTTATTTTGTTAGCATGTACGAATTAAAATGGAACTATGCATGTATTTGTGATTCGAAATACGAGAAGGATAAATATGAGTTTTGGCTGGATGATAAAGAACAGGTTGCGTTCATTCGTTTTGATGATGCCGATGTTCAATGAATAGGCTTAATGTTAGGAGGCTAGTATAGATAGTCTCTTTTTTATGTCTAAATTCTTGCAAGTAAATTAAAATGGTCATATTTTATCTTACCAGTAATTATTAACGTAACGGTATTGATTCAGCGTTTATGAGTCATACATGTTTTACTAAAATAGATTGATGAAAACTCCTTATTGACTTTCTGTAAAGAAAATAGATGTAGTTCTTAAATTGAACAATATATAGAACGAGTTAAGTAGTTGAATGTAAACTTTAAATAGGAACCTTACAAAAATGTAATGTTTATGTCATGAAAGAAGATAGTACATTACGAATCATTCTTTTAAAATGAAGTAGATTATGCTTTTTGGTTACATATAGCATAGGTTAAAGAATTAAAGGAGATTATGTAATGAGTTTTCAGAATTTAGATTATGAATGGTTCCATTTTATAAACAGTAAAGTGCAACAATATCCACTGATTGACAATGTAATGATACTACTTGCAGAATATGTACAATATGCTTTCGTGCTATTGCTTGCTCTATTATGGATAAGGAATAAACCTAATTTTCGTGTAATGGCTTTTCAAGCGATGGTCGCATTTACTTTAGCGTATTCGATGAATAGAATCATTGAACAATTTCTTTATAGAGATCGACCTTTCGTTTCACACAACATCACACAACTCGTAGATCACGCTGCTAACTCTTCTTTTCCAAGTGATCATGCAACATCAGCAGTCGTGATTGCAGCTACATTATTGCTATCTGCATATCGTTTTAAGTATACTTGGTTTTTCTTAGCACTAGGTGTAGCTTTCTCGAGAGTGTGGGTCGGAGTACATTATCCATTTGATGTAATTGCAGGAATTGTACATGGAGTATTGGTAGCGCTATTTACACAGTATGTTGTATTTAAAATACGTCCTGTCGCTACGTTAATTGGAAAACCTATTTTTCAAGGAAAAAACTAGTTTTATAAAATGAATATATTTGTACCTAACAAAAAACTGTCCTAAATCAAAATATTTAGGACAGTTTTTTGTTGTTCTTTTTTAGGACTAAAAGAATGGATGAAAATGTTGTTGAATATGAAATGTTAACCATAGTACATTTAACAAGGGAAGAATTTTTCATAAAGAAGGTGAGGAATTGCTTAATGAAGCAAATGGCCTAATAAGGGGGCATATGTATACAGCAGAAGAACAACAAAAGCTGTATAAACGAACATTAATCATTGTAAGCATTTCACAAATGTTTGGAGGTGCAGGCTTAGCCGCTGGAATTACAGTCGGGGCACTGCTTGCACAGCAAATGCTTGGAACAGATGCATTCGCGGGACTGCCAACAGCGATGTTTACAATGGGATCAGCAGGAGCGGCTTTCATAGTAGGGAGGCTCTCACAACGTTATGGGCGCCGGATTGGGCTTGCGTCTGGGTTTATGGCAGGAGGAGTTGGTGCTATTGGTGTCGTAATGGCAACTCTAACAAATAGTATTATCCTTCTACTAGCTTCCTTACTCATTTATGGGGCAGGAACAGCCACAAATTTACAAGCTCGTTATGCTGGTACGGACTTGGCGAATAAGAAGCAGCGGGCAACAGCCATTAGTACGACAATGGTTATGACAACTTTTGGAGCGGTCGCTGGACCGAACCTGGTCGGGATAATGGGAAATATCGCTCTTTCCATTGGGATTCCGAAACTTGCGGGGCCGTTCTTATTATCAGCAGCTGCATTTTTACTAGCAGGGCTCGTACTTTTTATTATGCTTCGCCCAGACCCATTAATAGTAGCGAGTGTAATAGAAACATATAAACAGAAGCAAATAAAGAAAGAAAATTCAATGATTAAGACGTCGATAGAAAATAAAAGAGGCGTTATAGTTGGTGCGGTCGTTATGATACTTACGCAAATCGTAATGGTCGCAATTATGACAATGACTCCTGTACATATGAAGCACCATGGCCATGGCTTGCATGAAGTGGGCCTTGTTATTGGTTTCCATGTAGGGGCAATGTATTTGCCATCACTTGTTACAGGAATTTTAGTTGATAAGGTTGGTAGGATGACAATGAGTATCGCTTCTGGGGTAGTATTACTTAGCGCGGGAGTGATAGCTGCTGTCGCACCAAGTGACTCTTTAATTCTCTTAGTCGTTGCTTTAGTTTTACTTGGGTTAGGATGGAACCTTGGTTTAATAAGCGGTACTGCTCAAATTGTTGATGCAACAGAACCTTTAACACGCGCAAAAACACAAGGGAAAATCGACGTTTTAATTGCATTAGCTGGCGCTTCCGGTGGAGCGATGTCTGGCATGGTAGTAGCAAATTCAAGTTATGCAGCATTATCATTAGCTGGAGGAGCCTTGGCCTTGTTACTTATTCCTGTTGTGATTTGGTCTCGGAAAGGGAATAGATAGCGTTCACTAAAAGAATATAAAAGTGTTTTTTATAAAATGGTGAGGGGTATGTCTCTGTTTGGGGGAGATACCTTTCTTTTGATTCAAGTTGTAGTTTCTTAGAGGGCTTGTCTGTAATCATATTAGTAATATGATGTGTAGTGATTACAAAGAAAAGAAGTGCGTTTCGCGCTTCTTTTTGAGATCACACCAACAAAACGTGGATTTTATACGCTAAGGATATGCAGGATTTCATACAGGCTACGAGAACGGGTTGAACTGCCAAATGCTGTTATGACAGGGATGTATGAAATCTTGCATACAACGGAAGGTTGACAAACTCGTGGTATGAATGGCTTTCTAGGATTTGGTTACTGCTGATAATTTGACTTTATGTAAACTAAAAATGTATAGAGTATTCATTGCGATATTCTCTTACAAACCGGTCTTGGTTGCCTTGATAGCAACTGCATATAATGATAGTGGGGTGGAAAAATTGAAGTTTAATCAAATGAAATGGGCTGGTTATGCTGCGTGTATTTGGTTAATATTGTATATTCCGATCCACATTTATTGGGCATTGGGAGGAACGACATTAATGCCTGGGCTTTGGAGAGATGAGGCGAAGTGGGCAGCAGTAAACTGGGGAGCATCTGTAGTGTTGTTAGTAGCATCAATATTTGCACTATTACTGGTTCATCCTTGGGGACAAAAGATCTCAAGATATTTGATGCTTGCAATGGGTTGGTTTGCTTGCATATTGCCAATCGTGCATGCTGTCTACGGATATATTACAAAAGGACTTTTTCTAGCTGGTATTATTCCTTTAAAATTTTTTGATTTCTCAGTATGGGAAACATTAGATGGCGATTATATGATCTTAATAGATTTGTTACTTTTCGAACCTTGGTTTTTAATCGCAGGCGTCTTATTCGGGTCAGCTACTTTACAGTATCAAAGTAAGATAAAAGAAGTAATGGATCAACAACAAACTATTATTAAATAAAGATCTTCGATAGAAGATTCTTATTCGTATACCGATAACACTGATTATGTGAAAAGAGAGTAGTCCGTAATCCTGTTAATAATACAATACAAAAGCTAGGGGTTAAAGGGCGTTTGTAAGCGGATATTGGGCTTTTTCGTAGGGGAGAACTCGAATTGTAATGATTGGGAGATGTCTTATAAGTCGTTAAAACCGACTTATGGGCAGCTCTCTTTTTTTATCCCGCTACTTTAGGGCAGTAATACTCCCACCTCAAAATTCGGCGGGAGCAATGTCCAGCTCTAGCGGCTAGAATCTCCGGTCGCCCGCACCCCCTCGGACGAGGCAAAAAGCGCCTCTCTATCGGGGGTGCGGGCGTCCTGTGATTCTGAGCGAGCCGCACTGATTAAAGTTTCACTTTATTTTCCTATTTAGACCTTGCAATTGACTATGACCTTATCCTGCACCAATGCGTCCTTTTAAAGATTCAACGTTTTTTGCCATATGAATGCTCCTGCCCTATGTGCTGATTGTTGTATGTTTTATATTATTTTGTACGAAAAACAATCATTAGATTTTTAGGAAAAGTATAATCCGTTATAAAACGAATAACTATTAAATAGGGGGATTAACTATGTCGTACAGTGACTTTAAATTACTTTTTTAGAGGGAGTTATCTGGAATAGTGGAGCTTATAATAAAAGTTGTGTGTATTGAGGTGAAAGTAATATATTTTAGATGAATTTTAAAAGGGTATTCATAAACTAATAAAAATAGTTTACAAATTTGCATCCAGCTTATATAATTTGATTCATATAAAAAAGTTTCCTTAAGGAAACATAAGTTCAAATGTACATTATATGTATAATATAATTTATCTTATATTTTTTTGCCTTAAAGTTGCCTTTGTGCAAAATACTTATCCTAACGAAAAAAAGAAAGGGGAATGCATAAAAAATGACTGAGGCTGTAGTTGTAAAGGATTTGTTTGTATCATATCAAGGGAATCAAGTGGTCCAAAACGTTTCCTTTGATATTGAAAAAGGAAAACTCGTTGGAATTATTGGTCCAAACGGGGCAGGGAAATCTACTTTGATGAAAGCTGTATTAGATTTAATTCCAAATGATAAGGGATATGTTCGGATTCTTGGAGAGGATATTCGAAGCGCTAGAAAGCGGATTGCGTATGTACCACAAAGAAGTGATATAGATTGGGATTTCCCTATTACAGTTTTAGATGTCGTGCTAATCGGAACGTATCCATCTTTAGGTATGATAAAAAGACCAAAGAAAGAACATCGGGATTGGGCATTTGAATGTCTAAAAAAAGTCGGAATGGAAGAGTTTAAAAATCGCCAAATTGGTGAGCTTTCAGGCGGACAGCAACAACGTGTCTTTTTAGCAAGAGCTTTAGCGCAAAAGGCGGAGATTTTCTTCTTAGATGAACCATTTGTTGGAATTGATGTAACAAGTGAAGAGACAATTATTAAAATTCTTAGAGAGTTACGCAAAGAAGGAAAAACGATTGTTGTTGTACATCACGATCTAAGTAAAGCAGAGTCCTTTTTTGATAAATTACTATTATTGAATAAAAGCTTAATTCATTATGGAGAAGTACAACAAGTATTGGAACCAACTGTTATGTCAAAAGCGTATGTGAATCAGGGAATATTCTTTAATAATTCAGCGGAGGTACATTCATCATGAAGATTGTAGAATTTATAGATGCATTAATGCAGTACGGTTTTCTGCAGAAGGCGTTATTAACTTCCGTTATGGTAGGAATTATATGTGGTGTAATTGGATGTTTTATTATTTTACGAGGCATGGCATTAATGGGTGATGCCATTTCACATGCCGTTCTTCCAGGAGTAGCGCTTTCTTATATGATTGGAATGAATTATTTTATAGGTGCGGTTTTAACAGGGGTTATTACTGCAGTAGGAATTGGATTTGTAAGTCAAAACAGTCGTATTAAACATGATATGGCGATTGGGATTATGTTTACCTCTGTATTTGCTGTAGGGATTATCTTAATTACCTTTATGAAGAGTAGTTCTGATTTGTACCATATTTTATTTGGGAATGTCTTATCGGTTCGTTCTTCTGATATGTGGATGACACTTAGTATCGGAGTTGTTATTATTGGTCTTGTGTTTCTATTTTACAAAGAATTATTGGTGTCTACATTTGACCCGACAATGGCACAAAGTTATGGATTGCCGAACAAATTGATTCATTATGGCTTAATGATTCTTCTTACGATGGTTACAGTTGCTTCACTTCAAACTGTAGGGATTATTCTAGTTGTCGCTATGCTTATCACACCAGCGGCTACAGCGTATCTATTAACAAACCGTTTGTGGGTCATGATCTATTTAGCAGCGGGTATTGGTGCACTTTCATCTGTAGTAGGGCTATACTTTAGTTTCTCTTATAATCTTGCTTCAGGTGCAACAATTGTTCTTGTTGCAACATTCTTGTTCGGATTGGCATTCTTTTTCTCACCGTCACAAGGTATGTTTTGGAGAGCTATAAAAATTAGAAAAAATAGAGCAGAGTTGTCATAATTGATTGGAGGATAAAGATGAAATTAAAAAATGTGTTATTTTCGATACTTTGTATTTTTGTTTTTGCACTAACAGCTTGTTCTAGTAATACAACTGGAAAAGAAGAGAAAAGTGGAAAATTAAAAGTTGTAACAACATATTCCATTATATATGATATGGTAAAGCAAATTGGTGGAGATAAGGTTGAAATTCATAGTCTTGTTCCAATTGGCGCTAATCCACATGAATATGATCCACTGCCAAAAGATGTTATGAAAATGACAGATGCAGATACGGTATTTTACAATGGTTTAAATTTAGAAGAAGGTGGAGCGTGGTTTAAAAAGCTATTAAAAACTACAAATAAATCAGGGAAAGATGCACCTGTTTATAAGGTAAGTGAAGGTGTAGAGCCGATTTATTTAGAAACAAAGGGATTAGAAAAAGAACCAGATCCACATGCATGGATGAATATAAGAAATGGTATTCTATATGCTGAAAATGTGAAGAAAGCATTAATTAAAGAAGATCCTAAAAATAAGGAATTGTATACTGAAAATGCGGAAAAGTATATAGCAGAACTGCAGAAATTACATGATGAAACGGTGAACAGAATCCATCAAATCCCTGAAGAAAAACGTTTCCTAATCTCTAGTGAAGGTGCTTTTAAATACTTTGGAAAAGCATATGGAATTAAGACGGGATACATTTGGGAAATTAACTCAGAGAATCAAGGTACTCCAGATCAAATTCGAGACGTTGTAAGTTTAATTCAAACGAATAAAGTTCCAGCTTTATTTGTGGAAACAAGTGTAGATCGACGTAGTATGGAAACTGTTTCAAAAGAAACGAATGTACCGATTGCCGGTACAATCTTTACAGATTCACTTGGTAAATCAGGTGAAGATGGAGACACTTACTTGAAAATGATGAAGTGGAATACAGATACCATTATTAATGGATTACAGAAGTAGTATTAAGTTGAATAAAACAATAAAACAAGCACCTACTCAGGTGCTTGTTTTATTTGTATTACTGAGGTGTAGTTTCTGCTACTTGTTTCTTCTTCCTGATTAGTAATAGAACTACGTTCATGTTTTGTAATAGGTATTTACCTTGTGAGGCAAACATTGCAACAATTGCTAAACTTAAAAATAGAATTTGAGCAGAACTGAATAATGGAAATATTACACACCTTATTAGAATTTATTTTTATAATATTTTACATACGGTTTTTAATGAGTTAAAAAATTTTCGTATGAACCAACTACCTACATGAGTGAATCCGTGTGTTACTTTAAAAACTCATTAACCTAAAACTAGTTTACTATAGTTCCGAAAAGATAGGAATCATTGAATGAAGAAAGGGTTAAATAGACGGATTAAAAAATTAATAGTAAATCATTACAAATTTCAAATTAATAGGAGGGTTCATGAAATATGAGGTAAAGGGAGAGAAATATACAGGTATTAAAATGTACTCTCGTATTTATAAGATTACAAAGGAAGAAAAAGGGCAAAGTACACGGTTAGCTGAAGTGTTGCAGCCGCCTCTTGATTAATTCTATAGTATTTGGAATTAAGCTTTTGTCATATAGGTTGACGAAAAAGGTCTCGATCGTATATAAGATCGAGACTTTTGCTATTTATTTCGGGTATAAAGCGTTAAAAGTGTTTCAAGAAACGAATAATATTTATCGTATACTACATGCTAAAACGATTTGCCATTCATCTTATAAGGGATGGAGAATATAAGGTAAGTGAAACTATCTTATTAGAGATGCTAGATGATGCTGAATTAATACAGGATGAATCAGAAGCAGCAAGAACTTTGCATAATTTAGGTTTTTTGTATTATTGGCAGAAAAAGAAAATAAAAGCATTGGAATATTATTGCGAGTAACGATAAATTATATGCGCGTGTGAAAACATTGAAAGTAATTATTGCATTAATTGAAGATTATTTTGTAGAGCATGGAATCGAATTTCCATCATACTATCATGAAATGAAAGAGAACATGCAAGAGGAAGGCGAACAAGTACAAAATTAATTTAGGCCCTATTCACCATAAGAAGTGTACGCAAAAAATGGAGAATCCACTAGAAAATTGATGATTTTGTTTATGCCCATAATTGAAGTTTATTCTTGTGGAAAATATATAATTATGCTAAGATTTATGTAACTTTTAATGAACGGAGGGGTCTCCTTTGATTTTAATCAGATTACGTCTCAATACTTTGTGCCGATAATTGAATAGCGCTCAAAGGCTCTGTCTGTGTGCAGAGTGAACGGGATTGGTCTGCCTATTTTAAAGGAACCCTTTATTGAACTAATATGTGAAAAGAGGGAGGGACGAATACGCCCTCTTTTTGTTTTGCCTTTATAATAGAATGATGTGATATATGTGTATGTTTTTTAGGGATACGTATATCATTTGTGACGTATTGACCATGTAGCAATTTGAAAGCTATGCTTTCTTTTGTTTATTTGTCGTACTCTCATCCGTTTACGAAAAACACAGGCAGTGACCTGTGTTTTTTATTTTACGTAATCGAAATGGAGGAATTAATATATGGAAGAACTAGTACAAAAAGCAATATTAGTCGGAGTGAATTTAAATAATGAAAGTGATTTTGAATATTCAATGGAGGAGTTAACAAACCTTGCAGAAGCTTGTGATGTGGAGGTTGTAGGGCAAGTTACGCAAAATTTAAACCGTGTGAATCCATCACATTATATTGGAAAAGGGAAAATTGAAGAAGTGTCTGCTTTTGTGAAGGAAGCAGATGCGAATATGGTTATTTTTAATGATGAATTATCACCTTCGCAAATTCGAAATTTAGAAGCTGATTTAGATTGTAAAGTTATTGATCGTACCATTTTAATTTTAGATATTTTCGCGCAGCGTGCTAAGACGAAAGAAGCACAGCTGCAAGTTGAAGTCGCGCACCTTCAGTATATGATGCCACGTTTAATTGGCCTTCGTGAATCTTTAGGAAGACAGAGCGGCGGAGTTGGTACAAAAAATAAAGGTGTCGGTGAAAAGAAATTAGAGTTAGACCGTCGTAAAATTGAAGAGCAAATTGCAGTATTAAATAAAGAGTTAGAAGCGCTTGTCGCGCAGCGTCAAACGCAGCGTAAACAGCGTAAGAAAAATGAAATCCCTGTTGTTTCATTAGTAGGATATACAAATGCAGGTAAATCAACCATTATGAATACGATGCTGGAGATCTTCAATGGTTCTACTGAGAAACAAGTATTTGAAAAGGATATGTTATTTGCGACGTTAGAAACGTCAGTGCGAAATATTGAACTTCCAGATAATAAATCGTTTTTATTAACGGATACAGTTGGTTTTGTAAGTAAATTACCGCATCACCTTGTTAAGGCCTTCCGTTCTACGTTAGAAGAAGTGGCGGAGGCGGATTTATTGATTCATGTGGTCGATTATGCAAATCCAAATTATGAACAATTAATTGAGATTACAAATCAAACACTAAAACAAATTGGTGTTGAAAATATCCCGACAATATATGCGTATAATAAATCAGAGATGATGGATGTTGAAATCCCCAAAATACAGGAGGACCGAGTATATCTGTCTGCAAAACAACAAATTGGGATTGAAGAACTTGTAGAAATGATTCGTTCGCACATTTACAAAGAATATACAAAGTGTGAGATGTTAATTCCTTATGATCAAGGGCAAGTTGTTTCTTATTTTAATGATTATGCACATGTTACATCTACAAGTTATGAAAATGAAGGTACGAAGATTTCACTTGAATGTAAGACGAGTGATTTTGAAAAATACAAACGTTTTGTTATTTAAAATGAAAAAAACATTGATTTTATTTGAAATTTCTAGCTATACTAAAAGTAGCGTTAATGAAATTAAAAGAACGGAAGGGTGACCCAATTACATGAAGTACTAATCCTATTTACGAAAGCAAACAATTGAAGGTTTTTTTAGCAGACGATTACGCTGTTATTTGTGATGCCTTCAATTTGCGTTTTTCAGAATAGGATTGGCTTTGTATAGTTGGATCTAAAAGGGGTAGTCTCTTTTGGTGTACACCTATATAATGATTTATGCCTCCTATTCTGAATGGATATAGGGGGCATTTTTTGTCTCCTAAACTTGATAAAAAGGAGATGTTACTATGTTTTTATTAGAAGCAAATCATATAAAGTACTATGTACAGGATCGTTTATTATTAGATGTGGATCAACTGCAAATTCAGCAAAATGCTCGAATTGGGTTAGTCGGTAGAAATGGAAGCGGGAAAACGACGTTACTTCAAATTCTAGCTGAAAAGATTTCTCCAGAAGAAGGGAAAGTGACTCAACATACTCGTTGTGAACTTTTACCCCAGCTGAAACGAACAGATACAACAAAAAGTGGTGGGGAAGTGACGCAAGAATATATTCAAAAGGCTCTCATTAAAGATCCAGAGCTGTTACTTGCAGATGAACCGACAACAAACCTCGATACAGAACATATTGAATGGTTGGAGAAGAAGCTGAAAAAGCGGCAAGGAGCATTTATCATTATTTCACATGACCGTGCATTTTTAGATGCTCTTTGTACAACGATATGGGAATTGGATGAAGGAAAGATAAAAGAGTATACAGGCAACTATAGCGATTATGTAAAACAAAAGGAAATAGAGCTCAATCAAGAACAATTAGCGTATGAAAAGTATGAGAAAAAGAAAAGGCAGTTGGAAGAAGCATTGAAGTTAAAGGAGAAAAAAGCGGAAAGAGCAACAAAGACTCCAAAAAAGGTGAGTAAGTCAGAAGCGAAAATTACAGGAGCAAAGCCATACTTCGCAAAAAAGCAAAAGAAGTTACAAAAAACAGCATCGGCCATTGAAACGAGATTAGAAAAGCTTGAAAAGGTAGAAAAAGTAAAAGAAATTCTGCCGCTTAAGATGAACTTGCCGAATGCAGAAACATTTAAAAATCGAATTATTGTTCGTGTAAATGATGTAACTGGAAAAGTTGGTGAGCGTGTACTTTGGAGCAAAACGAGTTTTCATATTCGAGGTGGGGATAAGTTAGCAATTATCGGTTCAAATGGGAGTGGGAAAACGACACTTGTCAAAAAAATTATGAATCAAGAGTACGGTATTAGGCTTTCTCCAGCTGTGAAAATCGGCTATTTTAGTCAAAATTTAAACATATTAGATACGGAAAAATCAATTATCGAAAATGTACAGTCCTCTTCAAAGCAGGATGAAACATTGATTCGAACGGTTCTTGCGAGAATGCATTTCTTCAGAGATGATGTTTATAAACTTGTAGGAGTTTTGAGTGGCGGTGAACGAGTGAAAGTAGCATTAACAAAGCTATTTTTAAGTGATATTAATACGTTAGTTTTAGATGAACCGACAAACTTTCTTGATATGGCAGCTGTTGAAGCGTTAGAATCTCTTTTAAAAGAGTACGAAGGGAGTGTAATCTTTGTTTCACATGATCGCCGGTTCATTGAAAATATCGCTACACGAATTTTAGCGATTCATGATCAAGAAATTAAGTTATTTGATGGAACGTATCAGCAATATAAACTAGGTCAAGTGGAAAAGACGCGAGATACGAAAGAAGATAAGCTTCTTTTACTTGACACAAAAATATCGGAAGTGCTAAGTCGCTTAAGTATTGAACCGTCTGAAGAATTAGAAATAGAATTTCAAAAACTTTTAAAAGAAAAAAGAGAATTGGACATAGCTGAATAAGTTTGAACGGTATTCAAAAATAAAGAGTACATCACGACTAATTGAGTGATGTACTTTTTCATATGATAAGCAATATTGATGTGGGGAGGTCACCATTTATCAGTTGCTAAAGGTATGAAAAAGAAATGTTTTCCATAATTTTTTTAGTTTGTTTCTACATTTTATCTGTATTTCAGTGTAAAAAAGACAGAAGTATCCACGATTAAACCTAATGTATATTATTTTGGTATAACAATTATATATATGAATATTAAAACGGAGTTGTGTTACTGGAAAAAGAGATAAAACCATTATAGAATAGGAAATATTTCAAAAATCAGAACTTATTACATATTACAGTAAGTGTACTGTTAATAAGTTATACTTTCTGTTTTTAGGGAAGGAGAGAGGGAACTATGCAGGCGGTGTCAAAGGAAAATACAGTAGCCTCACCTACAATTTATCGCATTTTATTTGCAATTAGTTTCGGTCATTTTTTAAATGACTCGATGCAGGCTGTTGTACCAGCGCTATTTCCTATTTTGGAAAAATCGATGAATTTGTCCTATATGCAGGTAGGGTGGATTGCATTTGCACTCAATATGACATCATCGATTATGCAACCGGTATTTGGGATGTATTCAGATAAGAAACCATCACCATTTTTACTACCACTAGGTATGTTTTCAAGTATGCTTGGGATGATTGGACTTGCGTTCGCACCAAACTTTATTATCGTTATTATTTCTGTTCTATTTATTGGATTAGGATCAGCGGTCTTTCATCCTGAAGGAGCACGCGTTGCTTATATGGCAGCGGGTGCGAAACGTGGGTTAGCGCAGTCCATTTATCAAGTAGGAGGGAATACAGGGAATTCTCTTGCACCAATTTTTACAGCGCTAATTTTTGTTCCGTTTGGGCAAATTGGATCACTGGGATTTACAGCTTTTGCAGCGGTAGGTATTGTACTATTAACTTTCGTTTCAAACTGGTACAAAAATGAGTTAGTAAATGGTGCAGTACGAAGAAAGAAAAGAGCTGCACTTGAGGCTGAAAATGCAATTGTGAGTACACATATTAAATTTGTAATTGTTCTTCTTGTTTTCTTAACCTTTGTTCGTTCTTGGTATGGAGCTGGCATCGGGAATTTCTATCAATTCTATTTAATAGAGCATTACGGCTTGTCTATTAAAAATGCGCAGTACTTTGTGTTTGCATTTATGATTGCTGGGGTGCTTGGCACATTCTTTGGTGGACCTTTGGCAGATCGATTTGGTAAGAAAAATATTATCGTATTTTCCATGCTAGGTTCTGCACCACTTGCACTTTTATTACCGTATGTTTCTTTAGCATGGGTTGTACCGTTATTTTTATGTATCGGTTTTATTAGTTCTAGTAGCTTTAGTGTTATCGTTGTTTACGCACAAGAGCTTGTTCCTGGAAAAGTTGGAATGGTGTCAGGCTTAATTGTCGGTCTTGCATTTGGGCTTGGAGCATTAGGTGCCGTTGTTCTTGGAAAATTAGCAGACGTGTATAGTCTACAATTTATTATGATATTATGTAGTTGTTTACCGTTAATCGGACTTACATCATGGTTACTACCAAGTGATCGAAAATCACGATAGAATAGGGGATACGCTATGAAACTATGTCACAATGTTACAGAATTAATTGGAGATACACCAGTCGTACGATTATCACGATTTGTTCCAGAAGATGCAGCTGATGTATACGTGAAATTAGAAATGTTTAACCCATCTCGGAGTGTGAAAGACCGCGCTGCGTACAATTTAATTTATATGGCGGAAGAGCAAGGTCTCATTAAGCCAGGTGATACGATTATTGAACCAACAAGTGGGAACACGGGAATTGGTTTAGCAATGAATGCAGCTGCGAAAGGATACAAAGCCATTTTAATTATGCCGGATAATATGTCAAAAGAAAGGATTAATTTGCTAAAGGCATATGGGGCAGAAGTTGTGTTAACGCCGGCAGAACAAAGAATGCCAGGAGCAATTGCAAAAGCAGTAGAACTGCAAAAAGAAATACCAAATAGCTTTATTCCGCAGCAATTTGAAAACCCAGCAAACCCGAACATTCATCGCTATACAACAGCTCTTGAAATTTATGAACAAATGGGTGGGGAATTAGATGCATTTGTAGCAACTGCTGGAACAGGTGGAACCATTACAGGAACGGGAGAAACATTGAAAGAGAAACTACCAAATTTATATATTGCAGTAGTTGAACCGAAAGGATCTCCTGTTTTATCTGGTGGTGTGCCGGGTCCTCATAAATTAGTTGGAACAAGCCCGGGATTTATTCCAAAAAACTTAAATACGGAAATATATAATGAAATCATTCAAATCGCTGATGAAGAAGCGCTTAGTACAATGAGAAATCTAGCAAAACAAGAAGGGATACTAGTAGGATCCTCTTCAGGGGCTTCCGTCTATGCCGCAATTATGATAGCGAAACGATTAGGTGCTGGTAAGAAAGTGTTATGTATTGCGCCTGATACGGGAGAACGTTATTTAAGTATGGGATTGTTTGAGTAAGCAACGTATTAAAAGAGATTGTATGCCATATACAATCTCTTTTTTGTATTTTAAGAGTATAATTTTAGTCTATGTCCTCGAGCGTTGTTCCTTTAGGTAAATTAGCACATAAACTTTCTAATGTTGAATATTTTTCTAGATTAGAAAATAAATAATAACCTAAACCATCGTGAGCAATTGTAATAAAGGTGGTGTCCTTTTCTATTTTGAAGTAGGGAACTGAACGCTCTTTCTTCCTCCTAAACTCATAGATCGTTTCTAATGAAAAAGATAGATTTTTAGAATTAGAGATTGCATAAAACTCATTTTGAGACGCTAGCCAAAATGTTTTTTCTAAAGCGAGTGCCAATACATTTGAATTATCAATTTGTATTGTAAAGCAAGGTGGGGGATAGTGTATATGTTGGCCAGAAGTCCAATATGTCTGTACTTCATCTAAGAAAGTTAGCGTATAGATGATACCTAATGTATCAAGTGTAGATTGTATCGCTTCATAGTCATCGTAATAAGCAAATGTAAGGTATAGAGGGTATGTATTGTGGGTAATTAAGAAATTTTGCAAAAGTGCTTTATTGTGTTCAACATAATCTCCTTCAATACCTTTACTCATAAAATAAATAGCACTTATATGCCCATCTATTTTTAAAGAACGATTGAGTTTGTCTAAAAAATGCTCATTCATTTCTTCTTTTTGAATCCATACTTTTGTCATGGGTTCCTCCCTATAAGGAATAATTTAATAACGAAAGAAGAGGTGTAACATTCATATAAGTTACACCTCTTCTTTGTTTTATTTTACTAATTTTTTTAATACGGGTAAACGACTAATTCGATCACCAAGGATATGGGATGCTAGACCACTTGTTAATACGAAAGCGAGATAAACAACTCCTCCAACCGCGCCGCATATGATAACGATGAGTAATGATTCAATATAAGGTTGTCCAGGAATTAGCCATCCGATAATCGCTTTTAATCCCATTACGACAGCGGACATTGCTGCCGAGTAAATGGTAATAAGAAATACTGTTTTAGCTGTTTCGGCAATATCAAACTTCGCAAATTTGACAATGCAATATAGCATAATGATATCAGAAATAAGATATCCAAGAATTGTTCCAAGTACGGCACCATGTCCACCTAATAAGTATAGAAGTGGTGTATTCACTATAACTTTTACAAGAATACCAATGGAGAAGGCAATCATTGTTTTTCGTTGATAATCAATGCCTTGTAAAATAGCTGCTGAAACAGTGAAAATCGCACTTAATACAGCTGATGGTGCATAAGAAATTAAATATTGAGACCCACCTAAAGCTGTATCAGAACTCATATATACCATGCGGAATGCATCGTATGCGATGCTAGCAAGTCCAAAAGCAGCAGGGATTGTAAAGAACAATAGCACTTGGAAAATCTTTGTGATTTGTTCTTGTAATTCTTCTAATTTCCCGCTTGTAAATGATTTTGTTATCGCTGGAATAATTGTAAGTGAAAATCCAGTTGCGAGTGAAGCCGGAATCATAATTAATTTTTGGGCATAGTTCGTTATATAAGCAAAAATCGCGTTAGCTGTTTCAAGCGGTGTCCCAATTGCTCTTAGTGCGTCAGCAACTGTATATTGATCCACTAAAGTATAAAGTGGAATAGCGATTCCTACGAAAACAATGGGGATTGCGTAACGAAGTAGCTCCATATAAATGTTTTTTAATGAAACGTTTGAAGCTCTTGTTTTTCGTTCGCCTGTAGGTGGTTTCAAATGATTATATTTTTTCCAATACATGATTAAAATTGAAACGCTGGCAATTGCTCCGATAACCGCACCAAATGTAGCAACTGCAACGGAAGAAGCAACAGACCCACCTAATAATTTTGAAACGATAAAACTACCCACTAAAATGAAAACAACGCGTGCAATTTGTTCTACAACTTGAGAAACAGCACTTGGCTTCATATGTTGGAACCCTTGGAAGTATCCACGTGTGACACTCATCGCTGGAACAAGAATAAGTGCGAAACTTAGTGCTCGCATTGTCAGTGTTACATCAGCGATAAATCCCGGATCTGGTGTTTTTGAGCGAATAATAAACTGTGATACGTAAGGCGCTCCGATAAATAAGATTAAAAATCCAGCGAACCCCATAAGCAGCATGATTTTTACACTAGAATTATACAGTTTCTTACTTGTGTTATAGTCACCTAATGCATTATATTTAGCAACAAATTTTGACACGGCAATTGGAATGCCAGCTGTTGAAAAGCTAAGTAAGATGCCGTACCAAGAATATGCATACGCATATAAAGCAACCCCCTGTTCGCCAACTAATAGTTGAAAAGGGAAGAAGTATATAAAACCTAAAATACGTGAAATCATTGTGGCACCACTTAGTAAAGCGGTTCCTTTTAAAACTTTTGAAGTAGACAAAACCTTTCCTCCTACTCGTGCTCTCATACAACCATCCTATATTACTATAAACCTGCTGATGTATTTAATAAAGTATAAACCATAAGTGATGTAATAGTATTCATGGAAAAGTCAGATTTTGAATTTTTATAGCGAAAAATAGGAGTATAATACATAAAAATTCAAAAAATTAGTTGACACTATTTTTAATGTATGATAAAAATGATAGTAATCAATTCGGAAAATAATATTTGGGCAATGAAAGGGTAAAGTAGTGAAAATCTCCCTATATCAGAGAGCTGGTGGTTGGTGTGAATCAGTATATAGATTATTCATGAAGTTCGTCCTGGAGCATCTTTCATAAATCTCATATTGTGAGGAAATGAAAGACGGTAGTGTATACCGTTATCAAATAAAGTGGTGAAGAATTTTTTTCACAACTAGGGTGGTACCGCGATATATATCGTCCCTACGTATTTACGTAGGGACGTTTTTTATTTAGGTCTTACTTGTGTTGTATCTTCATAACTAGGGTGGTACCGCGATATTTTATCGTCCCTACGTATTTACGTAGGGACATTTTTTATTTTGGTAGTTTCTTAGTATTCTTCACAACTAGGGTGGTACCGCGATATTTTTATCGTCCCTACGTTTTCGTAGGGACGATTTTTTATTTCTGAAAGGAAGTGATTGCATTAGAAAGAGAAGAGGATAGAACAATAGATATAAGGATGAAATGTCATAAAAAGAAAAAATAGAAGAAGAGAGGAGACAGAAAGATGAATTCACAGCAATGGACATCGAAATTAGGTTTCGTTTTAGCTGCAGCAGGTTCAGCGATTGGTCTTGGCGCAATTTGGAAGTTCCCATATATGGCCGGTATTGGAGGGGGCGGTGCGTTCTTTCTTATTTTCATCGGTTTTACTTTACTGATTGGTTTACCTTTATTATTAGCAGAATTTGTGATTGGAAGAAGCACGCAAAAAGAGGCTGTTGATGCATATAGAGAAATCGCTCCTAAAACATTATGGCCGTGGCTTGGTAAATTAGGAATTGTAACATGTTTCATATTGCTTTCTTTTTACAGTGTTGTCGGCGGATGGATTTTATTATATTTATGGAATGCAATTACAGGGAGACTATGGGAAGGAAACGGTGCATATGAAGCAACATTTGGTGAAATCATTTCCAACCCATATTTAGCAGTTGGATCACAGCTATTATTTATTCTTATTACTATTTTTATCGTAAGTAAAGGCGTACAAAACGGTGTAGAAAAGGTAAATAAATACTTTATGCCAGCACTATTCGTTTTATTCTTTGTGTTGATTGTTCGTGCACTTACACTAGATGGAGCAGGAGAAGGTGTTCGCTTCTTCTTACAACCGGATTTCTCGCACGTAACGTCTGAGATTGTTTTATATGCGATGGGACAATCATTCTTCTCATTATCAGTCGGTGTAGCCGTAATGGTAACGTATAGTTCATACTTGCCGAAAGAAGAAAGCTTACCACGTTCAGCATTTTCAATTGTTGGTTTAACACTTGTGATTACATTGCTTGCGGGGCTTGCGATTTTCCCAGTTGTATTCGCATTTGGGATGGAACCATCTCAAGGTCCAGGGTTATTGTTTATTGTACTACCAGCTATTTTCAGTAAAATGGCATTTGGAAAACTATTTTTCATTATTTTCTTATTGTTATTTTTCTTTGCCACTATCACATCAGCAATTTCTATGTTAGAAATCAGCGTTGCTTCTTTAACAACAAAAGGTAAAGGGAAGCGCGAAAAAATGGCATTGATTGTTGGGTTATTAATCTTTGTGGTGGGAATTCCATCAGCATTATCGTATGGTGTATTAAGTGATGTGAAGCTCTTCGGAAAAACAGTCTTTGATTTAGCAGACTTTGCAGTAAGTAACGTACTTATGCCGCTTGGAGTATTGTTAGTTGCGATTTTTGTTCCATTAAAGATGAAGAAAGATGTATTAATGAGAGAACTTGGTGTAAGTAAAAATAAAGGATATAAATTATTTGTACTATGGTTATTCTTGCTTCGCTATATAGCACCAATTGCAATTATAATCGTGTTTTTAAATGTAATTGGAGTAATTTAAAATACAAAATTCCCTAGCATAACATGATGCTAGGGAATTTTCACTGTAGAATTATCTTGTTTGTAATTCATTTACAGTTACAAATTGATAGCCTTGTTTTGATAAAGAATCTAAAATACCTTCAATAGTTTGTAGGGCATTACCAGAATCGTCGTACATCGAATGTAACAAAATGATAGAACCTGGTGTTACATGTTTATTTACATAGTTTATTTGGTCGGCAGGAGAAGAGTAATACGTATCGGGTTCAAGATCCCATGTAATTGTTTCGATATGTTGTTTGTTTAAATAGTAAGGCAAACCGATTAGTTTTTTTCCATTCGGTGGCCGGAAATCAATTTGATCTGTATATCCTGCTGCGCGAATCAATGTATTTGTTTTTGCAACTTCTTCTTTAATAAAAGAAGGTGTCTTAAAAATCATTCGATTATGAGAATATGTATGATTTCCAAGTTGATGTCCAGATTTTACGATTGCCCGTCCTAATTTTAAGTTTTTCTCTAATTCATTTCCAATAACAAAAAAAGTAGCTTTCGCATTATATTTATGTAAGAGTGGTAATATCTTTTCTACATTTTTTGTAGGTCCATCATCAAAGGTTAGAGCAATCACTTTTTGATTTGTGTCTACTCGATTTGTTAATTCACCAAATAACTGATAGGTTCTTGAGTTCATTAATTTATAGGTTCCGTATAGTGACAGAAAAATAGCTAAGAGTACAATTGCTGATATAATGATTCTTTTTTTCATAAAGCGACCTCACATTGTCTTTAATTTCAATTCTTACGTATTATATCAAAATAAATGTATTGCTGCTTGTTTAAAAATCATTAGGATGCAAGAAAGAAAAAGTTGTCATATAATAAGAATCAAAAGGTATATTAGGAGGTGTTCATATGGCGATTACAACACAATTGCCAGACACTGCAGCGTCTCATGCAAAGCCAAGTATGGAAATGGCGATACTTTGCGTGAGGTAGACAAGTAATATACAATCGCCAAAATGAGCTCGTATCATTTTTTATATTTGGCTTTGCACCTTATTGAAATGAATCAGAAAAAATAAGGGGCGAGCAGAAATGAGATACGTAAAAGCAGCGGCTGTTTTACCAGAAAGCTTAATTGTAGAAATCCAAAAGTATGTCCAAGGTGAAACAATTTACATTCCAAAACAAGAAACTGCGCATTATAAATGGGGTACACGGTCTGGTGGAAGAAAGCAAATTGATACGCGGAATAGAGAAATTAAAGATGCTTTTAAAAATGGAACTTCTATTGATCAATTAGCGGAGGAATACTTTCTTTCTACGGAAACGATAAAAAAAATCGTGTATTCAAAATCATAATAAAAAGCACTGATTATTTGATTGGAAATAATCAGTGCTTTTTATGTATACTTTGTTTATGAACGGTTTTCGGCATTTTATAAAATAAGTGTATTGTATACAATAAAAAAAGATTAACAATTTGTATGGAGTGATAGCAATGGAAGCATTTATTAGAAGTGATCAATATAATTTTATAAAATTACAAACTCATATTTTAGCGCATGGACATGCCACGGCAAATGATAGAGGAGTTATTGCTGCTCTGAAGTCTCTCGCGATAGAAAAAGTGTTACATGTTTTTGAAAATCTTACCGATGAACAGAAAGAATTAATTGATACGATTTTGACGGTTGAAAATAGGGAGGATGCAGAAGCGTTTTTACTCAAGTTAAATCGATATGTTATTCCTTTTCAGGAAGTTACACCGCAAGCGTTAAAAAAATTATTTCCTAAAGCTAAAAAGCTGAAACTTCCTGAAATGGACGAAATAAATATGAAAGAAATGTCATATTTAGGTTGGATTGATAAAGGAACAGGCAGAAAGTTTATTATAGCAAAAAATAAAAATAAGCTTGTTGGTTTGCAAGGCACATTTCAAAGTATAAACAAAAAAGGCATTTGTGCATTGTGCCATGGTCATGAAGAAGTAGGTATGTTTCTAGTTGAAATAAAAGGGGATATACCAGGTACTTTTGTCAAAAAAGGGAACTATATTTGCCAAGATAGTACAGCGTGTAACCAGAATATGACTTCGCTAGATAAGTTACATGATTTTATTGAGAGGTTGAGAAAATAATTTACAGAGAAAGAGGTAACAAAAAAGATGATATTATTTTTTCATCTTTTATATAGAGAACTTTGATATATTCAGGAAACTTCTTAACAAAAGGAGCAATGAGGTTTGGAATCACCTATAAATAACACCCAAGAAGGTGTAGAATCACAAAATCAACAAAAGGAAGGGAAGTCGATATGGAAATCAATGTCCATGTTTTTAGTTCCCTTACTTTTAAGTAATGTATTACAATCAGTTGGACAGTTGTTTGGGATGGTAGTGGTAGGACGATGGCTTGGTGAACAAGATTTAGCTGCTATTTCAGCATTCTTTCCATTGTTTTTCTTACTTGTTTCGTTTGTAATTGGAATCGGATCTGGTAGTTCCATTTTAATTGGTCAGGCTTTTGGAGCGCGTAATGAGGAGCGTTTAAAGGCTATTGTTGGTACAACACTTACATTTACGTTTATCATAGGAGTTGTTTTGGCAGTAGTAGGAAGTGTATTTGCCATGGATATTATGCGTCTTATGGGGACGCCAGAAAACATTATTGGTATGAGTGTTCACTATGCACGTATTTTATTTATTTCAATGCCAGTCTTATTCTTATATTTTGCATATACAACATTTATGCGAGGTACAGGAGATTCCAAAACGCCATTTTACTTTTTAATAGTTAGTACAGTATTGAACATGCTATTATTGCCTATTCTTATTTTTGGTTGGTTAGGAATGCCGAAACTTGATGTTTATGGAGCAGCTTATGCCTCTGTTATATCAACAGTTATAACATTTGTTGTCATGTTGATTTATTTAAAAAAGAAAAGTCATCCATTGCAATTGGATGCGACAGTTCGGAAGTATCTTCGTATGGATTGGGATTTATTAAAGTTATTATTACGCCTCGGTATTCCTGCAAGTATCAATATGATTTTAGTTTCGTTATCTGAAATTGCCGTAATTGCATTTGTAAATCGCTTCGGTTCTGATGCGACCGCAGCCTATGGAGTTGTAAACCAAGTAGCAAGTTATGTACAAATGCCAGCGGTCAGTCTTGGAATTACAGTATCCATTTTTGCCGCGCAATCCATTGGTGCGAATCAATTTGATAGGCTGCAGAAAGTTGTTCGAGCAGGAATTGTGATGAACTATATTATTGGCGGTGTATTAATTGCTCTTATTTACATGTTCTCAAGAGAGGTCTTATCACTCTTCCTCACAAGTCCAGATACAATTGAAATTGCTCATAGTTTAGTTATGATTACGCTTTGGAGTTATTTAATTTTCGGTCATGCACAAATTATTGGTGCAACGATGCGGGCGAGCGGAACCGTACTATGGCCGACCATTATCGGCGTGGTATCGATTTGGCTTGTGGAAGTACCGGTTGCTTATTTCTTATCATACCATACGGATCTTGGTATAGAAGGTATATGGATTGGATATCCAGCAGCGTTTATTGTAAGTTTAGTTTTACAATATGGGTATTATAAATTTTCATGGCAGAAGAAAAGAATTACACGACTGGTTAGTTAGAATAGAAAGTAAAGAATGCTCCTGTTATGAATAGGGGCATTTTTGTTATATAAGAGTAACATTCTATTCAATAAGGCATGAATTATTCAATTGTGCATAGATAAAAAAGATGAACAGTAGGAAAAGGGTCATTTTTTACATGGCATAATTTTTGCATTGTAATAAAAGAAAATGTAATTAAGGAAAGTTTCTTTTGGATGTAAAAATCATGTTTAAAAGGGGAAATGAGGAATGAAATATCCATTAACGCCAGATGTAAAACCAGAATTTTGTACGACAGGTTCATTTATGAGATTGCCTTCAAGTCATGATCAAGCTAAGGTTGCTATACTAGGAATGCCATTTGATACGGCAGCTTCATTTCGCGTTGGTGCGCGTTTTGCCCCGCAAGCCATTCGACAAGCATCAATGACGTTGTTTCCATATCATCCAATTCACCATGTATATCCATTTGATGACACAAACGCGATTGATATTGGAGATGTTTCTGTCATCCCACATAATATTCATCGCAGCTATGATTTAATTGAAGAAGCTGTTTTTGGGTTAATGAAGCAAGGAATCATTCCAATCGGGCTTGGTGGAGATCATTCAGTTACATTAGCAAGTTTACGTGCAGCAGCAAAAGTTCATGGTCCAGTTGCGATGATTCATTTTGACTCACACACAGATACATGGGATACATATTATGAAGAAAAATATTGGCACGGTTCTCCATTTATTCGTGCACATGAGGAAGGGTTATTACAGCCAGATAAAGTATTCCAAATTGGAATTCGCGGAACATTGAATCATCCTGGTGATATAGATGCTAGTAGCGATTTAGGATATAACGTCATTACAACAGCGGAACTATGTAATCGTGGTTTTGAAAGCGTTCTTCAGCAAATGAGAGAAACGATTGGCGATACACCCTGTTTCTTAACATTTGATATTGATTTTGTAGATCCATCGTGTGCGCCAGGTACAGGTACACTCGAGGTAGGGGGATTTAATAGTCGAGAGACACTGAATATGGTACGTTCATTAAGCGGTTTTAATTATATTGGTTTTGACTTAGTAGAAGTATTACCGCCATATGATCAATCGCAAATTACGTCGCTTTTAGCGGCCACGCTTGTACATGATTTTGCTAGTTTAATTGCGCTGCAGTTGAAAAATGAAGTGAATAAGTAAAAAGATAATTATTATACTGAAATAAAAAAAGACCGATGAAACAATTTTTCATTGGTCTTAAAGGTGCTCATTTATTATTTTTGTTGCCAATTCTCTTTAATAAAGTCTTCACGGCCAGATTCTTTACGTTCCTGGGCATATTTCTCTGGATTCTTTTTATAAAAATGTTGATGGTATTCTTCAGCTTCAAAGAAAGGAGCCGCTGGACGAATTTCCGTCACGATTGGATCTTTGAACATACAGCTTTCTACTAGAGCTTGTTTTGATTTTTCAGCTAGCTCTTTTTGTGTTTCATTGTGATAAAAAATAGCTGTACGATAGGATGGACCGCGGTCAAAAAATTGTCCTCCATCATCGGTTGGATCAATTTGTGGCCAATATAAATCTAGTAATTTTTGATAAGGGAAAATAGAAGGATCGAATGTAATTTGAACAACTTCTAAATGTCCAGATGTTCCAGATTTTACTTGTTCGTATGTTGGATTTTTGATATGGCCACCAGCATAGCCTGAGACAACTTTTTGAATACCAGGTAGTTCATCAAATGGTTTTACCATGCACCAAAAGCAGCCGCCTGCAAAGGTTGCGAGTTCGTATGTTTTTTCTGTCATTGCTGTAATCCTCCTAAATAGATATGTTTTATCTAGTATTATATAAATTGTTTTATTGCGCAATAAAAAAGATTTGAAACTATATGTTTTTTATAAGCAAGAACCACCGCTCACATCAATTAATTGTCCAGTAACCCAGCGACTGTCAGGAGAAGCGAGAAATGCAGTAGTATCTGCAATATCTTCTACTTCTCCTAAACGGCCGAAAGCAGAGATTTCAGTTGCATAGCGTTTCATCATCGGATCACTTAGGAGTTCAGCATTCATATCTGTTTTAATAAAGCCTGGGAGTATCGCATTCACTGTTATACCTCTTGCTCCAAGCTGCTTTGCAAGTGTGAAAGTCATTGTGTTGATTGCTCCTTTTGTCATGCTATAGGCAACGAAATCAGGTAAAGAAATTCGTGTTGCAGCCGATGAAATATTGACAATACGGCTATTATCACGTAAACGCGGCAAGGCTTGTTGGATGATGAAGAAGGGTGCTTTTGTATTTATAGAAACGATTTGATCAAAAAAATCTTCAGTTGTTTCCTCGATAAAAGCTCCAGGTCCAATTCCAGCGTTATTTACTAATATATCAAATTGAGTCTCACCAGTGCGCTTTTGTAATTCGGAATCTAAAGATTTGTAAAGAGATTCTACACCATGCAATGATTCAAGATTTGCTCCAATAGAAAAAGCAGAACCGCCATTTGATTGAATTTCCTGCACTGTTTCTTCGGCATCACTTTTACGATTTCCATAATGAACAGCGACTAACGCACCATCGTTTGCTAAGCGTTTCGCAATAGCACGTCCAATTCCACGACTTGCCCCAGTAACCAATGCAACTTTTCCTTTTAACATATTCACATCATCTCCTTAATAAATTTACATATGTATGAAGCTGGCTTTTCTAACAGACAAGCCTTAAGTAATATATGAGTGTTGGATTGAGATTCATTCCTTTTTTATTTTGATAAAAATATTTAAATTATAAATTTAAAAAAATTCAAAAAAACATGTTGACAATGAAAAGAACAAAGTCCTATAATACGTGTAACAACTTAAAAGTTAATTAAGAATTTTCTAACTTTTATATATAGTATGTGCAAAGAAGAGGAAAGTAGATGATTATGATAGTTTCAGAGAGCTACCCCATGGCTGTGAGGGTGGTAACAATCGAATCATTGAAGATCACCTCGGAGCATCGCTTGCGAAAGGGAAACTGAGTAGAGAGCGGCGGTATCGTCTCCGGTAAATGGACGAGGGTCTGACAGGACCTATAGAGCTTATATTTCGTGAGAAGTATAAGGAAGCTGAGTGGTAACGCGAAACTCTCGCCTCAGCAATCAAAAACTACTATGATGTAGTAATTGATTGCTGAGGCGAGAGTTTTTACTTTAGAAAAGAGAATAGAAGAATGCAAAGAAGAGGAGAGTAAACGATATACATTGTTTCAGAGAGCTACCCCGTGGCTGTGAGGGTGGTAACAATTGTATCTGTTGAAGATCACCTCAGAGCACTGCCCTCGAAAAAACTGAGTAGAGAGCAGCGGGGTTGTTCACGATAAAAGAACAAAAGTCTAATAGGACTTGCAGAGCTTGTATTTCGCGAGAAGTATAAGGAAGCTGAGTGGTACCACGATTCCCTCGTCTCAGCAATGGATTGCTACACGTTTGTAGAAAATCGATTGTTGAGACGAGGATATTTTTATAATTAATTTACAGAAGATTTAGATAAAATGTTCTCTTCTCAGCAATCGATACAAAGATGGATTGCACATAAATAGATAAAAAAGAGGAGCGATGTAGGATGGGAAACCAGTATATCTATATGAATGGAGAATTAGTAGAAAAAGAAAAGGCTGTTGTATCTGTTTATGATCATGGATTTTTGTATGGAGATGGCGTATTTGAGGGGATTCGTAGTTACGGCGGAAATGTATTTTGTTTAAAAGAACATTTAAAGCGTTTATATGAATCTGCGAAATCTATTTTACTAACGATCCCAATGTCAATCGAAGAAATGGAACAAGCAGTTTTACAGACACTACAAAAAAATGAATATGCAGATGCATATATTAGATTAATTGTTTCAAGAGGAAAAGGGGATTTAGGGCTGGACCCAAGAAGCTGTACGAAACCAAGTGTCATCATCATTGCTGAACAGTTAAAGTTGTTCCCGCAAGAGTTTTATGATAACGGTCTTAGTGTTGTATCTGTTGCGTCTCGCCGAAATATGCCAGATGCACTTGATCCACGTATTAAGTCGATGAATTATTTAAATAACGTATTAGTAAAGATTGAAGCAGCACAAGCAGGTGTGCTAGAAGCGCTTATGTTAAATCAGCAAGGGTATGTTTGCGAAGGATCGGGAGATAACGTGTTCGTTGTGAAAGATGGAAAAGTAGTAACGCCACCTGCATATTTAGGGGCTCTTGAAGGGATTACAAGGAATAGTGTCATTGAACTTTGTGAAAGGCTAGGTATTCCTTGTGAAGAAAGACCATTTACTCGTCACGATGTATATGTAGCAGATGAAGTATTTTTAACAGGAACAGCGGCTGAATTAATTCCAGTTGTAAAAGTGGATTCAAGAGAAATCGGAAGTGGAAAACCAGGAGAAGTAACGAAACAGTTAACGGAAGAATTTAAAAAGTTAACGAGAGAGCGAGGAGTGCGCGTTCCGGGACTAGCAGAAAGTTTAGCTTAATGAATAGGGGAAGGAGTTAGTGAAATGGAAAAGCAACAAGCAGTGTGTGATGAAGCATATGGCGTAGAAATAAAAAAAGTAACAGGTGCCGGACATGTGATTCAATGTTTAAAGAAATTAGGTGTAACAACCGTGTTTGGTTATCCTGGCGGAGCTATTTTACCAGTTTATGACGCACTGTATGGCAGTGGCTTAAAACATGTATTAACGCGTCATGAACAAGCGGCCATTCACGCTGCGGAAGGATATGCGAGAGCTTCTGGAGAAATCGGGGTAGTATTTGCTACCTCCGGCCCAGGAGCTACAAACTTAGTTACTGGTTTAGCAGATGCGTATATGGATTCGATTCCTTTAGTGATAATTACAGGTCAAGTAACGACATCTCTCATTGGAAAAGATGGATTTCAAGAAGCGGATGTTGTGGGAATTACAATACCGGTTACAAAACATAATTATCAAGTACGAGATGTAAATCAGTTATCACGTATATTGCAAGAGGCATATTATATCGCTAAAAGTGGACGGCCAGGCCCGGTATTAATTGATATTCCAAAGGATATTCAAAATTCTATTGTAACGAACTTTTTTGAAGGAGAAGTTCAAGTTCCGGGTTATAAGCCACGGATTGACCCAGACAAAATGCAGCTGAAGAGCGTGGCAGAGGCAATTTCAAAAGCAAATCGCCCGCTCCTGTATATCGGAGGCGGTGTCATTCATGCAGATGCATCCGAAGAGCTTCTAACATTTGCAAGAGAAAACCGTATTCCAGTCGTTTCAACTTTAATGGGACTGGGTGCTTATCCACCTGGAGATCCGCTATTTTTAGGGATGCTCGGTATGCATGGGACATATGCTGCAAATATGGCAGTAACGGAATGTGATTTGCTTCTTGCATTTGGAGTCCGTTTCGATGACCGAGTCACAGGAAAGTTAGAACTATTTTCACCTCATTCGAAAAAGGTACATATTGATATTGATCCAGCTGAGCTTCATAAAAATGTAACGGTAGAATATCCGGTTGTAGGGGATGTGAAGCGGTCGTTACACATGTTAAGAAATATGAGAGTAGAGTGCCAAACTGATGCATGGATAGAGAGAGTAAGAGTATGGCAAGAAGAATATCCACTGTCATACGAACAACAGGGAGGAAAATTAAAACCACAACATGTAATTGCTTTACTAAGTGAACTAACAAATGGTGAAGCAATTGTGACCACAGAAGTCGGCCAGCATCAAATGTGGGCAGCGCACTTTTATAAGGCGCAAAAACCGCGAACATTCCTTACATCTGGTGGATTAGGAACAATGGGGTTTGGATTCCCAGCGGCAATCGGTGCTCAGCTTGCCTTTGAGGATAAGCCAGTTATCTGTATTGCGGGAGATGCTTCATTTCAAATGAACATTCAAGAATTGCAAACAATTGCTGAAAATAATATTCCAGTGAAAGTTTTTATTATTAATAACAAGTTTTTAGGTATGGTAAGACAATGGCAAGAGATGTTCTATGAAAATCGTTTATCAGAATCACAGATTGGATCACCTGATTTTGTAAAAGTAGCAGAAGCATATGGAGTAAAAGGTTTGCGTGCTACAAATTCGGTTGAAGCAAAACAAGTCATGTTAGAAGCACTTTGTCATCAAGGTCCAGTTGTTGTTGATTTTTGTGTAGAAGAGGGCGAAAACGTATTTCCAATGGTCCCTCCTAATAAAGGGAATCATGAAATGATTATGAAGAGGTGGGAAGAATGAGTCATACTTTTTCACTCGTTGTTAATAACGACCCTGGAGTTTTACTAAGAGTAAGTGGAATTTTTGCTCGGCGTGGTTATAATATTTCTTCTTTAAATTTAAATGAAGGAGAAAAAAGAGAGGTTTCGGAAATGAAACTTACAGCAGTTTGTACAGAAAATGAAGCGACACTGCTCGTAAATCAGTTAAAAAAGTTAATTGATGTCTTGCAAGTAAATACATTATAAGGAGTGTATGAAAAGATGAAAACATACTATGAACAAGATGCAAATTTAGAGGTATTAGCAGGAAAAACAGTGGCAGTAGTTGGTTATGGATCACAAGGTCATGCGCAAGCGCAAAATTTACGCGATTCTGGCGTTCATGTTGTAGTAGGTGTTCGTCCAGGGAAATCTTTCGAGGTAGCGAAAATGGATGGTTTTGAAGTAATGTCAGTTTCAGAAGCCGTGCGAACCGCAGATGTTGTGCAAGTATTATTGCCAGATGAACAGCAAGCACATGTATATCGAAATGAAGTAGAAAAAAATCTTCGTGAAGGACAAATGTTACTTTTCTCACATGGATTTAATATTCATTTTGGACAAATCGAGCCGCCAAGTTACGTAGATGTAGCGATGGTTGCACCAAAAAGTCCAGGACATCTTGTTCGCCGCGTATTCCAAGAAGGAAACGGGGTTCCAGCTCTAGTGGCTGTTTATCAAAATGCGACTGGAAATGCTTTTGATGTTGCTCTTGCATATGCGAAAGGAGTTGGCTGTACACGTGCTGGTGTAATCGAAACATCTTTCCAAGAAGAAACAGAAACAGATCTATTTGGCGAACAAGCTGTACTTTGCGGCGGAGTAACTGCACTTGTGAAAGCCGGTTTTGAAACATTAACGGAAGGTGGATATCGCCCAGAGATTGCGTATTTTGAATGTTTACACGAGCTTAAGTTAATCGTTGATTTAATGTACGAAGGCGGTTTAACAAATATGCGCCATTCTATTTCAGATACAGCAGAGTTTGGGGACTATGTAACAGGATCTAGAATTGTTACAGATGAAACGAAGAAAGAAATGAAACGGGTTCTTGCGGAGATTCAGCAAGGCGAGTTCGCAAAGAAATGGATTTTGGAAAATCAAGCAGGACGCCCTACGTATAATGCGATGAAAAAGGCAGAGCAAAAGCATCAACTTGAAAAAGTAGGGGCAGAGTTACGAGAAATGATGACTTGGATTCAGCAGCCTAATGGAAAAGAGTTAGTGAAAAATAGTAGGAAATAGATAAACGGAAATGAACAGGAAGGGATTTGAAAAAGATGAGAAGCGATATGATTAAAAAAGGTTTTGATAAAGCACCACATCGGAGTTTATTGAAAGCAACTGGCTTAAAGGATGAGGATTTTGATAAGCCATTTGTAGCGATTTGTAATTCTTTTATTGAAATTATTCCAGGGCATAAACATTTAAATGAATTTGGTCGGCTTGTAAAAGAAGCAGTACGTGCAGCGGGAATGGTTCCATTTGAGTTTAATACAATTGGGGTAGATGACGGGATTGCGATGGGGCATATCGGTATGCGTTATTCGTTACCAAGCCGTGAGATTATTGCTGATTCAGTTGAAACGGTAGTAAATGCACATTGGTTTGATGGGATGATCTGTATTCCGAACTGTGACAAAATTACACCAGGTATGATGATGGCCGCTATGCGTATTAACATTCCAACTGTATTTGTTTCCGGTGGTCCAATGGCTGCAGGGAAAACATCGAAAGGAGAAGTAGTGGATCTAAGTTCCGTTTTTGAGGGAGTAGGAGCCTATCAATCTGGAAGAATTTCAGAAGAAGAGTTAAAGGATATTGAAGATAACGGTTGTCCATCTTGTGGTTCTTGTTCAGGTATGTTTACTGCAAATTCAATGAATTGTTTATGTGAAGTATTAGGACTTGCACTTCCTGGTAATGGTAGCATTTTAGCAACGGATCCAAGACGGGAAGAATTAATTAAACAAGCAGCTGAAAAATTAAAAGTATTAATTGAACGCGATATTAAACCAAGAGATATCGTAACAGAAGAGGCGATTGACGATGCATTTGCATTAGATATGGCGATGGGTGGATCAACGAATACGGTATTACATACACTAGCAATCGCACAAGAGGCGGGACTTGATTATGATATGAGCCGAATCGATGCAATTTCAAGACGCGTGCCACATTTATGTAAAGTGAGCCCAGCTTCCAATTGGCATATGGAAGACATTGATCGTGCGGGTGGCATCAGTGCTATTTTAAAAGAATTAAGTAAAAAAGAAGGTGTCCTTCACCTAGATCGTATTACAGCTACCGGACAGACATTAGGGGAAAACATTGCCTATGCAGAAATTCAAGACAAAGAAGTCATTCATTCTCTTGAAAATCCTCATAGTGAAGAAGGTGGCCTACGTATATTAAAAGGAAACCTTGCAAAAGATGGTGCTGTCATTAAAAGTGGTGCAACAGAGGTAAAACGATTTGAAGGACCATGTGTTATTTTCGGATCTCAAGACGAGGCGCTTGCAGGGATTATGCTTGGAAAAGTGAAAAAAGGAGATGTTGTTGTTATTCGTTATGAAGGACCAAGAGGTGGCCCTGGTATGCCAGAAATGTTAGCACCAACTTCAGCAATTGCAGGTATGGGGTTAGGTGCAGATGTTGCACTACTAACAGATGGTCGCTTTTCAGGTGCATCACGAGGTATTTCAGTAGGACATATTTCCCCGGAAGCTGCTGCTGGCGGAGAAATTGCACTTCTAGAGCAAGGCGATATCGTATGTATTGATGTAGAGGAACGTTTACTTGAAGTGAGAGTAAGTGATGAAGAACTAGAAAAACGTAGAAAAGAATGGAAAAAACCAGAGTTAAAAGTGAAAACAGGATGGCTTGGACGTTACGCACAAATGGTAACATCAGCGAATACAGGTGCAGTGCTAAAAATGCAAAATCTAGATTAAATCCATATAAAAAGAGATAAGGAATGATACGAGATGGTGCAAAATGTAAGGGAGAGAGTAAAAATCGAAGATATTCTTGTGGCTCATAATCATATGAAGGATATCGTCAATAAAACACCGCTCCAAAGAGATTCAGTTTTATCTGAGAAATATGAATGTGACGTATATGTGAAACGGGAAGACTTACAAGTCATTCGTTCGTTTAAAATTCGAGGAGCGTACAATTTAATTCAAAGTTTATCGAAAGAACAATTGCAAAATGGGGTTGTATGCGCGAGTGCTGGTAATCATGCGCAAGGGGTTGCTTATACGTGTAATTTATTGAAGATTCAGTCTAAAATATTTATGCCGACAACAACACCTAAGCAGAAAGTATCTCAAGTACAATTTTTTGGCGGTGTTTATGCAGACATTGTGTTAGTTGGAGACACATTTGATAGCTCTTTCCAAGAAGCGCAGCGTTATTGTGAGGAGAATAGCATGACGTTTGTACATCCATTTGATGATCCATATGTAATTGCGGGCCAAGGAACGGTCGCTGTTGAAATTTTACATGATATGGAGAAACATGTTGATTACGTCTTTACAGCAATTGGTGGCGGTGGTTTAGCGTCAGGTATTGGTACATATGTAAAAGGTGTGAGCCCTGATACAAAAGTAATCGGTGTAGAACCAAAAGGAGCAGCATCGATGAAAGAAGCTTTTTTGCAAAATGAAAACGTCGCCCTAGAAAAAATTGATAGTTTCGTTGATGGTGCAGCAGTTAAAAAAGTAGGAAAACTAACTTTTGAAACTTGTAAAGAAGTACTGGATGATATTGTATTAGTTCCTGAAGGAAAGATTTGTACAACGATTTTAGAATTGTACAAGAAAAATGCAATTGTTGCGGAACCAGCTGGTGCTCTCTCCATTGCCGCACTCGATTTTTATAAGGATGAATTGAAAGGAAAAACTGTTGTTTGTATATTAAGTGGTGGAAACAATGATATTGATAGAATGCAAGAGATGAAGGAGCGCTCTCTCATTTATGAAGGGTTAAAGCATTACTTTATTATTGAATTTCCACAACGTTCTGGAGCATTACGAGAATTTCTAGATAAAGGTTTAGGCCCAGAGGATGACATTACTCGTTTTGAGTATATTAAAAAGCACAATAAAGAAAATGGGCCTGCGCTTGTTGGGGTGGAACTAAAACATAAAGAAGATTATGAGCCGTTAATTACCCGTTTTCAAGAAAATAATATTCAATTTATGGAGCTAAATAAAAATCCTGTTTTGTTTGATTTGTTAATTTAATATACAAAAAGAAAGGAAGCTTTTTAGTATAAAGCTTCCTTTTTTCTAACTACGTTTGTTTTTAATTGTTCCAGTTTCATCAATTTCTACATCAGTTGAAACGGTTTGTAAATATTGCAATGTTTTTTTCTTTTCCTCAGGAGTGACTGTTGAAATTTGATCATTACGAATGATGTAAGGATTAAATGACATTTGTACATCTTTTCCTTTAAAGGTAAGGGTTAATACACCTGTTTCAGCACTTTTTCCTTTTACATAGTTAGGGAACAAAAAGTTTCCTAGCGAATAAGCGACAGGGACTTTGTTGTAGTATTCAAATCCTTGTAACCAATGTGGATGACTTCCAACAATCGCATCAGCGCCAGCCTCAACCATTTTCGGAACATATTGTTTTTGATAATCTACAGGTCTATTTGATTTTTCAACACCCCAATGCATATATACAATCAGATAATCGGCATCTTTCTTTTGTTCTTGGATTGTTTTTGTTACTAGATTGATGTCATACCCATTTGCAACGCCTGGTTTGTCTTTACCGGCTACCCAGGTAAAGTCAGGCATAAAGCGTACAAAGGAAAGGAATTTGAATTTTTTTCCCTTTACTGTAATTTCCCTAGCTGTGTATGCATCATCCGTATTTTTTCCAGCTCCGATATAAGGAAGTTTTAATTTTTCTACGTGAGAGATCGTATCCATTAAACCATCCTGTCCATAGTCAAGGGTATGGTTATTACCAATATTCACAATGTCATAGCCTGTGTTTTTAATAGCTTGTAAGGTGGAAGGATCGCTTTTAATCCAGAATAGCTGACCAGGGATTTTTTTCTCTCGTGTTGTAAATGCAGATTCTAAGTTTATAAAGGAAATATCAGCTTTTGTTATTTCATCTTTTACATGTTGGAATGGATAATCAGCACCATTTTTTTGGATAGCGGGGCGCAATTGCCAATCGAACATTGTGTCTCCAGAAAATGTAAGCGTAATTTCAGGATCTTCTTTTTTCTTTTTTTCGTCTTTCTTTGTTTTTTCTTTTTTACTTTCTACTCCAGCTGCATCTTTTGCCTTTGATGTAAAGGAGTTATTTATCAATAAAACAATCGGTGTAATAAGAATTACTATTAAAATAAATCGTTTAAATAAAGTTGTCATAGTTATCTTTCCTTTTTTCATTTTATATAATGACTGACTTTTAGAAAATCCTTTGATAAGAGTTTCATATAATAAGTAAGTAAGTAAGTAAGTAAGTAAGTAAGTAAGTAAGTGCTTAATCGTTTATGTATGCTAGACATGATATGTAGGATGAAAGATGCTTCTGTTAGATTATAGGTATGTATTGAGAGCTCATCTCATAGTGTATGCAATATTACGGTAACATGAAACGATGAAAGAATACAATACATAAGTAAATTTCACTTACAAAGTTTCGAGAATTCTGTTAAAATTTCTTGTATTTTGTTGTATGTTAGATATGAAAATAATGGTTGAAGAGGATGGAGAAAACATAATGGTTATATTAGGAGCAGTCGTGAACGGAATTTGTATCATAATTGGTACTATATTAGGTAAACTATTAAGTAATATTCCAGAAAGTATGAAAGGGACAGTGATGCATACAATTGGTTTAGCTGTTACTGTACTGGGTCTTCAAATGGGATTGAAAAGTGAAAACTTTCTTGTTGTCATTATAAGTCTTGTTATTGGTGCAGTGCTTGGAGAATGGCTGGAGTTAGAAGAGAAGTTAAAGAGTTTAGGAGATTGGTTAGAAAAAAAGGTTGGCTCAAAAGGGGAAGGTAGTATATCTCTCGGATTTGTAACAGCGACACTCATCTTTGCTATTGGAGCAATGGGAGTACTGGGAGCTTTAGATAGCGGTATCCGGGGGAATCATGATGTACTGTTTACAAAAGCAATTATCGATGGATTTATTTCTATTATATTAACGACAACGCTTGGAATAGGCGTACTATTTTCAGCAATACCAGTTATTTTATATGAAGGAGGTATTGCAATTTTTGCAACGCAAATTAATAGTTTTGTACCAGAGAAGCTAATGAATCAGTTTATTGTCGAGATGACTGCGACTGGTGGGATTATGATTTTCGCAATTGGACTCAATTTACTTGGTTTTATTAAAATTAAAGTAGCGAATTTATTGCCGGGGATATTAGTAGTTGGAATAATTGTTTCTATTATGTATGGATATCATTTGTAGGTTTAGTTATGTTGAATAGCCCGAAACTATTTTAAATAGCTTTGGGCTATTGGTATGTGAAAGGTTAATATGCTCTTTTCATAAAATGAACGAATCCGCCTATAAATAAAATAACAAAGCTACCAATTACGACAAATACGAGTGTTTCAAAAGAAATATAAAATAGTTGTGAGTCCTCTTTAGGAAGCATAGCTAGAAATGGTTGTGCCCATGGATAAAAAGGACCAAATCTTTCGGAATTTGCAATCATTAGAGCTGGTATAGAAGCTATAGCATTTAAAGCAATCGGTGCAGCAAAACTGGACCAGATGGTTGACACCCATAATTGTAAAGCAATTAGAGGTAAAGTGGCGATTATCCCTCCTGTAATACCTTTAAGTGTAGGAATAAGTGGAAAAGGACTAGATAAATGCAACAGTTGTCCAACACTAACATAGCTTATGATGAAGAGAAGTTGCATTGTACCTACAAATAAAAGAATAAAGAAAAATTTTATGATATAGGTGTGATACCTTGCTATTGGTTGTACTAAAAGTTGTTTCCAACCACCGTTTGAATGTTCATATCGGCAAATATATGCAGTGAAAATACCTGTTAATAATGGGAGAAGTAACGTGCCATGCACCACTACCATGATATTATAAATTAACTCCCAATGTTGTTTATAATCGGGATAGTTCGAGGCATTCGCATAAGCTATTACTCCTGCTAAAATTGGGCTTAAAAATAGTAATGCCCATATTTTAGTTTTTTTTATTTTATAAAATTCAGCTTGTATACTTTTAAGCCAAAGCATTATTTATGCACATCCCTTCTAGTAAAATCGGCTGTTTCAATACATAACATACATATACCAACGATTAGACCTATTGCTACACATAGAAATGGGGGTCCCCAGTCAATGTGTAGGCTTGGCCATCTCCATATAAACCAATTGGGAAGCGCTACTGAAAACATAGTGAAAATAGTTCCTAAAAGTCCGGTTGTAAATGCGATACTTTGGTTTTGAAATATGATGGCAATCCATAATTGAAGAGCTACAATTGGTAGTGCCGACCAGTAAGGATAGAAACTTATTTTAAATATAGAAAACCATGGAATTGAATCATCGAATTGTAATGTTAAACCCAATCCAACTATACCAATCAATAATAAAGAACAAGAAACAGTAAGTAGGAAAGATACCAGTATGAATTTTATTAGAAAAATATGTCGCTTATTAATAGGTAAGGATAAGAGGTGTTTCCATGAACTAGAATGATGCTCTATGTGAGCGATTAAAGAAGTAATAATAGTAGTACCTAATATCAAGGTTACTAAAGCAAGAGGTTGAACCTCAGAAAGAAGACCTCCCCATAAGTCTTTCGCATATTTCTCTGTTAACCAATCATAGCGGAGAAAAAAGTTACATGCTTGAAGGGAAATAACACCTATTGGTCCTAAAAAGATTAAAAACCAAATCCACTTCCTTTTTATTTTTAAAAACTCAGATTGAAAGAGGCGTTTGTACATGTGTCTCTTCCTCCTTTATAAGCTGTAAGAATATCTCTTCAAGTGACTTTTTATTTTCTTCAATTCGAAATACAGAAATGTTATGTGTTACAAGTATTTTTACAATGTTGCTAATAGTTTCATTTGAGACGTTTGATAGAATAATTTGTTTTTCCTCTTGTATAGAAGGAATCCCTTTAGAGAGAATGAGTTTCCAAGCTGAATCTGGTTTGTCTGTCATAAGTGTAATAGAACGATGAGCGTGCTGACGCAATCTTCCTATTTTATCTTGAAAAATAAGCTTGCCTTTTGCAATGATTCCAACATAGGTTGCCATTTGATCAATTTCACTTAATAAGTGACTAGAAATAAGGATGGTAATCCCTCTTTCTTTCGCCAGTTGTTTAATTAGCATACGAATTTCGTGAATCCCTTCTGGATCAAGTCCATTTGTCGGCTCGTCTAAAATTAATAGCTGCGGATCGCCAAGTAAGGCAATGGCAATTCCTAACCGTTGTTTCATTCCTAATGAATACTCTTTTACCTTTTGCTTGGCAGCATGTTGTAAACCGACAATCTGCAGTACTTCCTCAATTTTTTCTTTCGGAGCATTTCTCAAAATCCGGTAAACTTCTAAATTCTCAATGGCATTTAGATGGGCATAATAAGATGGGTTTTCAACGAGAGCTCCAATTTTAGATAATATAGATAAACGTTCTTTTGCCAAATCTTGTTGAAATATCTCGACATTTCCTTGTGTTGGCTTAATAAGGCCTAATAGCATGCGAATGCTGGTTGTTTTACCAGCTCCGTTAGGCCCGAGAAATCCATAAATCTCTCCTTTTGGAATTTTTAAATCTACGTTATGTACTACATAATCATTCCGATATTTTTTTGTTAACCCAGTCGTTTTCAAAATATAAGTCATGTTCCTATCACCTCAAATGAAGTATAGGAAATAAAGGTTAATGATAATGTTAGAAGAGTTTAAGTTTTGTTTAAATTTATACAGTATCCCCTAATTTTGGAGTGTACTAGTTTTCAAATTGTGTAGTATTCCTTATGATGGAAGAGGAGGGTTAAATTTATATATGAAGGTGAAAAAATGACACATATTTTGTATGTTGAGGATGATCATGAGATTGGAGAATGGGTCAAAAGAGAGTTGAAGAAACAAGAGTATGAAGTTACATGGTTTACTTCAGAGAAGGGTACGAATGAAGTATGTGAAATCGCAGATGTCATTGTTTTAGACGTTATGCTGCCAGGGCTTGATGGTTTTACGCTAGGTCAACGTTTTAAACGGGAATACCCAGATATCCCGATTATTATGCTAACTGCAAGAACAACATTAGAAGATAAAATATATGGATTAACATTTGCTGATGATTATATAACAAAACCATTCCACCCAAAAGAGTTGATGGCACGTATTGAAGTTTTATTAAGACGGTACAACAAAGATGGAGCAGAAGTGCAGCATGTGAAACATTTAAAAGTATTTATGAAAGAATACCGGATTGTTGAGACAGACACGGATGAAGAACTTACTATCGTATTCATTAATAACGGCAAGAAAATATCCGTATCATCCAGAGCAAACGGAAATGACACGTTTAACGAGAAAACTTGTTGCATCATGGTATGATATATTAGATGAGAAAGGCTTTGAGATTGATATTGTGATTCCAGAAAAGCAATTATTTTGGAATATCGATGAAAATTGGTTTCAAAGAATTATAGATAATGTAATTCAAAATGTAGTTAGGCATGCAGGTGATGGGAAATTTATAGGAGTATATGTAAACCATGAGGAAAAAACAATTACAGTTGTTGACCATGGGCCAGGTTTTCAAAATGCTCATTCGCCAAACAAAGGTGTAGGAATTGGATTATCCATTATTGCTGTTATGGCGAAAGAGATGGATATTGAATGGGATATTGATTCTGATAATACGGGAGCTAGGTTTACATTTAAACAATTACTATAAAGGAAGAATACATATGAAAGAATTTAAGTTTACAAAACGAGTAAATAGGATTTTTCAAATTGCAAGCAAAGAAGCTGAATACCATGAGCATATTATTCAACCCCTAGATTTATTTATAGGGGCGTGTAAAGAAGGAACAGGAGTTTGTGGTGAATTGTATATGTATTTATTTCATTCTATAGGAATAGATTTTGTAGCGAAATTCAAACAATTACAACAGACGGAATTTCAAGATAAAAGATATATAGAAGTACAAGAGTACAATGTTTCTTATAAGACAATGGAGATATTACAATTAGCTAAACGTAAAATGGAAAGGTTTAATCAAGTATATGTAAATGAAGGACATATTGTAAGCGTAATCCTTCAGCGAGATGAGGAGATTCAAAATTTAATAGGAGAAGATATGAGACAAAGGATTTTACACATTGTTTCCGTACCAAGAGATATGACTGTAGATTTGAAAAATTATAAAATACCGAGTATGGATGATTTAATTTGCAATATTAATCGGGCAAATCAATCTGATTTGGAAGAGCTTCTTCAGTTTGTTATGAATGAATTTGGCGAAAGATGGTTCGGAACGGTGAATAAAGGTTTTCGAGAATATAAAGAACCGCCAATTTACATTGCAAAGAAAAATGAAACGATAATTGGTTTTGCCTGTTATGATGTTGTAAGAGGAAAGAAAGGGCTATTTGGACCAATGGGAACAGCTAAAAATCATCGTGTAAAAGGTGTGGGAAGAGAACTGTTACATCGATGCTTGTCTGACATGAAGCAAATTGGTTATGAATATGCAATTATTGGTCAAGCAGGTCCACTTGAATTTTATGAGGAAGGCTGTCAGGCTCAATTAATACCAATTACAATAACGTAATTTTATAAGGTTTTAATCAGTAAAGGAGAACGACTGATTAAAACCTTATTTATATTTAATTGAATTTTTGCCCTCTAAGTGTAAATAAGAATATTGGTAGTAAAATGTTTTGGAAATATTATATTTTCAGAATAAAATATTTCACTTGATAAAATATAAAACATTCTTGTTTCAACGGTTTGTGACTGGGAAATAAATGGTAAATCAGGAGAAGTAATAGACATGAGAAAACATTTTCTCAACATCTGAAAATTCCGAATACGTTAAATTAGGTTGAGGTATCTAGGTAATTATTGTTAATATACCCTTGTATTACCAATTTGTGAAAAAAGGGGGTATTCAAATGAAACTAACTGTGAAAATTAAAAAAGCTACGCAACGAGATAACCAATGTGTTTGTTTGTTATTATGCTAGTTTGAAAAAGAAGAAGGTGTGTAAACACCTTCTTTTTCAATGAAATGGGGAGAAGAATATGAGGTTGAAAACAAGTTTGAATTTTAGGGGATATCCTAATAAAAATGAAATTGTTTATTATGACGGAGAAGAGCGAATTATTGAAGTAAATGAGTTTCAAAAACTATGGTCATTATTGAAAGTTTTAGAAAATCCTTCAGGAGATGTTCGTGAACAAATACATGAATGGAAGAACAGGAATGGAATAGATGATGAAGAACTACAAAATATTATTCAGTTTATAAATGAAAATCAACTTCTATATGAAAAGCGTTGCGATGGAGATAAAGAAGAACTGTTATTTAATCTAAGAAATTTTAACTATTTCAGTACCCACGATCGTACGAAACATGCAGATTCAATTGTTCATAAGATGAAGAAAGTAAAGGCTATTGTTATCGGAGCGGGTACGATTGGGGCAACATTATGCATGACGTTATCAAAACTTGGAGTTGGGGAGATTATTGTAATCGATTTTGATACGGTTCATCCTAAAAACATTAGAGCGCAAACTATTTTTCAAACAAAAGATATTAAAAAGAAAAAAATACATGTTATTCAAGAGAGAATAGAAAAAATAGATCCGTATGTAAAAATTCAAGTATTTGATAAGAAAATAGAGACGCTTAACGATTTATTACAATTGCAATTAAGTGAGGTAAATTATATTTTTGGATGCTTTGATGAATCTTCGTTACAGCTACATAAAGACATCATGAATTATTGTGATGAAGAGGGAATGAAGTATTTTTTAATGGGGTATCATAATGATTTTGTAAAAGTATTGCATATAAGTAATAGCAACGATGCCACTTCAATACTAGAGAAAAGCTTTCAAAATTATGATACAGAATATATCATTCGAGAAAATAGAGGAACGATTATTCAAGGTTTAGCTGTTTCACTTATTATTAGTCGAATTTTATTTGCTGATATAACGGATGATGAGTGTGCAATGAAAAGTGTATATAGCTTTGATTTTATAAACTTTCATATGTCAGCTAATGATAAATTCATTCCCCACAATCCATTTATTCATTCACTGCAAACCATTATGCCTCTGCAACAAGAGAAATTAAAGTGGAAAATAGAGGAACTTTCCACTTTAATTTCTGCTGAAAATTCTATACTTCCAAAAGTAGTTGAAGTTGACCTTTTATGTATGCATCAAATTTTTGACATTTTACTTCATATGAATCAATTGTCGATATTGCAATTAGAGGAGCAGTATAATAATTTCGTTCAAATTTTACATAACATAGAGGGACAGAATGGGAATACAGCAGAGTATGAAAGGTATTTACAAATTATTCGCGAGTTTAAAATTGTCTATCAAGGTGAGACGTATACAATATCTGAAGTTTTTGGCATGATGCATGAATTGAAGGATTATGAAGAAAAGAAAGAAGTGCAGAAAAAAGTTTACGAGGTACTAAGTAGCAAAGGAAATGAAATTCTTCAGTTTTTTACAAAGAGTAAGCAAGCGTATTTGTCTTTGGAAACACCTGAATACTATATGGAAGTATTGGGAGTTGGAAAAGAGACATTACATACATTTGAGGAGAAATTACAGGAGAAATTCCATACTCTTATTACGAAAAGTTTATCGATTATATTTCCAAATTCAACAGGAGAAATTCAAGCGGATTTTTTAGCTTATAACCAAGAAGAACGAAGTGTCATTTCTATTGATGAAGCAAAAGAAATAATGCTCAGTAGTTTAAAACAAATCGGACAAGAACGCTGGATTAGTCATATTGAAAGAATGTTTCAATATAACCTTGTACAAGTCTACAATGAAATTGAAGTGAATAAAACATACTATTTTCCAAATAGAAAAGAAAGTAGAATCTTGTTTAACTATCATGAAGATGTAGATAGTTTATTTATATTGTGTCATGAGTTAGGGCATGCATATTTTAATCAAAGTTATGAACATACATTCTTTGATGATAGTACTCAATTATTAAATGAAATTATGGCATACTACTTTGAATTTAATTGTGTTCAGGCAATGTTACAGAATAGGGACATAAGTTTAGAATTAAGGCAAGAAATTGCAAGTCAGTATGTAAAAAGAGTACATCAAGTTGTCTTATCTACATATGGGGTTCATTTATTCGAGACGAGTTTAATACAACATGTTCAGAAGTATGGAGAGATTTCCATAACAGACTTTTTAAGAATTCGAGAAGAGTATGACCAACATCCATTTTTTAAAGGTATAGAGTTTAAAAATGAAACATACTCCTATTTAAATCCACTTTTGAAAACTTCATTTATTTTTGAATTTGGGGATCATGTTTTACCTCCAATTGCCTATTTACTTGCAATTGGCTTATGCTACGAACAAGACGAAGTAAGGATTCCGAAAGACATTCAAATGCAGGAGGCTTTATTAAATGGAGTGTATCGTACGGAAGAGTTTTTAGGTTATATGTCAAATGGAACAACTTATGGTGAATTTATGGAACAAGCTATTCATAAATTGGTACAAATTTTGAATCAACTCGAATCGTTCATGATGGAAGATGTAGTACATTCTAGTTAAAAATAAAAATTGCTAATAAAGGTATACCCTTATTAGCAATTTTTATTTTTGTTTAAATTTTCTTTAAGCACATGACGTTTAATCTATGAATCATATTGCTAAACTTTTTAACAAAAAGGGTGTAGAATGGGTATCTAAGAAAGAAGGTGTGAAAATGGCCAGCTGGAAAAGGAATTTAATGATTTGTTGGCTTGGTTGTTTTACTACGGCAGCAGGTATGAGCTTAGTGATACCATTCTTATCCTTTTATATTGAAGATCTAGGCGTAACGGGTACATCCGAAATTGCACAGTGGTCGGGAATTGCATTCGGTGTAACTTTTTTAATGGGCGCGATTGTATCGCCAATATGGGGAAAACTTGGTGATATACATGGTCGGAAATTGATGCTTATTCGTGCGAGTCTGGGGATGGCAATGATTATGACACTCATGGGCTTTGTCACAAATGTGTATCAATTAGTCGCACTTCGCTTTTTAATGGGGGCAGTGTCAGGGTTTCTTTCGACTGCAATGACATTTATAGCAGCGGAAACACCGAAAGAACATTCAGGTTGGGCAATTTCTACTATATCAACAGGTGGTGTAAGTGGTTCCTTACTTGGACCAATGCTTGGTGGATACTTATCCGAACTCATTGGAATGCGTCACGTATTTTTAGTTACAGGAGCCTTTTTGTTTCTTTCCTTCATAATCGTCTTTTTCTTCTTGCATGAATCGAATCATTCTGTTCAAGCAAAAAAAGCGCAACCGGAAAAAGTGTGGACGATGGTTCCAGCAAAACATTTTATTATGAGCTTGTTTGTAGCAACTTTTATGATTCAACTTGCAAATATGTCCATACAACCTATTGTTACGTTGTATGTAAAACATTTAGCGGGTCCTCATACGGATCATATTGAAATGATTGCGGGGGCGGTGATATCTGCAACAGGTTTAGCCGTCATTTTAGCAGCTCCTAAACTAGGAAGATTATCGGATCATATTGGTCCTCAAAAAACTTTAGTTGTAGCATTGTTCTTTGCAGGAATTCTTTTTATCCCACAAGCATTTGTGACAGCTGCTTGGCAATTATTAATACTGCGTTTTCTATTAGGGATTGCACAAGCTGGATTGTTACCTTCTGTACAAACTCTATTAAAACAACATACACCACATCATGTAACTGGATGTATCTTTGGCTATAATCAATCCTTTCAGTTTTTAGGAAATATGATTGGACCAGTACTCGGAGGACAGATTGCGGCACATGCCGGGTTTCAATATGTATTCTTTTCTACATCCTCGCTTCTATTTATAGCCTGCATTTGGGTATATTTTCATAGTAAAGGTACAGTGGTGTCAGAAAAAGAGCATTTGGAAGTTAGTTAATGAGGTTAATTATATAGGGGTAAAAAGGATGAAGCGCACGGTACTTCATCCTTTTTTGTTTTAAAACGGTTAAAATTGTAAGCAAAGATAACTTAATGTTCCAAGTTCATAGCTACGGTGAATGACTTTTCCTTCAGCATTACTGCTCCCCATAGTGATGAAAAGGGGGACAAAGTGTTCTGCTCTCGGAACGGCTAAATATGCGTGAGGAGCAGCGGTTTCCCAGTTGAACAATGAATCTTTATCGTTATTTTGCATATGATTTATAATCCAGTCATATATTCTTCCTTCTATTCACATCTTATTTTATAGAATAAAGATTTAGATTCGCTATTATATGTCATAAATTGACGATGGATTATATTAAAATAAAGTATTATGTAAAGCGATAATATAGTTATTGAATTTTGTTATGAAATACATAAGAGCCTTGCATATTTTATTGTAGCAAGGCTCTTTAAAGTTGTTTAATTTCTTGTATAATCACTGATTAGGAACTCATGGGTGTAACGATTAAATTGTTTAAAAATTCAATCTTTATACCGCGATCGCGTCCTTTTATGAAGAAGGGAATATTTTAATTTATTTACTCGTTATCATCATTATTGTTGACTTGACAAATAGTTAGATGCCACTTTGTTTAGAAAATAAGTGTAACCTACTTGCCATTGTTCAAACATGTTTCTGTGAAAGTCGTCTACAATAAATAGCTCAGTTTGATTTAAGAAATCGTGTGATGTAGATGGATGACCATCTTTTTCTAAAAAGGATAGATGTTTTTTCACCCGTTCGAAAACCTTTGGGTCGTTTGCGGAGACACCTTCTTGTAAGAATTTAATCATATCTTCATTAAATGATTTTGCTTCAATGGCGGAATCATTCATTGATTCTACATCAATAGTTTGATTCGTCAAATCAAAATCATATTCTTTTTTCAAATGTTCGCTTTGACCCTTTAATGCTTCTTGCCATTCTCCTTCAGTTTTAAAACCCCTAAACATTGATGCCATATCTAAATCGACTCCTTCTTTAGTATTTTTGATGGAGAAATTGATCGTATCAATTAGTTCTTTAAATTGATTGATCTTTTGCTCTAGTAAATCCCTTTGCTTAATCAACGTATTCTCTCTGTCGATATTACCATCTAATAATTGTTTAATTTCCTTAAGAGGAAAATCCAGCGCTTTGTAAAAAAGAATATGCTGTAGTCGTTCTAAATCCTTTTTTCCGTATAAACGATATCCAGCTTCTGTCGTTTGCTCTGGAATCAAAAGACCTATCTTGTGATAATGGTGTAACGTCTTTACTGTTGTATGGGATAGTTTTGCAACTTCATTAACGGTATACAGCTCTATTTCCTCCTTTCCATGCTCTTTATACTAAAGTATCCTCTAAGGTAAGAGTCAACACTAAAAAAGGCTATATGTTTTGGTAGATCATATAGCCTTTTTAATCAAGTTTTCTTGCCTTGATTCTTAAAAAATATGGTCGTTTAATGGAATAAGATGATTTGCGTTTTTAAACATCTTTATTGTAAATTAGATGCTGCCATATATTGTCCTCTGGAATTTTCAGGTGCATACTTACTTACAAAACTATGTATAACCGAATTGTAATTTGTTAATCGATATGTTTGTGTAACCACTGTTCAAACATCTTTAACTGTTCTTCAGTATGAAAGTAATGTTCACCTGTTTCCATGACTTCTAATTCACAACGATGTTTTTTTGTAAAATAGTTAATAGTTTCAAATTCGCACAGTTCATCCTTGGCTCCATACATAATATATGTATCTGTATTCCATGTATTAATAGGATGTTCTTTTACATAGCATAAATAATCCCAATATAACTTTTGACCAATAGGTGTCTCTATAGTCATTTCTTTTTGCAAAAGCTCTGGTGTTACATTAAACCATTTCATCATATTTTCGATAATTCGTTCCATATTAACTACTGGTGATAAAAATAATGCCTTTTCTAACACATCATTTTGATAGGCTAAAAGGCTAAAATAAGCTCCCATACTACATGCAAACACGCTTACTTCTTTCCAATGTTCTTTTGCGTAATTCATAATTATAGATAATTCACTAACACAAAACTGTACTTTGCAAGGAGTATTATCATTTTTTCTTTCTCCATGCTCAGGTAAATCAAAGCTTAATACTTGATAACCTTTTTGATTGGCTTCTTCAGCTAATATTTGAATAACTGCATCTTCCTTATTTGACATATTTCCATGTACTGCAATAAAAATTTTTTCACTCTTATCTCCCCATAAAACCGTGGGAATATTACTAATTTTAAAATTATCTTTAAGCATATTTCCTCCATAGAATAAGACATATAGGACTTGGCAAAAAAACGCACACACTTTATAATCCTCTACTCAGTTTTAAACAAATCAAACTATTCCTAATTTATCACAAATGAATTATAATATCTCTCTACCTCTGTATAACAGAGTCTACTTTGTATTTAAAATCTTTCTTTTTTTCCATTTCTTCAGAAGCTACAAGTTCTTATTTTGATTCCTTATTGAGCTAATCTACTCCGTTAGTGGAAGAAGGATTTTTAAACAATTATATTATTTTTTAAATGACTTTATTGTAAATTAAACAACTTTATTATCTCTGCACACTTGCTTTATACGTAAACTGGTGCTACACCTTTTAGGCCTCACTATATCAAAAAAAGAAAATTGAACGTTATGTTACAATTTGGACACATTTTAAGGTGTTTGCTGTACGTTAAGGCAATTTTCCCGGTAAATAAGGGTTATTTGGTACTGGAATATTTCTTTTGCCAATAGGAAAAGTAAACAACAGTTTATAAAGGTATACCTTTACAGATACATAGGAAACTATAAAAAATCACGTCTATAAATATCCGTTTCTTATTTTACAGACATCTGTTTATTTTATATACCTTTACAGACATAATTGCTATAATTATCAATGAGGTGTAGCATATGAAATATAAAAAATTTGGATATGTGCGAGTTTCGAGTAAAGATCAAAACAAAGAACGGAAAATTCAGAATATGAAGAATTTAGGGATAGAAGAACGGGATATTTTCATAGATAAAGAATCTGGAAAAAATATGGAGCGAGAGAATTATCAAATGCTAAAACGTCTTGTTCGTACAGGAGATACCATTGTGTTTGATTCCTTGACAAGACTTGGAAGAAATATGAATGATACATTAGAAGAATTTAAATATTACGAAAAACATAAAGTAAATTTACAATTTATAAAGGAACCATACATTAACGTCAATTACACTGGAGAAAGTACAAATGATGTTATTCAGAGCGCAATTCAAAAAGCAACACTGACAATATTATCTGCCTTTGCAGAAAAAGAGCGAATTGATATTAAACAACGTCAAGCTGAAGGAATTGCTCTTGCCAGAAAACAAGGTAGGCGTTTAGGACGTCCGCCTGTTGAAATAACAGAAGAATTTACGGATGCTTACAAGGAATGGAAATCTGGTTCAATTACAGCAGTAGGAGCCATGAAAAAGTATGGCATTAAACGTTCTTCTTTTTATAAGCTTGCTAAACAGTATGAGGAAAGAATGAAAGAATAGAGAGACAAAATTTTAATTTGTTAAGATAGTAATTGAGGTAGCACCAACATTCTTTAAAATGTGGGTGGGCCCCTTTTAGCAAAACCGGAGTGGAAACGATGAGTATAAATAGTTTTGTGGGATTGATAAAGAACGAATTATTAAAAGAGGTAAGCATAAGAAGTGAGGATGAGTTCGAGCCTGTAGTAGTTAAAGATATTCCTAGACTTTGGAAGTGTTTAGGGACAGGTAATTATGCCGCAGTATTTATGCACAAAGAATACAAAGATTGGGTAGTGAAAGTTTACGCGCGAGAAGGAGAAGGAATTGAAAAAGAGTCAGAAGTATACCGAAGAATCGGAAATCATCCTTCTTATTCGAAGCTTATATATAAAGGAGAAAATTTCATAGTATTGAAACGTTTAAAAGAAATTACCTTATACGATGCTATTCATAAGGGGATTAAAATTCCTAAGCAGGTAATCCTTGATATCAATGAAGCTTTAGAGTATGCAAGGGAACAAGGATTAACTCCTTGTGATGTTCATGGGAAAAATGTGATGATGGAAAACGGAAGGGGATATGTAGTCGATGTATCTGATTTCCTAAAAACAAAAGAAGATAGTAAGTGGAGAGACCTAGAAAAGGCATATTTTACATTTTACTTGCCTTTCATTTATAAATTGCCTTTCCCTGTTAAAATACCGTATTTCATGTTAAACATTGTTAGACGTTCATATAGAAAATATAAGAAGCTTAAAAAGAAATTCAAATTGTAAAAGGACCACATACTTATCTTTAGGTTAGATAAGTGAACCACTAGTAAACAAAAGGACCGTACATTTTAGATATGTCTAATATGTACGGTCCTAATTTTATAACTTCATGAAGTAATCAGTAAGCTTTTCATTTTCTTTTTCACGCAATTGCTTATTTTCTTCTTCAAGCTCTTTATTCTTTTTCTCTAACTTTTCAATTCTTCTTTTAAGAGAAGCGATGACGGCATTTTGATTGTTCTCGTCCCGTTTAATCCTAGAGTCCACAAATGCTTTTTCTTGTTGATTTCGCAAGAAATTGATGTGTTCTTTGAGCTCTGTATGGTTATACAGTGTGGCTTTACTCACTCCGGCTTCTTCTGCCACACTATTGAAGTTAATTGCTTTAGAGCTCTTGGTTAGACGTTTTATAGCTTCCTCAGCTGCTCTTCACGGTCGAAATTTGCTTAGCATATGTTTTCGTTAAAATGTGGGTGGGACCCCATGCCTATCAAGCTAACAAAACAAAATCCCCCTTAAAATGAAAAAATATATAACAGGAAGCATAACTTTGCATAAAATGCAGGTTTATGCTTCCTCTAAGTTAACATTAACTCACTTATTAGTATAACTCTTAGGTTCTTTAAAAAAGTTAGATGCAATGCAACAAACCATTCCAGTAATTAGAATACCATTTTTTACCACTTCACTTGTATGCTCAAATAAATTAATTCTAAGCATTACAAGTCCCCAAAACACTTGAATCGCTCCAAAACCTAATAATATTTTTCCTGTTCGAGAAAATTTTCTCATAGTCTTCCACCTTCCTTATATATGTAAATTTTATCATAAAAACCAAAAAATGAATGATTACAAAATAAACTCTCTGCAAATTTATGGGTTATTGGTATGCAATTTTATGAGTTAAGTCACAAAATACGCTATTCTTTCTGTAGAATCATAGGAAAGGATGGCGTTTTTGTATGTCTATTTCTGTATCTGATGAATTACAACTATTTGCTCAAGAAATTCAAAGCTTTTTATCCCCCAATATCTTACGAGATCTTGCTAGGGATGTTGGTTTTGTGCAAAGAACCAGTAAGTACCAAGCAAAAGATTTAGTCGCTTTATGTGTATGGATGAACCAAAATATCGCTACGACGTCTTTAACTCAGTTATCTAGCTGTTTAGAAGCATCAACAGAAGTACTCATCAGTCCTGAAGGACTGAATCAACGATTTAATCAAGCAGCCGTCCAATTTTTACAACACATACTAGCTGAACTACTAAACCAAAAACTGGCCTCATCTATGCCGATTTCTTCTCCATTTACTTCTGTTTTCAAGCGTATCCGTATTTTAGATTCAACTGCATTTCAACTCCCAGATCTCTTTTCATCCGTTTATCCGGGTGCAGGAGGATGCAGTCATACAGCGGGGATGAAGATTCAGCTTGAGTATGATTTATTAAGTGGACAATTCCTTCATATTCATCATTGTAAAAAGATCAAACGAGAACGATTGGAGTGCCATTTGTATGGGCAACTGATTGCAATTCTACTCTGTTCTTCTATCATGTTTCAAATGCAGCAATTGCTTCTTATGAAAAAGAAACGAGAACTGAGTGAATATAAGGCCATATATATGATTAAAGATTACTTTCTTCTTCTTTTCCAAGCTATACAAAAAGACACCCAAGAGCTATCAAAGATTCTAATTCGCCTGTTCAACCTCCTACAGCAAAACGGGAGAAAATCTCATCGATATGAGAAGAAAACAGTCTTTGATATATTAGGTGTCTTTTACAATTGTACCATGTTGGATAATCAAGCGGCTTAAATCAAAAAAATGAAACCCGTTAGGGTTTATTTCGTATGCAAATCTTTAAATTCCCTACACGTAGCTTTTAGAAAAAAGAAACAACCTCTACTATAATTAACGTTGTATGGGCTTAGCTTGATAGCAATGTGGTGCTACCCCGTATACAAATTTTATAAGAAAGTTCGATCAACAGTTTTTATAAACCTTGCAACAACAATGTTTTCTTGAAAAATCTTCCTATAAAACGGTTAAACTTTTTTTAAATCATCGTAACTTTTTTATAAACGGTGCAACTTTCTTCAAACCGGTACGACTTTATTTCAAATCAACATGTACACATTTTATCGTGAGCGTCCTATTTATGTACATAAAAGTTTACGGAGATATATCCGTTTCGGGAGGGAATCCGCCGAAATCATAAATTGTTTCATATTCATTATCTGAAGATGAGATAGTTAATACTTCATTTTCCCAGTGAGCTGTAAAAATAACAATTGCTTTTGGTTTATATGTTTCTCCAAGGGTTTTAAGGAAACGTGTATAATCTGTATCTTGAATAGCAAGCATGGATGAGCCGTGTGCTAAAAATAATGACGGTATCATAATTGCTACCTCCTAAAATCATATAGTTACTTTATGTAAGTAACTATATGATTTTATTTTTATATTCGTCAAGGCAGTAGGTTAAGGATTTGTTTAGAAAATACAGTGTTTGTCATAACGAAAACAATTGCATATAATACATAGTAAGAAGAATGAATAGTGATTCATTTCTAGAGATATAGATTATTATTGTTCTTAATAGATTATATAGATTGGGGGCCGTCAAAATGAACATACAGGAAAGCTTTGTTACGGTATTGGATGGATCAGAAATTTACTTACGCAAGTGGCTGCCGGAAAGTGAACCTCGTGGAATTGTACAGATTGCACATGGCATGACAGAACATGCTGGTGTATATACAGAATACATTGATGCCTTATTGAAAGCTGGGTATGGTGTGTATGCTCATGATCATCGGGGGCATGGGAAAACAGCAAAACAAGAAGCGGATTACGGTCATTTCGAACCAAATGTTGGCTGGAATCAGGCTGTTACTGACATAGTCTTTGTATCGGAATTGATTCGTAATGAACATACTTGCCCGCTCTTTTTATTAGGGCACAGTATGGGCTCTTTCTTATCAAGACGTGCTGTGCAACTTCGTGGTGAACTATATGATGGATTCCTTATTTCTGGGACGGGTGGAAATCCTGGACTTTTAGGTGTAATAGGCCATAAAGTGGCAACAATTGAAATGAAGCTTCGCGGTGCAAAAACAAAAAGCCCAATGTTGAACTTTTTATCATTTGGGAATTTTAATTCGAACTTTAAACCCAATCGGACAAAGTTTGATTGGCTTTCTTCAGATACAAGTCAAGTTGATAGATACATAGAAGATCCGTTATGTGGTTTTATTTGTTCAACAAGTTTTTACCGTGAATTATTTAACGGTGTGCTTGAAGTGAATAAACTAGAGGAATATGAGAAAACGCCGAAAGACCTTCCGATACATATTTTTTCTGGAGATCGTGATCCAGTAGGTGACATGGGAAAAGGTGTAAAAGAAGTATATAATATGTATAAAAATTGTGGTGTGAAAGATGTAACACTTCGTCTATATGAAAATGGAAGGCACGAAATGTTCCATGAAGTAAATAGGGATGAAGTATTCCAAGATTTGATTTCGTGGTTAGATGAACATATTATATAAAAAGAAACCTCACTTATATATTTATCAAGACCTAAATTATAAAAAATCATATAAAAAAGGAATGCCACATATTATACACAACTAATATGTGGCATTCCTTTTACTTATTAGTTTAGTTACATAAGGTGTTGGTTTTGAATAAAGTTTGATTAAAAAGTAGTTTATAACATTGATGTTTCATTAAAAAAATTTTTTTAGACCATAGAAAAAAGTATTAGACTATTAAAAAATAGTTGTAGACTGAAAAAGGGTACAGCCGAGATACGTGTAAAAATAGGTCTTGGTATTCATAAATTCTAAGTAAGTTTGATTAAACTTTATTCAAAATCAATAACAAAAGTTATAATTGGTAAAAAAGGCACAATCATATAATTGTGTGAAAAAGGATGTTTATGATGCCGATTAATTCTTTTGAAAACTATCCGATGAGTTGGAAGCCAGCATTTGATAAAAATAAAAAGCCTATTTATAAGGCACTCGCAAGGCAATTGGAACAGGATATATTAAACGGAGTTTTATTACCTGGAACAAAACTTCCTCCACAGCGAGAACTGGCTGATTATTTGGATTTAAATCTGAGTACCATTTCAAAGGCTTTTAAAGTCTGCGAGTTAAAGGGATTGTTAAGTGCATCAGTTGGAAGTGGTACATTTGTATCGTATGATGCGTTATCGAATGCGTATTTACTTGAAGATACAAAGCCGAAGCATTTAATTGAAATGGGAGCAACACTACCAGATAATGCTTCTTATGAGCCACTGCTAATCCAACTAAAAAGTATGCTACAAGAGACAGATTATGATAAGTGGTTCGGTTATGGTCGTGCAGGTGAAAGCCTTTGGCAAAAGGATGCTGCTATAAAGCTAATCCGAAAAAGTGGATTTGAAACAACATTTGATCACATTTTATTTGCCAATGGGGGTCAAAATGCGATTGCTGCTACACTGGCAAGCCTCTGTAAGCCTGGAGATCGCATTGGTGTTGACAGTCATACATACCCTGGCTTAAAAACTGTTGCAGCAATGCTTAGTGTACAAATAGTACCCATAAAATCAGAGAACTATGAAATGAGTCCAATGTCTTTTGAAGATGCCTGTAAAAATGATAATATTAAAGGCATTTATTTGATCCCAGATTATCATAATCCGACAGCTTCCTTTATGTCTGTTGAGAATCGAAAAATGATTGCAGCAATAGCCGAAAAATATAACCAGTTCATTATTGAGGATGCATCGTACCATCTTCTCAACAAGAAACCTCTCCCAGCAGTCGCATCATTTGCACCTGAACAGGTTATCTATATTGCAAGTTTATCTAAAACATTAGCCCCAGGGTTACGACTAGCCTATTTAGCAGTGCCGAGTCAATTCAAAGAATCCATTTCAAAGGCACTTTATAATATAAATATAACCGTTTCACCGTTATTAGCAGAACTGACAGCACGTACGATTGTATCGAATCAATTTGAAGTCATAATTGAGGGTCATCTTGAACAAACCATTCGCAGAAACCAAGTCGTAAATCGTCATTTGGCAGACTATATGTGTCTAGGTGCTGAAACAGGCATCTTTCGTTGGTTATTGTTACCAGGCAAAATTACAGGTGCTGAATTTGAAACGTTAGCTGCAAAGCAAGGAGTACAAGTGTATGCTGCTGAACGTTTTGTAGTTGGAAATAGTTCTCCAGAAAGAGCTGTAAGATTATCTGTCTGTGCACCGAAAACGCTTGAAGAGCTTGAGCAAGGATTAATGATCCTTAAAGGTTTACTAAACGAGTTTTCTTAATATTGTTCGCCATACAATTTTAATATTGTATGGTTTTTTTGTTCGTGTTATGCTGATTCAAACTAAAACACAGTCAGAAGGGGGATAAAATATGAACAATCCTGTAATCGTTGTTGGTGCGGGGTTAAGTGGCCTACGAGCTGCATCATTACTTACTGAGCAAGGCATTAAATGTAAGGTTATAGAGGCTAGAGATAGGATTGGTGGTAGGGTTTTGAGTACTTCTGATCCAAACAGACCTGACCTAGGCAAATTTGATCTTGGCCCGACGTGGTTTTGGCCACAGTATGAGAGCCATATTGCTAACCTTGTTAAAGAACTAAACTTAGAAACTTTCGAACAATATAAGAAAGGCGAAATACTTTTAGAACGATTCCAAATCAAGCCACCAGAGCGCTGTATTCTGAAAGAAAATTCTGACGAAAAATGGGTCCGATTGATTGGAGGGGTACAGTCTCTTATCGATGCTCTAGCAGAGACTATTCCTTCAGAAATAGTTGATCTAGAAACGCGAGTTAAGAAAATTCAGTTGAATGAAGCTGGTGATATCACGGTTGAAGCAGAGCTTTCTGATGGAAAGAGAAAAAAAATTCATGCAGATGCTGTAATTTTGGCATTGCCACCCCGTCTTGTGGCGCATCACATAGAATTTTCGCCTTCCCTCCCCCAAAATCTTATTTCTGACATTGTAAAAAAACCGACGTGGATGGCGGGACAGGCCAAGGTAGTTGCAGTCTATGATCGTCCCTTTTGGAGAGAATTAGGACTTTCTGGATATGTATTGAGTGCAGTTGGTCCTTTAGAAGAAATTTATGATGCCTCTCCTAATAAAGGCTCTGGTGCATTATTTGGTTTTTTCGGAATGCCTCCAGAAGCACGTAAAAAAATGGGGCAAGATAAAATTTTAAAATTGGTAATTGATCAGTTAATTAAGCTCTTTGGAAGTGAAGCTAAAAACGTAAAGGCTATTCTTTATAAAGATTGGTCTAGTGATGCTGAAACGGCTGTTGAGGAAGATTTCAGTCCTCTTAAAAACTATCAAAGCTATGGTCAACCACCTGTAGGAGGTGTATGGGAAAAGAAAATTATTTTTGCTGGTACAGAGACAAATTCACAACATAGTGGACATCTTGAAGGTGCACTTCAGTCAGCTGAACGGGCATTTTTTGAAATTATTAATTTAAATAATGAGATTTAATGATACCATCCTTTCAATACAATAAATTTGATAAAACATAAGTCGTATCTGGGGTACAGCCAACGTATTAACATAAAACCCACGCTAAGGGAAAGAAAGCTTGATATAAAAGGGTTTCTAGCGTAACAAAATCGTTCATTTTAGTTACAATCCTTAGCGTACAAAAATCAAGGTTTCCAATTCTAAAAAATGTCTTAACATGGGTTTTATGTCATTTGGTTGGCGGGACCCCATCGCTATCAAGCTAAGATTATACAATGTCAAGTATAGTAGTGATTATTTCTTTTTTCTAAAAGCCAGGCTTAGAGAATTTAAAGGTTTGCATGCGAAATAAACCCTATCGGGTTTCATTTTTTGAATTAGGCCGCTTGATCTTGCAATCGTTTTTGTTGTTGTTCATCTGTAAGTCGATGAACAATCACACGAGTTGGTACTTTATCAGTCATTCCTACATAAGCAGCGGATATTTCATAGGTTTGTCCTGGTTGGAGAGAGTTCATTAATACCTCCATATCTATCTGTATATACTCTGTACCTTTCTTGATTCTTCCATCCTGAAAATAATCAGGTGTGAGATTTTTTTGATAAATACGTGTATTGGATTTAATACGAGAGATATAGTAAGCCTTTTTATCTTGTATATGTTGAAGATCTTTTAAATGAAAATACCCTAAATCACGGATACATAAATCATTTGGTGCTACAGTTGGAACACACAGAGAACCATAGGTTCGATCATGTTGTTTCCCTGGACCTGTATGGATATGTAGGAATTGTCCGCTTAATAGGTCATATTCAAGTTGAATTTTCATCCCAGCAGTATGGCTACATCCTCCAGCCCCAGGATAAATGGTTGAAAATATATCTGGAAGCTGAAATGCAGTGGAATCTAAAATGCGAATACGCTTGAAAACAGAGGTGTATGGAGAAGAAAGTGGTATAGATGAAGTTAATTTTTTATTTAGAAGGTTAGTCAATATATGTTGTAAAAACTGAACGGCTGATTTATTAAACCTTTGATTCAGTCCTTCCGGACTGATGAGTACTTCTGTGGATGCTTCTAAACAGCTAGATAACTGAGCTAAAGAGGTTGTAGCGATATTTTGACTCATCCATATACATAAAGCGACTAAATCTTTTGCTTGGTATTTACTGGTTCGTTGTACGAAACCAACATCTCTAGCAAGATCCCGTAAGGTATTTGGAGATAAAAAACTTTGAATCTCTTGAGCAGATAGTTGTAATTCATCAGATACAGAAATAGACATACAAAAACGCCATCCTTTCCTATGATTCTACAAAAAGAATAGCGTATTTTTTCATTTTAGGGGGGATTTTGTTGAATTAGCTTGATAGCGATTGGTGGTACCCCTTATAGGATAATAGAAGTTTGCATTTTCAATTTTTTCACACTCTATTAACAAGGCAGTTATAGCATCCTGGTTTAGCGTTAAGAATGTGAATATATTCTACTTCTTTATTATCAAAAATTTCATCTATATTTTCTCTTAAATTTACACCTTCTGTAACCCTTGCTTCTACAATCATTGAGTCAGCATTGTAGCCGCGTACAGATAGATACCTATGATGTAACATATGCGGAATTTCATTTACATCTAGCTTAGCAGTAGTTGCTCCCTTTCGTATAAATATAGGACCACTTGCTTTATAAGGCGAATTAACACTATGATATTGGTAATTCAGTAAAATTACCTCTTCTCCTACCTCTGCATCCTTCAAACTTATCCTGCAAGGATATCCAGGATTTTTATTTGCTATTATTTTGACTGCCCCGATACTTTTTAATACTTCTTCATTCATTAGAAATAGGTTATTAAACTCCTTCTCTTGTAACGCAACGATTTGAAAGTTATTTCTCATATTCTATCCCTCCTTAATTAGTTGTTATAAAGCATTTCACTAATGATGCTACCACTAAAGTTCATAAAACTTGTTCAATAATCCTGCCCGTTTGTTGAGGATTGAATTAAAAAGCTTACAATTCTATAACAGAGAAAAAATGGCTTATTATTGTTCAATACAAAGTTGTTTACTTTTAATCAATCAGTAATGATTTATCGAAAAATACGATGAGTACAAAGCACTCTTGTTAATTCATGCTATCTTTTGTTAAAGAACGTGAATTCAGTCAAGTTCTTGGTTTACGGTATTTCCACTATGGAAAGCACGGAATTGACTCGGTGAAAATCCTGTATTTCTTTTAAATGCATTATAAAAGCTAGATACACTTTGATAGCCTGTTTGATAACCAATCTCTGTACTATTAAAGACCGTTGTCAAGAGAAGTTCCTTTGCTTTCTTAACTCTGATCCTTTCTAAATATATTCGAGGAGTATACCCTGTTCTTTCTTTGAAAATCCGATTTAAATGAAAACGACTAACTCCTACCCTTGATGCAATTTCATTTAAAGACATGTTTTGAACATAATTATTTTTTATCAATCGCATAGTATCTTCCAAAACGCATTCGAACGGGTCGTATATTTTTATATTTAGATCTGATCGGCATCTTTTGCATGGGCGATAGCCTGCCCTTTGAGCTTCGTGCGCATTTGAAAAAAAGGATACATTTTCATAATTAGGAACCTTAGACTTGCAAGAAGGCCGGCAGAAAATTCCAGTTGTCTTGACTGCGTAAAAGAATATCCCGTCATACGCTGAATCACATGATACTGTTGCTTTCCACATGGTATCTCTGGAAAGGTTATTTTGATCCTTCATTAGATTTTAATCCTCCCTTGTAGGCGAAAATCTTATTACTCAAAATCATATAAATCGTATATATAGCCACGACAATTAACGGAACAAATATATACAATTGAAAAAATGGAATCACCAGCAAACATAAAATGAAAGAGAGTAACGATGCCCAACATGCCGGTGTGTTCTTCCTAAATAATTTAACGCCTGCTGCCATTGAAAGAACATAAACTAGAATTCCAAGAGAAGTCGGTATAAACAAAATATCATCAAACGTTAGTGACAAAGCTTTTGTCACTAACACACCTGCTACCGAAAAACAGATAACAAATAATACCATCTGTCTTGGAATTTGAGTAGTTGCATGCAGCCTTGAGAAAAATTTTGGGAAAGCACCATCTCTGCTTAATGAATATCCTAATTGCGTTAGGCTGGCTACAAAAGCATTCGCTGTCCCTGTACAAATAATTAAAGCTAAAACAGCTGTAACGACTTTGGCACCTCCGCCTACTGTATCTCCCATTATAACACCAATAGGAGACAGGTTGCTTTCTTGACTGCCATACGTGGCCGTTCCAATAGTGACAAGGCTTAGCGCTAAAAATAATAATCCAATGACAACTGCACTAATAACTGCTCCTTTGACAATATCTTTTTCTGGCCTTTTAAAGTGCTCAGCCAGATTACAAATCGCCTCCCAACCGAAAAATGACCAAAAGATAACCGTTATAGCGTTCCCGACAGAAAACCATCCATTTGGAACAAAGGGAGTAAAATTTCCCCATTGTATTCTTGGAAACGCCACAAATACAGCTGACGCTAAAAGAATTAGTAATAAGGAACTTAAAATCAATGCAACTTTACCACTAACATTTACGCCGTAATAATTGGAAACACCTGCAATTACCAAAATAAAGACGGCAATTAAAATTGTTTCAAAATGTGAAAATCCAAATGCCTGACTGACGTAAAAAGCACCAGTTAAAGATACAATCGTTTGACCAACTGCTGCTGTTACAAAGTAAAACCACCCAACGATATTGCCAAGATGATATCCAAAAGAATTTCTAACAAAGGTTGCTGCTCCACCGGAATCAGGATATATCCGTGCCAAACTAGCAAAGGAATAAGCAAGCGGAAAACTAATTATAATAACGATAAACCAGGATACAATAGATGCAGGGCCCGCTATTGAGGCCGTTACCCCCGATAAAAAAAGGACACCTGATCCTAGAATAGCTGAAATGTATAACGCAATTCCTTGAAATAATCCAATGGCTTTATTGTTCATGATCTCCCCCCTTTTATAGGATTTAGTGTACTAGTAAGGGGGGGGGAATTCTTCTTGTTTTTTGCGGTTTAATTCGTTTAATAAAACAATCAAAAGCATTTTTATTATATTTCTTCTTCAACAATCTGGCCCGATTGTTGAAGAAAGTAGCCTGTTCCAATAAAGAACTTTATTGTTCAGTAAACAACTTGTCATGAAACCATAAAACGAACCGAAATTTTTCTTAAGAGTAGAAAATTCGGCTCGCTTTATGTTGGAATTTGCTTAGCGTATATTTTCGTTAAAATGTGGGCGGGATCCCATGCCCATCAACTTAAAATTTTAAGGTATCCCCAAAACGAAAAAATGAGCTTTTTTATTACAAATTAGCACAAAATCTTGTTCTGGGGGTAGTTGCATTTTCTTAGCTTGATAGCGATGTGGCGGAACCCCTATCTGGACTATTGGGGATGAAAATGATGAAAACTATGCAAATTACGTGCAAGGGAGAAATAGTGGGTTGTAATCATTTGTTATCAAGCTAACGGGTGAATTTATGTGGATTTGAAATAAAGTTATGATGTTTTAAAAAGAGATGCGATGCTTTATTCCTTCAATCCAAAAATTCCAAGTAAGTTTGATTAAACATTTTTATAAAATGAAAACTTAAATCTGTTTGATAGAAAACCATTTTGATCATTCTTTTTTCAAAATGGTTTCTTTTTGATTCCCACTAAAAAAGGATTTGCAAGCTACTTTTGATTAAACTTTATTCAAAAGCAACATTTGATTAATATGTTTTTATGAAAAGTCAACAACCTTATGAAGTGCACCCCAATTGTTAGCTCTTTATTTTTTCTAGAATGAAACTCGTTAGAGCAAGTGATTCAATGAATGTGTTATTAAAAATCAAAATATTATAATTAATCAATTAAAGCTGCTTTAAAGGCTTGTTGAACAGCTTGAACTTCAGCGGAGTTTGCACCATATAAATTCGTCGCAACACGGATGCAAGCAGATTTTAATTCTTTAAAATCAGATGACATATTTAATTCATCTGTATTTGCATAATAGAAGATATCAAACATCTTATCTTCACCAATGCCTCGAACTGTTACGTTGTTATGAGTGCCGCCATTTGCAATTAAGTAAGCTACTTTATTAATAATACTAGAGTTAATATGCACGCCGCCATAATCACCATCACTAGTTAGAGGGAGGTTTTTATAGTCTTTAAAATCATCTGGATATGCTCCAAAGCCAGTAGAAAGGGAAGAGGGGTTTGCCATATCCCTAAATATGTCTCCTGATTGCTCGCCTACTGTCCAGTTAAATGCTCCATTATTCGCATATTTCTCAACAGCTACACCAAAGATATCTGATAAAGCTTCATTAATAGCGCCTGATTGTCCTTCATATTTCAACTTGGACTCACTCGCAGTAACAGAGTGGGTAAATTCATGCCCTGCAACATCGTATGCTTTTACAAGAGGGTCACCATACACAAGCATGCTACTTGTACTCGAATTAGAACTTAAGGCATTAAACCATTGTTTAGGATCATTTGTTTCTGTAGAATCCCATGCGTGTACAACAGAAACAACTTTTTTACCAAGATTGTCAAAGCTATTGCGTTTATATTTATCTTTATAAAAGTCATATACTTTTGTTGCTAAATAGTGTGCACTAACTGCTTTAGAGTCATTAAATGTTGTAGAATTACTTGTCACTAGATTACCAGGATATGCCCAATCTTGTGTTGTAATATCTTTATAATTGACATCATATGTTTCAATGCCTTTTCCACGTGAGTAATCCGCTAATGCATACTTTCCATTACTTTGTTGTGAAATCCCAAAAGTGCGGGTAATTCCAGAATCATCCGTACCTCTTCCTGTTAGTGAAGTAAGAGTCTTTTTCTTGTCGTTTTGTAAAACTTGAACTAATTTTTTATCTACTTTTAAATTGGATTCTTGTACCATATCTTTTAAAATTTCACCATTAAAAGCATCTATTAAGTATGTTCCAGATACATACTGTGGTGTGGCAGCGCTAAATGTTACCTGATAAGCAGTTGTTGCTATTTTTGTATTCTCATCTACATAAATTACTAATTTACTTTCAGCTTCATCAATAAATGTGATATCGTTTCCATATTTTTTGTATATATACTGTTTTGCATCATCATTTGATAGTTTAACAGGATTTTTTAAATTCTCTTGTTGTTGTAAGTTTTGAGCGCTATCTCCTGAGATACTTTTGATTACACCCTTTTTATCAACATGTGCTGTAAGCTGATAACCGTATACTTCGCGGCCTTCATAAGTTTGCTGTATACGTACTAATGTCGTGCCGTCATAAGAGGGACGTTTTTGGGTAACCTTAAAGTCTACTTTTTCTTCTTTGTTTACTTGTTTAGGAGATAAGGCTTGTTTTGTTTTTACTTTTAATGCATCTTTTACTACATGCTCTGGAGCTTTTTGAGAAGGAAGAGTTAAGTCTCCTGCTCGGTAAGTGTCATCTTCCATATTGACTTGTAATTGATCATTTGTTTGTGCATTTGCTAAACTGTATGGAGCGAATATAGATAAAGCAAGACCAGTAGAAATACTAATTGAAGTAATTTTCTTCTTTTTATTCATATTATCTCTCCTCTTTTTGTTTTGAAAATTTTAATTTAACAGAATTGTAATACAGAATAATGTCGAATAAAAGAGAAAAAGCGCATTTAATGTGATGATATGCATAATTGCATAGCGGTATAGTTGGATATGGGGAATCTGGTATTACAAATTAACTAACATTGAAAAATCTCAACAATTTAATTTCGGTGATAGTTTTTTGTGTTGATTTTCTATGCACTTGGAGAGAATGAAACATAAAAGTAAGTGATGTATTCATTTCAAAAGGAAAAATTGTACTTTAGATGAATAATTGTAATGTAGTAGTTTAAATAATTTATATAGGAGAAGAGGGAGATAGTGTTGATAGTGAGAGAAGCGTTATTAAACGAAGCAAATGAACTAAGTCATATAGCACTAACATCAAAGGCAACTTGGGATTACAGCGAAGAATTTATACGAGCATGCAAGGAAGATTTAACAATTACAGAAGAGTATGTGAAAAATAACTACGTATATATTTTAGAAGATGAAGGAGTGAAAATTGGTTTTTTCGCATTTTTACGTAAAGATGAGGGTACCCTTGATTTTTTATACTTACATCCTGCTTATAAGGGAAAAGGCTATGGAAAAGTGTTATGGAAAGGCGTTGTAGAAAAAGCAGCTGAATTAGGAATGAAGAGTTTTACAATTGATAGCGATCCTAATGCAAAAGGTTATTATATGAAAATGGGAGCAAAATTAATCGGAGAGACACCTTCAACAGTTTTTGCAGGGCGAGTTTTGCCACTTTTACAATATGATGTATAAAACTGATTATACATAGGAGATGCTGAGATGGAAGGTTTAAAAATTGAACAGATACAAAAGATTTTACTGAAATCCTGGTCACTTGATACAAGCTCCAAATGGACGATAGAAAATCCAGCAAAAGGGCAATGTGGTGTAACAGCACTTGTTGTACATGATTTCCTTGGAGGAGAAATAAAGAAGACGCAAGTTGGCGAAGGCTGGCACTTTTATAATGTTATAAATGGAAAGCGATATGATTTTACAGCAACACAATTTTTTGAAGAGATAGCTTATATGGATATTACTTCTAATAGAGAAGAAGCATTTGCAGACACAAATGACAGGCAATATGATGCTTTAAAACAGAAAGTGCATATCTTTATGCAATAGAATTTGTCTGAAGTGAAATATCTTTTGACTCTTAATGTTTAATAAGTTACTATAATGGTGGTAACTTATTAAAGGGAATGTACTTCATAGAGTTGAGAGGGGAAATACTTTTGAAAACAGCTTATGTAAGCGCTACGATTGCAACATTAAATGAACAGAATGAAGTGTTACAAAACGGATATATCATTGTAGAAGATGATAAGATTATAGAAGTGAAAAATGGTGAATTTTCTAGTGAGGCTCAAGTAGATGAAGTAATAAATCTGAAAGGAAAATGGCTATTGCCAGGACTTGTGAATACACATACACATGTTGTGATGAGTCTTTTACGCGGAATTGGCGATGATATGTTACTGCAGCCTTGGCTTGAAACAAGAATTTGGCCGCTGGAAAGCCAATTTACTCCAGAACTTGCCGTTGCGAGTACAGAACTTGGTTTATTAGAAATGGTAAAAAGCGGGACGACAACATTCTCTGATATGTTTAATCCAATTGGTGTGGATCAAGATGCGATTATGGAAACAGTTCGTAAGAGCGGAATGCGTGCAGCAATTTCAAGAACTTTATTCAGTTTTGGAACAAAAGAGGATGAAAAGAAGGCAATTCAAGATGCAGAGAAATATGTAAAACGATATTACAGTGAAGATGGCATGCTAACAACGATGGTTGCTCCTCATAGTCCATACACATGCTCTACAGAAATGTTGGAAGAGTGTGCACGCATTGCAGTGGAAAATCAGACAATGGTCCACATTCATCTTTCAGAAACAGAGCGTGAAGTACGGGATATTGAAGTGCAATATGGAAAACGTCCAGTAGAGTATGTAGCAAGCTGTGGCTTATTTAAGAGACCAACAGTTATTGCGCATGGGGTTGTGTTAAATGAAAATGAGCGTGCTTTCTTAGCGGAACATGATGTTCGTGTGGCTCATAATCCAAATAGCAACTTAAAATTAGGATCGGGTATAGCGGATGTCAAGTCGATGTTGGAAGCGGGAATTAATGTTGGCATTGCAACAGATAGCGTTGCATCTAACAATAATTTAGATATGTTTGAAGAACTTCGCATTGCAACCTTATTACAAAAAGGAATTCATAAAGATGCAACAGCATTACCAGTTGAAACAGCTCTTTCACTTGCAACAAGAAGAGCTGCAGAAGTTATTGGAATGAAACAAACTGGTTCCATTGAAGTAGGGAAATGTGCTGACTTTATTACAATTGATCCATCAAATAAGCCGCATCTACAGCCAGCAGAAGAAGTGTTATCACACCTTGTGTATGCAGCAAGTGGAAAAGATGTATCGGATGTTGTCATTAACGGGAAGCATATTGTATGGAATGGTGAATGTAAAACATTAGATGAAGAGCGCATTATTTTTGAAGCGAGTCGTTATAAGCGAGGACTGAAGATGTAATTGAAATAGAGAAATTGATAAAGAACGCTATCCTTTTTAATGAAATAGATGGTCTGACCCCATTTGGTGAGACAAAGAAAAAACACCTAGACAACATGTTTCCTATAAGCTATAGGTGACATATTATCTAATTTTCTCTGAATCCGTTCATTATTATAGTAGTGGATGTATTCCTCCACAGTTTGTATTATACTAGCATTATTCGATTGTTTTATATTTTGCGCATAGAATCCTTCGGATTTCAAATGAGAATGAAAGGATTCTATGAGGGCATTATCATGGCAGTTTCCTGTACGAGACATGCTTGTGATAATGCCTTTTTCTTTGGCATATGTTTGAAATTGTTTTGATGTATACACTTTTCCTTGATCGGAATGTAAAATCGTATCAATCACATTTCGCTTTCTTAAAGCCTCTTTTAGAGTATCTAATACAAGAGAAACATCCTGTGTTTCACCTATTTTATAACTTACAATTTCATTGTTAAACCCATCTATAATAGATGAAAAATAAAGAGTCTTATTGCCGAACATCAAATACGTGATATCAGTGAACCATTTTTCATTAGGCTTGGTAGCTTTAAATCTCCGTTGTATTCTATTTTTAGCTACCACTGGTTCATGACCGAGCACAAATATCTTTTTCTTTTTTCTAACCCGAGATAATACGTTATATTTTCTCATGATACGTAATACTTTTTTATGATTCATTACGATGTTAAATTGATCACGTAGACAAGCTGTAACCCGACGATATCCATACCGATATTTATGATGTTGACATATTTCTATTACGGTTTTTTCTTCATGATTAGTTACTGTTTTCTCCTGCGTTTTCCAACGATAATAAGTAGCACGTGAAATATTAAATATGGAACACAGTTCTGCAATTGTAAAAATTGATTGCCATTCCTTTATCATTTTCATTATTTTTTCTTTTCCTCCCACCTCCTTAAGATTTCTTGGCACTTTTCCAGCAATATAATCTTTGCCTTTAAATAACGTATTTCTAATTCTTTTTGTTCAAGTTCTGTTAACTTTTTTAAGCCTTTTCCATGTGCAGATTGTCTCCCAATAGATTGTTCAAACCGATAGGTTTCGCCTTCACGATACCATTTCATCCAAGTTTTAATTTGAGCCACATGTTTAATTCCTAAGGCATCCATAATTTCTTTATTTTTGAATCCTTGGTGTTTCATTTCAACTACTTTCCACTTTATTTCGGCAGGATAATGCGTCTTTTTCCCCATACGAAAAACACCTCCATTAAAATCATAACTGATACTTACGATTTAGAGAGGTGTTTTTTATCGTCTCATTCTCAGGGTTCACTCCAAATAGAAGAGGAGGGCGTTTTTTTTTATGAATTTTATGTGAAACAAATAAATATTCAATAGAATATCACGACTTTATACTGGTCTTTCTGCTATAATGTATAGCGTTTTATAATATTATTTGAATTTAAGGAGAAAAATTCATGAAGCAACATGAGAAACGCTCAATTGCATTTATACTTACAATTGTGTTACTGTTAACTGCTTGCAGTAGTAAAGCTATAAAAACAAATGAAGCAGTGAAAAAACAAGTATTAAACGTAACGGTATCAGAAGAAATTCCTTCCCTTGACACAGTGAAAACAATGGATGGTACATCATCACATGTGATGCAAAATATATTTGAAGGATTATATGTTCTAGATCATCAAGATAAACCTATTTCAGGTGTGGCAAAGTCATTTGAGAGAAGTGAAGATGGAAAAAGATATATATTCCATTTACGTAAAGATGCAAAATGGTCAAATGGAGAAGCTGTAACGGCACATGATTTTGTCTACGCCTGGAAACGTACTTTAAATCCGGAAACTGCCTCGCAGTATGCATATATGCTCTTTTATTTAAAGAATGCAAAGGGAATAAATGAAGGGAATATTCCTATTGAACAAATAGGGGCAAACGCAAAAGATGATTATACATTAGAGGTACAATTAGAACAGCCGGTTCCTTATTTTTTACATTTATTAGCATTGCCTATTTATTTACCACAGAACGAAGCCTTTGTTACAAAGCAAGGAAAAAATTATGGGCTAGAACCTAAATATGCTATATATAATGGACCATTTGCATTAGAAACATGGAAGCACGAACAAGAATTTCAATTGAAGAAAAACAATACATATTGGGATAAAGGGAAAGTAAAGCTAGATGAAATAAATTTTCATATTGTAAAAGATACGATGACAGCTGTTAATTTGTATGAATCTGGAAGTCTTGACCGAGTGCCGATAAATTCTACGTTTGTAGATCGATATAAAGATAATAAAGAATTACATATGGCAAACGAGCCTGCAGTAGCCATGCTTCGTTTTAATGAAAGAAATTCTTTTCTAGAAAATAAAAAAATTCGGAAATCTATTTCTTTAGCACTAAATAAAGAGGAATTTGTAAATCATTTCATGAACAATGGTGCAATGCCTGCACAAGGTCTTATACCAATAGGATACAAGAATGAAACAGATGGAAAAGATTTTCGGAAGGAAAATGGAGATATTGCTGTACAGGATTTACAAAAGGCAAAAAAACTTTGGGAAGATGCAAAAAAAGAACTAAGTACAGAAAGTGTCACACTTGAATTTTTAACATTTGAACAAGACAATGCAAAGCGTATAGCGGAATATATAAAAGGAGAACTCGAAAAGAATTTAGCAGGTATAACAGTGCGGATTAAACAGCAACCATTTAAACAAAAATTGCAAATTGAACAAACAGGACAATATGATATTTCTATGGTAGTATGGGGTCCAGATTATAAAGATCCGATAAGTTACTTAGAATTATTTACAACTGATAACCCAAACAATAAGATGAACTACTCAAATTCTAATTATGATGATCTTATACAGAAAGCAAAAGATGATATGGTACTAGACCAACAGAAAAGATGGGAAGTTTTACAACAAGCAGAGCGTCTATTGTTAGAAGATGCTGCGGTTGCCCCTCTTTATCATACTGGTTCGGCATATATACAAAAAGAGTATGTAAAAGGCATTGAAAAGCATCAATTTGGTGGGGTATATACGTATAAAAATGCTTATTTAAGTGAGAGATAGATGAGATAAAAAGCTAGGGCGTATGTGTCTTAGCTTTTTTGCTATTAGTTTAGAGATAATACAAGTTATGGAGAATAAATGGTGTATTTCAAAGTTCTAATCCTATAGCTATGTTAATATAAAGTGGTGGAGTATATTTCAAATAAACATTAAAGAGGATGAACTATGAATCAACAATCTATATTAATCGTAGATGACGATAGAGATATTGTTCAATTAATTAACGTACATTTGAAACAAGAAGGGTTTAAAGTTTTAAGAACTTATAACGGAATAGAGGCATTAGAGGTATTAGATACGAATGACATTCAGCTATGTTAGAAATAACATAGCTAACATTTGGGGTGCAGTCAAAAAGCCGAGAAATGATCTCAGCTTTTAGGTTCATCAATTAATCTAATCATGTTGTATACTTTCCTATCTGCAGGATTCTTTGTGTCCGTATCGAAGAAATATCCCACTAAGTAAACTAAAAAATATGAAAACAAACCGATACCTTCGCTCCCTTTATCTACATACCATTCCCATTTACCATTAAATTTTTTAATCTTAGCTCGCATTGATGTCGATCCAGATGCATCTAACATAATATTTTCATTTTCCTTAAAACCTAACTTTTCAACATGTAGCTTTAGCCTTTCAACTGTTACAAAAGATTGTGTAATGATTAAATAAGCATAGACAGTACCGTTTTCTTCTTTATATGCTAGTATGGTTCTTCTGAGAGGAGTTTGAGAATAATCTTTTTTGCTCCCTCTAAAATGGTTTATGTCATATCCTTTCCCACCAATTGCATTTATGACCTCTTGATGCGGTGCAAATTGTTTGAACACATCGTCCAAGCTCGCAGCTGGGATAATTGTTGCTTTAGTCCGCTTTTCATTTTTATCGTAATAAGTAACGAAAGTTGATCGAGAAGCGATAGTGTTCGGAAATCTTTCAGGGTTGCTCGTACTGTTAAAATTACTTACCTCAGTTGATCCATCTGTTACCATAGCAGGATTGTAATAAGAAATTGATCTAGGTTCCACTGTCCCATTACTCTGATCATTGAATCCGCCATTTATACCGATATAGTTCGTTGCACTTACAGGTTTCTTAATAACTTCAGTGCGAATATTGTCGATAGGAGTTTTAATTATAGAAAACACAACTTCCTCTTTTCAAATTTTTGTGGTTCTAATCGCTTCAAAATCATATAATAGGTTTTTAGTAAACCTTTTTGGAGCTTCCCATCTACCGTTAGCTTTTTTGTCGAGCATTTTAAAACTTTTTAAAATATCTGTTATTTGCTTGGTCATCGTTGCAATCATCCTGCGTTCGCCTTCAGTTGCTTCCGGAAACATCTCTTCATAACGGTCGTAATGTTGAAGTGCATAATCCACACTCACTGAGTAGGCTTTCCCATTATTAGTTCCAATAAGAAAATCTTCCCCACCCTCTTTTTCTAGATTTTCATCGCCCACATGAATCGTAAAAAGAAAGATATTATTATATCTTTCATCGTCATAGGTTCTATGAAGCTTAACCCTAAAGGCTACATTGGTTTTATCCCTTACTTCAACATTGTATTTATCTCTCCAAGACTCTGGAAGTGTCAGTGAAAATCCTAAATCATTATTCTCATACTTTATTCCAGGCTCTTGCATCGATTTTTCAGAGGATTGTATAACTGCATGAACTGTAGAAAGAGGAACAACACAAGAAGTAATCATTACAAGGATTAATAATAAATAGTTAAATTTTCTTTTTAACATTTTACATTCCCTCCATAGACAAAGTCTTGAAGCTCAGACTTTCAATGTTATAACATTCATTTTATTCTGCATCAATTCCTCGTATTTCCTTATTTTTTGGTGTTGCTTTAAAATAATGTTTAATCAAAAACACCTCACAAACCCATATTTTACGGTAAATGAGAAGAATCCATTTTGAAAAAAGATGATATGCTCCCCCTTAAGTAGACAGATAAAAAATAAAAATCTGTTTATCTAAGAGGGCGTTTTTATGTCACGAATAAAATATTCTAAAGCTGAAAAATTAGCTATTTTAGCTCTTTATAAAGATGG